>JBAPTR010000229.1:0-4917 GCA_049282265.1 Desulfatiglandaceae bacterium | reverse complement strand
TTAAACTGGACCACAATATCTTGAAGCTAAGCCCATTTTTCTGGTATAGTTGAGACCATCGTTTTTACACGAGCACCAAGATAGAAGCAGAATCGTTGAATTTGCCGGGATTCAAGAATCATTTGGGAATTGTTGAATCGACCAATTTTCAAGTATTGTGGTGCCAGTTGTAATAAAATGAGGCACATCCTCCAATGGCCATATGGCAAGAAGGAGGTAGCAACCTAAAAGTCATTTCCAGGCCCACAATTTCTTGTAGATATAGTCCTCCCAAGGACCGCTCTTTTTATCTCTCCCTCCCTGCCACCCATTCAATGTCAAATCAAACCATTTATATTCTCCTTTTTCCATCCAATCCACCAAAAGTATGTAAACTTTTGCCAACGATGGACTTCTGATCACCTCCGTCGGAGAAAAAGGGGATACGGCATTGCGCAAGAGCATATCCTGTACGATCATGAGAGGCGGCACGAGCAAGGGGATTTTCTTCGCCGAAGACGACCTTCCTCCTGCAGGCGAAGAACGGGACCGGATTCTCCTGGGAAATGGTCTGGTCGAAGACTGGGAAAAGGCCCCTTTCCTCAGCCCGTCCGTTCCGAAAATGACGCTCGTGACCGGACCGAAAACCTACCGGACCTATGCCCTGACCGGAGTGTTACGCACCGGGGCCGCCGCCTTGGTACGCGGTTCGGTTGTCAACCGGGCGCTGGGCTCCCGGGCGGACATCAGCAATATCCGGATCGGCCATCCCGACGGCATCATCGAGGCGGGTGTATCGGCGGAGACCACGGGCGCGGAATGCCGCATCCTCAGCGTCACGGGGTATTCGCACCGCCCGTCTGCTCATGGAAGGGCGGGTTTATTTCTAACCGGACCTCTTACGGTTGCATCAAACAGGGAAGGCCAGGGATGCTGAGCAAACGGCCGAAGGGGAATCGGGCCTTTCACGTACGGTGCTGGCTGAAAAATCGGAAATCCGCAGGGCACTCAACCGTCCGCGGGAGTGGCCGGAGCGGGGCGAAAGACTACATGTTCCATAACCAGTGCAGCGACCACCCCGACGACGAAAGCGTTGCCGAGAATGGGTCTCAAAACGACGGGAAATGAACGCAACACATCCGGCCCCAGAAAGGCCACGATCGTGGTGAGCAAGACCGGCAAGCCGACGATCAGCCCATGGTCGAACCGGAATGCCTCCTTGGCCTCCAGAAGGACGCTCAGCCCTGCAGCGACCTGCGCGCAAAGGATATAGGTGAGAACACACCCGATGACCGCCGGGGGGATGTGCCCGAGCACACCGATGGTTATGGGCGAAAAGGCCAGGAGCAGGAGGATAAGGGCCGTGGGCAACAGGGTAAACCTGGAGGCGCATCCGGTGGAAGCCACGACGCCGGGGCTCAAGGAAAAATCGACCGGGCCCAGCACCCCGAAAAGGCCGGACACTGCATTGGCCAGGCCGGTGAAGGCGATGCCGCGGGTGATCCTGCCGGGCATGTCCGAAGGCTTGAGCAGTTCGTACATGGACTGAATGGACCCAAGGTCGTTTACGGATAACGCAAGGAAGCAGAAGAGAAAGGAGACCAGTACGCCCGGATCGAAAGCCGGCCGGGTGGTCAGGTGGGTGAAGAATCCGGCGAACAGGTCCCCTGCGGAGACGGGTCCGGCTTCCGGGATAGGGCCGAAGAGGAGGTAATAGGCCATGGCCCCGACCGCCATGGCCCAGACGATCAGGGTCGATTTCCAGATATCGGGCAGGCGTCGCTGCGCCAGGAACATGGCGAACAGGAACAGGAGCGCAAAGACGAGATTGGCGAGGGGTGAGGCGGGATCCGATCGGACGATCAGATTCTGGAGTGTGGGCGCAAGGCTGAAGGCGATCAATAGGAGAACGGCGGCGACCACTCGGGCGGTGAACAGGGTCTGCAGATAGCGGAATATCCCGGTAATGCTCAACAGGGAAAGAAGGAGCCCGCCCACGAGAATGGAGGAATAAACGGTGTTGAGGGGGAACCCGCGGCTGGCGATGACCCCGATGAGAAGCACCGTGGACGGGCCGGCAATCAGGGGAAGGCGGTGCCCCCACAGGACCTGGCAAAAGAGGGTAAGGGCGGTGATGAAGCACAGCTTCTGCAGGTAGATCACCTGGTCGCCCCATGCACTGAAATGGAGCCCTCCGACCACCTTGCCGATGATGATAATCCCGGGGACGGCAATGGCCAGCCACTGAAGGCCGAACAGGAGCAATGCCCCGAAAGGCGGTCGCTCTTCAAGTCCATATCTGAACTGCACTCGGATACCTCCCTGAACCCTTTTCTCCCCTGCGTTACGGGCGGCGGCAGGTGGAAAGGCCCAACCATATCTCAATGGGCGTTTTCAATCAAGATAAACCAAAACCCGATGGGTCCGGGATCGATTTTTGACCCGGGTAATAGATGATTGCTTTATTGAATTTCAGAAGAGCGCCCCGCTCTTACACAAAGAGATATTCGGCCTCCGGGCCTGCATCCGATCTCTCAAGAGGCTGAAGGAGATCGGCGGGAAGTTGGGGAAATTGCTTGTGCTGCCGGCGTCCTGCGCATCCTCATATGTTCTTAAACCCATTTTACGGAGTGCCGTCAGGGAGACAATCCATGGGCCTGATCAATCTGCTGCTTAAAGATCCGCTTGCGTTCATCCTCATCGCCATACCACTCTTGTATTCCATCATTTTTCATGAGTTGGCGCATGGCTGGGTAGCCTATCTCATGGGTGATCCGACAGCCAAGTCGCTCGGCCGTCTAAGCCTTAACCCGAAAGCGGGACGCTGGTAAAAAAGTAAATTAGTAGTGGATAATTCTGGTGGAACCAGGGCACCCGGAGTCGTATGAGAGGTAGGGCACGCCGTTAACTTTTTCACTCTCTATAAATCTAAGCCATAACATTCCGATTCATATGTTCACTTGAGATATTTTCTGAAGATCACCACCTCACCCAAACCTGAGATAAGAGAATATCCGGGATGGCAATGAGCGGAGGATATGTGCATGTCTGGCAAGATATCTCCAATCCCACTGTATCCAACCGGACCACAATATTTTGAAGTTAAGCCTATTTTTTGGTATAGTCGAGATGCTCATTTTTAACCAGATCCAGCATACCTGCAGTATTGTTGGATTTGCATGGGTTCAAGGATTATGCAAGAATTGTTGACGGTACAAAGCGCCCGGAAAGGTCATTTTAGCAGTGCCCGCACACAAACAGAGTTTGGGCGCCGGTTGAAAACTAGCTGTTTAGTGCAACACAAATAGTGAGGGAATTGCTCATGCAAATGACAAACTTTGGGGAATGGGGCAAAAGGATTGCTGCGCGAGGAGGAATTATTGTATTTTTTATAATGGCTTTCGAAGTCATGATAATGATAAGCCCTTTTGCTCTTTTCTTCTATTCGGTTTTCAATCCTGTTTTCCATTGGTTGGATGCCTACCCAGCGACACGGTGGCTCACGCATTTCTTTCTGCCGCATATGGTACTGCCGCCGACGCTGCCGCTCAAAATTATTCGCGTCTCAGGCTCTGTGCTGTTTATTGTCGGTTGTGCCACCTTTCTTATCTGCGCCTCACAAGTCTATCTGGGGAAGTTGTTTAAGTGGGGGATAGCCAGCCGTGGGATCTATCGTTTCGTTCGTCACCCGCAATATTCTTCACTCGGAATTTGGGGCGTGGGCATGGCGATATTGTGGCCCCGGTTTATCGTCCTCGTGACGCTGTCGATCATGTTCATGCTGTACTACTTTTTGGCCAAAGATGAAGAAAGGCGTATGGCCGCTCAATACGGGGATTCCTACAGAGAATATGTTCGCAATACAGGAATGTTTTTTCCGTCGATAGGGAGAAACAAATCCAACATGCCTGTGCCGATTAATCCCTTCAAGCCCAAGCATATCTTCGTTCTGCTGACTGTAGTGGCTGTTGTCATTGGCAGTGGTTTTGTGTGCCGATCCCTCACGCTGAATTCACTTCGACTTGAGTCAAAAGAGAATGTAACGCTTATATCCATAATGCCGGAGGACAACATAAAAGAAGCGGCGATACTGAAGACCATTCAAAATGGTGATGTGGAATTTTTAAACAAACATAAGGATTATCTTGGTTATGAAATGCCGGTGGATTATATCATGCAGGGCATGATCGCCAATACGGGAGACGAGCACCGTCTCTACAAACAGCATCATACGGTTGCGCTTATAACAGACTGGGTTCTCCATCCATTCGAACACTTAAGACGGTCGTCATCTGCACAAATGGCTAGGATGAGAAATATGGATCCAGCTGTGGCAAGAAGGCATCATTGTCCTTTGGGAATTATCAATCAAAATATGGATTGCGATAATTGCGAATATAGACGGGTAATTCTTGTGGAGGTCGACAGTCCCTCCCATAGACATATATCTGGAAAGAAGTTGCTTGCATTCAACACCAGAAGAATTCCTGTTGGTTTCGTTGATATCGATATTAAATCAGGCAAAATTATAGATAGAAAACGGGTGGAGTCGAAAACGGCCTGGAACGGCGTGCCCACTCCTGCCATATAGCGCCGAGAAGGAGGAGATGAAAGCAGCATCTTCTTTCAGCACCTAGTGATATCCAATTCTCAATGCGCCATGATTCCAGGATGATTATCCGAAAATGGAATATTTTGAGGACGAATTCGTCCAAGATCTCGGAACTATTATTAATCATTCAGATGATGGGATCTCTGGAGAAATAGCCGGCCCGAATCCTTCAGGACTTCAACACTGATTTTGTGTATGTTACCCATGAAGGTTGTTGTTTGTTGATTAAAATATTTTCCCATTTTCCAGAAAATCCGTGTACTATCAATAATATCAGAAGCATGCATTATCACCTAGTCAATCGCCACATCGAATAGTTGTAAGAG
>JBAPTR010000228.1:0-53698 GCA_049282265.1 Desulfatiglandaceae bacterium | reverse complement strand
GTCCATGGACGGACTTTTTACGGTTCCATCAAGTTTGGAAGGGTACCCGGTTTGTATCGACCCTCCGAGATGAGCCGGCGGGAAGCCGTCATCGGGCCATGGATGGTCGGTAGGAAGTCCACGAAGGAAATTTTCCGGGATCGAAGAAGAACCAATGAATCTAGGGAAAATAGTCGAATTTATTGAACAAGGCAAGTTTGTTTCCACCCTGTGCCTGCATGACAGCGTGAACAAGCTTCACCTGATGACGGCCACCAACCGTGAACTCAATGTGTCACCCAAGAGGATTTTGCTCATCTCTTCTTCCGGTGTCGACCCGCTGAGACCGCGGGAAGAACAGCTTGAATGGCTGACAAAGGCGGAGTCTCTAAGGGAAAAATTGAAAGAGCGTGTCAGGGTCAGAGAATTGTGGGAGCTTGTCAGTGACGAAAATGAACTTTTCAGTCATCGCTATCTGGCCGAGCTTGCCTTTGGCGAGACGGTGTCGGATGACCATTTGTCTGCCGTGGTACGGGCCCTTTTTGAGGATCGGATCTATTTCAAGCTCAAGGACGGCTACTTTCTGCCAAACTCCGAGGCGAGGGTAGAACAGATACAGCGCGAAAAAGAGGCGGAGGCGTCCAGAGAGGAAAAACTCCAGGAGGGTGGCGGTTGGCTCAGGGATATCCGGTCGGGACGGAAAACGGCGGCCCCCGCCTGCGAGATGGAAATCATAGATCTTCTGAAGCAACTTGCGCTTCACGGACGTGAGGCTCCGGACTTTAAGTTTTCCAAGGAAATACTCTCTAAGGCGGGGATTACGGATGTGAGGGAGGCAAGGCACCTGCTGGTCCGAATGGGCGTCTGGGAAGAAGATGAAAATTTTGATCTCATCAGGCAGGAGATCAAGACCGGGTTCAGCGATGAGAAGCTCCGCGAGTCTTCCCGTCTGGCCTGTTCGGAAATAGACCATGAAGGGCGGGAAGATCTCAGATCCCTCCCCATCCTGACCATTGACGGTCCCCTCACCCAGGATTTTGACGATGCGCTGAGCCTCGAGGTGAAAGGGGATCAACTGCACCTGGGGATCCATATTGCCGATGTAGCCGCGTCTATTGGACCGGACTCTCCCCTGGACCGCGAGGCATTTCAGAGGGCCTCATCCCTCTACCTCCCTCGACGCCAGATCCCCATGATCCCCCCGGATCTCTCCCAGGAAACCTTGAGCCTCAAAAAGGGATGTGATCGCCCGGCCCTCTCTCTTCTGGCGCGTTTTACGCAGGACGGAAGATTGATCGACTATGATTTTGTGCCCAGCGTTGTCCGGGTGGAAAGACGGCTGACCTATGATTCCGTCAACGGATTGCTGGAGTCCGATCCCACTTTAAAGCAGCTCTATCGCCTGAGTATGTTGTTCAGACGGGTGAGGATGGAGCACGATGCCGTCAGCTTGTCTCTACCGGAACTTCAGGTCTCTTTCGGTGAGGACGGCCTCATTCAAATGGAGATGGTGGAGCAGAACACCCCTTCCAGAATGCTGGTGGCCGAACTGATGATCTTTTACAACGGTCTGCTCGCCGGATTTTGCAGGCAGAATGCGATCCCCATCCTGTTTAGGACCCAGTCTGAACCCAGTGCGAGGATGACGGAAGATCAATTCGGATATGTATACTACGTGTTCAAACAGCGTCGCAAGCTCAATCCGCTGAGGATTTCCACCAAGCCCGGCCCTCACAGCGGCCTTGGTCTTGAGGAATATACCAATGCCACTTCTCCTCTCAGGCGATATCTGGACCTCGTGGCCCAGCGGCAGTTGAAGGCATTTCTTTCGGAAGGTCGTTTTGCCTATGACGCAAATGCCCTGGAAGAGATGCGCATGACCATCGAACCGACCCTGAAGGCACTGGGCAGGGTCAGGCGAAATCGGATGCGTTACTGGATCTTGAAATATCTGCAGGGACGATCAGGCTCAAAGTACCGGGCCATGGTTCTTGATGTGCTCAAAACCAAGTACCGAATCCTGCTTACGGATTTTCTGCACATCGCGGAACTCAAACAGGAGACAAAAATCGGTCTCTATTGTGGTCAGCAATTCAGTGTTGTCATCAAGAACGCGGATCCATGGGAGGACGTCCTGGAATTGGCCTATGCGGGCGATTAATGCCCCTCTGCCGCGGGGCCTGGAAAAAGCAGATGTCAATGGGAGGCAGGGGTACTTCGAAGACGCGGTTATCAGATGGCGTTGTTCAAGTCAAAGGCCTTGTCGAGCAGCATTAGGCCCTCATGGTCATAGATGAATACCCGGAGGGAGGAGGGGGACTGTTTCGTGCCGCTCAAAAAGAATTTTCCCCTGATGGTCATGAAATGCTTAATCTGAAAAAGTTGCCCCCGCTTGTAGCTGACGGGAATCCCTTTTTCGAGTGTCTCGTGTGGGAAGGTCCGGATCAGGGGCGGATCGGCGTTCCTGTCCAGGGTGATCATGTGAATGTACCCCCTCAGGCTGCCCTGATTCAGAGATGTGTTTACCAGTTTGAAAGAAACGGTCATTCTGGTATTTTCGAGATTGACGGCGAAATCCTGGATGGCCACGGCTTTACCCGCCGGTTCCCTTTCCGCCCGGACCAATTCAGGGCTTGATAAAGCGGCCTTTATCTGGAGGCTTTCATGGGCGGCGGAGGTGCCGGATGGCGGGGGGGCTTCTGCCGGCTGGGGTTTGCCGGATGCCTCTGGATCTTTTGCCCGCCCTGTTTTGTCGCCGGGATTTTCGATGAGGTGGATATAGTCTTCCAATACGGCCAGATGCTGCTGTAAGCGGAGAAGTTCCCGTTTGGAATCACTCGCGGCTTCTCTTGCCATGGTCACCTTCTTTTCCAGGGAGGTATTCTCCCGCCGCTTTTCAAAATACGCATTGACGGCAAAAATGGAGACCACGATATAGGAGGCAAAAAAGAGGGAAGACCAAAACAGGAGGCGGGAGGAAATCTGGAACCGCCTCACCTTCCCGATTTCTTTCATGATCATGATGGACAGATCTGTGCTCATCTCGCTTTGAAGGCCTCATTCCAGGGTCGTTGTCTTTCACCCGGTAAATACGCGTTTGTAAATATCCTCCACATGTTTGAGGTGGTATTGCAGATCGAATATTTGCTCAATTTCTTCTTTGCTGAGATAGGTCAGGATATCCCGGTCTGCGAGTAAAAGATCCTTGAATTGAAGGTCCTCCTCCCACACCTTCATGGCATTTCTTTGAACCAATACGTAGGCCTTCTGCCTCTCCAGCCCCTTTTCAGCGAGCCTGAGAAGGACCTGCTGGGAAAAAATGAGACCCCTGGTCCGGTGAAGATTTTCGAGCATCCGTTCCGGATAGATCACCAGCCCTTTAATGATGCGGCGCAACCTGACGAGCATAAAATCAATCAGGATGGTACTGTCCGGCCCTATGACCCTTTCAACGGACGAGTGGCTGATATCCCTTTCGTGCCACAAGGGCATATTTTCGAGTGCAGCCATGGCGTTGGAGCGAACCAGGCGGGCTAGGCCGGTGATGTTTTCGGATCCGATGGGGTTCTTTTTATGGGGCATGGCCGATGAACCTTTTTGTCCCTTGGAAAAGGGTTCTTCGGCCTCGCGGACTTCGGTCCTCTGCAGGTGCCGGATCTCCACCGCGATGTTTTCAAGGGATCCGGCAAGGATGGCGAGAGTCGTGAAAAACTGGGCGTGACGATCCCGCTGGATGATCTGCGTTGATATGGGGGCCGGGGTTAGCCCCAGCTTCTCGCAGGTCCTGGCCTCAACGCCCGGCGAGATGTTGGCAAAGGTTCCAACGGCCCCTGAGAGCTTCCCGCAACTGATGACATGGCCGGCCTCTTGCAGCCGCGTGAGGTTCCTCTTCATCTCAGCGTACCAGAGGGCCAGTTTCAGTCCGAAGGTGGTGGGTTCCGCGTGGATGCCGTGAGAGCGGCCTACAATGAGCGTATTCTTATGCTCCAGTGCCCTTTCCTGCAAAACATCCATCAGCTCTTTCACGTCGTGGATGATCAGGGATAGGGCCTCCCTGAGCAGCATGGCAAAACTCGTGTCCAACACATCCGAAGAGGTTAGGCCCAGGTGAATGTAGCGGGAATCGGGGCCCACGTATTCCTCCACGTTGGTGAGAAAGGCTATCACGTCGTGCTTGGTTTCTTCTTCAATTTCCAGGATTCGATCTACTGAAAATCGTGCCTTTTTCCTGATATTTTCAAGGGCGGCTTTGGGGATAAGGCCTTCATCGGCCATGGCCTCGCAGGCGGCAATTTCCACCTCCAGCCACTTGGCATACCGGTTTTCCGCCTCCCAGATCCGACCCATTTCGGGTCTCGTGTACCGACTGATCATGTCTTGACTCCCATTGGTTTCAGGATTGGCGACTTTGTAAAAGGCTGATTTTCAACGCCGGCGGCAACCTATGCGCAACTAAGCGGAGCCCACCCTGACACTCTTTTTCAGACCCTTTCTAAACACATCGGAGGGGATGGACGTCCATTTGTGGTTTAGTATACATATGAGTATCGCGTTTGTTCCTGGAGGCATAAACCCCAAATAGCCGTCCATGTAAAACCTCCGAGTCAAGTGCACTATGAGAAAGTGTCTGAAAAAGAGTCTCACGCCCGGATCCTTAGCTCTGGCGGATGAGTCGACTTTCTTAGAAGTCGTGAGCGTCCTTGGAACGGCAAATTGTAGGTTAGCGGAAGTGGGGGAAGAAATCAAGTCCTGAGCAGGATACAAAAAAGCTCCTTCAATTTCCAACCGCAATCTCGGCGAAAAAAGGAGGAGCTTTTTAGAACACTTGTCCCGGGTTTCGGGCTACCAGCCCCAGGTAAGGTATTTGTTTATCGAATCCGAGGCCATTCTTCCGGCTCCCATGGCCAGGATAACGGTGGCCTGGCCCGAGACAATGTCTCCGCCGGCCCAGACGCCCTTCTTGGAAGTCTTGCCTGTCGCGGGATCCGCAATGATATATCCCCGCTTCGTCGTGTCCAGCCCCTCGGTGGATTGGGTGAGGAGGGGATTTGCTCCGGCACCCACAGCAATGACTGCGAGATCGCATTCCAGCCTGAAATTGGATCCTTCAATGGGTATGGGCCGACGCCTGCCCGATTCATCCGGTTCGCCCAGTTCCATCTTGAGACAATCCATGCCCGTCACACGGCCGTTTTCATCCCCCAGGAATTTGACCGGTGCGGTCAAGAGAAAAAATTCAATCCCTTCCTCTCCCGCGTGATGGATCTCTGCGGTCCGTGCAGGCATTTCTTCCCGGGAACGCCGGTAGACGATCCTCACCCGGTCGGCACCCAACCGCATGGCCGTGCGGGCGGAATCCATGGCCACGTTGCCCGCACCCAGAACAACCACCTCTTTTCCTTTCACAATGGGGGTGTCATACTCCGGAAAGAGATAGGCCTTCATGAGGTTGGCCCTGGTGAGATATTCGTTGGCAGAGTAAATGCCTATGAGATTTTCCCCGGGAATATTGAGAAAACGGGGAAGTCCCGCCCCTACGCCCACGTAGACCGCATCGTAGCCCTGCTCAAAGAGCTCATCCACAGAAACCGTTCGTCCCACAACCGTATTGCATTCGACCTTGGCCCCGAGCCTCTCAAGAAAATGCACCTCGGAGTAAACGATCTCCTTGGGCAGCCTGAATTCGGGAATTCCATAGACCAGGACCCCTCCAGGTTTATGGAAGGCCTCAAAGACGGTCACTTCATGTCCTTTCAGCGTGAGATCTCCTGCCACGGTCAGGCCTGACGGGCCGGATCCCACCACCGCCACCCTCTTCCCGGTAGGTTCACTTCTGGGAGGCAATTCACCCTTACCCACGACCCTTTCCCTGTCCGCCACAAAACGTTCCAGGTTGCCGATGCCCACAGGGTCTCCCTTTTTCCCGAGGATGCATTTGCCTTCACACTGGATTTCCTGCGGACAGACCCTGCCGCATACGGCGGGAAGGCTGTTTCTTTCCCAAATCTTCCGAATGGACCCGGTGAAATCACCCTCTTTGATGAGCCTGATAAAGGCGGGGATTTCAACTGAAACGGGGCATCCCTCCATGCAGGAAGGCTTTTTGCACTCGAGGCACCTCTCCGCTTCCTTCATGGCCAGTTCAGGCGTAAGGCCCATGGGTACTTCATCAAAATTGCGTTTTCTCACCTGGGGTTCCTGCTCCGGCATCGCCTGCCGGGGGATCTTTTCCTTTTTTTCTGCTGGTGTTGCCATATTACCCTCCCTATCCATTCTCACTCAGAGTTGCATGATTCCCTTGAGCAGATAACGCATCTGTTTTCGACTTCCGGAAAGATTCCCTACAAAGTCGCCTTGCACTCACAGGAGTATTTATCCATGGCTTCGGCTTCCTCTTGTTTGTAGGCCTGGAGTCTTTGCGTCAATTCATTAAAATCCACCTGGTGTCCATCAAATTCAGGTCCGTCGACGCAGGCGAACTGGGTTTTTCCCCCCACCGTGACCCGGCAGCAGCCGCACATTCCCGTCCCGTCCACCATAATGGGATTCAGGCTGACCATGGTCTTCACCTTGTACTCCGCCGTCAGCTTGCAGAGAAAATTCATCATGGGTACCGGGCCAATACCTACAACCAACTTGACATCCTCTTTTTCGAGAATATCTTTCAACACATCGGTCACAAATCCATGGTGCCCGTAAGAGCCGTCATCAGTACAGACGAAAAGCTCATGGGAGGCGGCCTTCATCTTCTCTTCCAGGATGAGCAGGTCTTTGTTTCTGGCGCCGATAACGGCGTAGACCTTGTTTCCGATTTCCTTGAGACCGCGGGTAATGGGATGCAGCACGGCCACCCCGGTGCCCCCGCCCACGCAGACAACGGTCCCCAGTTTTTCGAGGTGGGTTGCCTTGCCCAGTGGTCCGATTACATCCTGGAATTTTTCACCCACATTGAGGCCTTTGAAGAGTGCTGTGGATTTCCCGACAACCTGGTAGATGATGGTAATGGTCCCTTTTTTCGGGTCCGTATCGGCCATGGTAAGCGGAATGCGCTCCCCTTTTTCAGTGGCCTTCAATATGACAAATTGTCCGGGTTTTGCCTTTTTGGCAATCAAGGCGGCGCTGATTTCATTCAGCACGACCGTTCCGTTGGCCATTTCTTGCCTTTTCAGAATTTCAAACATTTTGGACCTCCAAGATCTTTAGTAAAATTTGCTAAATGCATGTACCATAGTGTAAAACCAGTGTCAAAAGAAAACGTTCACATGAGGCACAAGGGAGGGATAAATGGGTCGCCAAAATCCTTCTATTGGCGTGATGATGCCTTCCAAGGAAGTCGTTTCAGTCACCAGAGCTCAGGCGGAGAACCTGACGGTCTTTTTCGGATGCTTTCTCATGGTGCACTTGGCACCAAACGCCGACATGGACGGCTATTTGGGGTTTACGCCTCCGGAAGCTTGGCACTCTCCAAAGCTACCCTTAACCCCCAAATGGGCGTCCATCTCCTGCGATGTGTTTAGAAAGTGTCTGAAAAAGAGCGTCAGGTTCTCCTCCACTTCGTTGCTCATGAGCTGCCGCTTGAGGCATAAACGAGCTTTTTACAAAGACATCCCGGATATGTTATGGTGAAAACAGCTTCAAGAAAAAGAAAGAATGCCTCGAGTAAGGACATAGGGGAATAGCTTAATGAAAAACATCCGCAACTTCAGTATCATAGCGCACATTGACCACGGCAAGTCGACCCTGGCAGACCGCCTCATCCAGAAAACCGGCCTGGTGGAGGCGAGAAATTTCCGAGATCAGATCCTGGACAACATGGACATCGAGAGGGAAAGGGGAATTACCATCAAGAGCCAGGCAATCACCCTACCCTATATTAACAGTGACGGGGAGGCCTTTGAACTGAATCTCATCGACACCCCCGGGCACGTGGATTTCTCCTATGAGGTTTCCCGTGCCCTGGCCTCGTGCGAGGGGGTCCTCCTGCTGGTGGACGCCTCCCAGGGTGTCGAGGCCCAGACCGTTGCCAATCTCTATGCGGCCATGGAACATGATCTCGAGATCATCCCGGTCATAAACAAGATCGATCTGCCGGCGGCGGATATCGAAAAGGTGAAAGAGGAGATCGAGGTGGACCTGGGGCTCGATTCCGACCTGGCCATCCTCTGCTCGGCCAAAGAGGGGACCGGTGTTGAAGAAATCCTTGATGCCATAACCGAACTCATCCCTCCGCCCGAGGGGTCTAGGGACGATCCCTTGGAGGCCTTGATCTTTGATGCCCACTATGATCCTTTCCGGGGGACCATTGTGAGCTGCAGGGTGTTTTCGGGGAAACTGACCGCCGGGGAGACGATCCGCTTCATGTCCAACAACGCCACCCATAAGGTAGAAGAGGTGGGTATCTTCAGGCTCGACAGGGAGCCGAAAAAGGAACTTTCCGCCGGTGAAGTGGGCTACATCATTTCCGGGATCAAGACGGTGAGCGACGTGCATGTCGGGGATACGGTGACGCTGGATACCCGGCCTGCACCCGAACCTCTGCCCGGTTTCAAGGAAGTAAAGCCGGTGGTCTTTTCCTCCATCTATCCCATCTCGAGCGATGATTACCAATCCCTTTCCGAAGCCCTTGAAAAATACAAGCTCAACGATGCAGCCCTTGTGTACCAGAAGGATTCTTCGGTTGCCCTGGGCGTGGGTTTTCGCTGCGGGTTTCTGGGAATGCTGCACCTGGAGATTGTACAGGAACGCCTGGAGAGAGAATTCGGACAGTCCCTGATCATGACCGTCCCGACAGTCCGCTATCAGTTTGTTCTGAACAACGGGGAGAAAATCCGGGTGGACAATCCCATGGATTACCCGGATCCGACGACCATTAACAAGGGCCTGGAACCCTTTATCCGGGCAAGCATCATGATTCCGGAGCGCTATATGGGCGTTGTCATGGATCTCTGTCTGGATCGGAGAGGCGTGGACTCCCGGTTCAACTATCCGTCGCCCGGGCGGATCGAGGTGCAGTTCGATATGCCCCTCGGGGAGGTAATCTACGATTTCTATGACAAGTTGAAAACCGTGACCCAGGGCTACGGATCCTTTGACTATGATCTCCTGGATTACAGGGAGAGCGACCTTGTGAAGATGGACATCCTTGTGAACGGGGAAAAGGTGGATGCCCTCTCCCAGATCGTCTTCCGGGAAAAGGGCCGGTCCAGGGCCCTCCAGGCTTGCGAACGACTAAGGGAAGAGATTCCGAGGCATATGTTCAAGATAGCTATACAGGGGGCTGTAGGGGGCAATATCATAGCCAGAAAGACCATTTCGCCCTTCAGGAAAGACGTGACGGCAAAATGCTATGGGGGGGATATCACGCGCAAGCGCAAGCTCCTTGAGAAACAGAAGAAGGGGAAGAAGCGCATGAAGATGATCGGATCGATTTCCATCCCTCAAAGCGCCTTCGTGGCGGTCCTCAGGTCGGAAAGCAAATAGAATGGAACAGGCCGGCCTTTACCTCCACATCCCGTTTTGCCGGTCCAAGTGCCCCTATTGTGATTTCTATTCTCTGGCAAGCGGATCCCTGATCCAGGTCTGGCTGGATGCCGTCCTATCGGAGATGGGGCAGTACCGGGAGCGGTTCGGGTCCTTTGACACCCTTTATCTCGGGGGTGGAACCCCCAGCCTGCTCTCAGAATCCCAGCTTGCCAGGCTCATGCAGGCGCTCTTCCATCATTTTCATTTTGATCCTCGATCGGAGATCACCATTGAAACCAACCCCAGGGACCTCAATGCAGAAAAGGTGAAGACCTTGAAGAAATTGGCCATCAATCGTGTGAATGTGGGGGTTCAGTCGTTTGATGAAGGGGCGCTTTCCTTTTTGGGAAGGCGCCACGGCCCGGGCGATGCGATGGAGGCGCTTTCAAGACTCCGGACCGCGGGGTTCGACAACCTGGGCATGGATCTCATCTACGGATTTCCGGGCCAGAGAATGGCATGCTGGCTGGAGACCCTGGAGAAGGCCCTTTCTTTCAAACCCGAGCATGTTTCCTGTTACCAGTTGACCATTGAAAAGGGGACCGCGTTCTGGCGCATGAAGGAAAAGGGAAAACCCATGTCCGTGGGTGAAAAAACGGAGCGGGAGTTTTTTGTGGAGACCTCCGACTTCCTGACGGGCAGGGGGTACATCCACTACGAGGTATCGAATTTTGCCCGCAGCCCTCAACATGTCTGCAGACACAACGAGAAATACTGGCACCATGTTCCCTACCTTGGCCTGGGCCCTTCCGCCCACTCCTTTCTCGGCGGCAGGCGGTGGTGGAATGTCCGGTCCGTGCGGAATTACTGCCGGATCCTGAAGAGCGGAAAATCTCCCATCGCGGGGCAGGAAACCCTGACGCGGGAACAGATGAATCTCGAATCCGTGGCCCTGGGCCTGAGGACCTGCAAGGGATTTGACCGAGCTGAAATCCGTGGGTCCGCGGCCAGGAAAAACCTCGCCGATCTGGAGAAAATGGGCCTTTTGAGATACGACGAAAACCGGGTCATGCCCACCAGGGAGGGGTTCCTGCTCGCAGAGCATCTGCCCCTCTACCTCTGTGAGTAGTCATGATGTTTTTTTTCATCGGCGGTGTACAACCCAAAACCCTCTTCCTGGATGACCGACCAGGGCCCTGTCCCAACTGCGGGCTCTTTCTGGCCCGGAGGAAGCGGGTGGACCACTATTTTTCCCTATTTTTTATTCCCCTTTTTTCGGTAAAAAGGGGAGAGCCGTTCCTGGAGTGCCGGAAATGCGGAATTGTTTCGGGCAAGCCGAACAGCGGATTTGCCCAGACCAGGCAGGATCAAACGGGCCGGTGCCCCCATTGCTCCGGTGCCCTGGAGCCGACGTTCCAATACTGCCCCTTCTGCGGCAGGCCTGTTCATTGAATTGACGTAACAGCTCGACAAATAGCGGCTCAAAACGTGTGTCGCTGTGAGAATCTGACGGTCTTTTTCGGACGCTTTCTCAAAGTGCACTTGGCAAAGGCCTTCCCAATGGATGAATATTTGGGGATTACGCCGCCCAAGCTTATGGTAACTCTATTGAGTACCCCTAAATCCCAAATATTCATCCATTTCCTCCGGGGTGTTTAGAAAGCGTCCGAAAAAGATTGTCAGGTTCGGTTCCAACTAGATATTGAGTAGATAGGAATTGACGTTCTGTGGCGAGAAAAGCTTGAATACCCGAAATCCGAATGCCGGTGAAGCCTTTCAGGGCCTCTGGAACAGGCCGTTCCTGCTGCTGAATCTTTCCTATTTTCTTGTCTTCAGCAACATCTCTCTCTTCTACCTCTATCCCCTTGCCCTGGAAGACATGGGAGCCAGACCGGAAATGATCGGCTGGGTCATGGGTTTTTTTTCGGTTGCCACCGTCCTGTCCCGTCCCTTGATGGGAAAACTGGTGGGCTCAAAGGGAGAATTCTTTGCCATGTGGGCGGGTATTGCGGTGGTGTTCATGGCGACGACAGGCTATTTTTTCTTGCAGGGAATCGGCCTCCGGATTTTCCTCGTTCGTCTGGTGCACGGCGTGGGCTATTCCGCCTATATCTCCGGGAGTTTTTCCCTGGTGGCGAGGGCCGTTTCGCCCGAAAAACAGGGAGAAGCCTACGGCATGGTGGGAGCATCCATCATGGGCGCT
Source organism: Desulfatiglandaceae bacterium (assembly GCA_049282265.1). Classification (GTDB taxonomy): domain Bacteria; phylum Desulfobacterota; class DSM-4660; order Desulfatiglandales; family Desulfatiglandaceae; genus CAYUCJ01. The sequence continues at coordinate 42,054 of JBAPTR010000228.1, read as the reverse complement.
ACGGCCATAGCCCCGACTCTGGGAGAGATGCTGCTAAAGCACGGCGGTTTTGTCTCCCTCTACTTAACGGCTTCTGCCTGCGCACTTGCGGCCTGTGGCACCATTCTATTTTCCGGGGCGGGGAAACAGGGGCGCGTCCAGGGAAAAACGGACGAAAAGGTAAGATATCTCCCCCTGCTGAGGGACGCTTCTTTCCTGTCCCTCATGGTCTCCACGCTGATTTTCGCCCACTGTCAATCCACACTGGCCAACTTCCTGGCCCTCATTTCCGCCGAAAAGGGCGTGGGGGCGGGGCGTTTCTTCTTCGTTGCCTTCTGCACGGCCATACTGGTTCTGCTCACCATGGGAAAGGTCATGGATCGCTTCGGAAAACGCCGTTTTATGAAGATCTCTTATCCGGTCTTTGCCCTGGGACTGTCGCTTATCCCGGCCCTCATCGTTTCATGGTCGTATCTCTTACCCGCTGTCCTGTGCGGCGCCGGGATGGGGTTTCTGTTCCCGGCACACAACGCACTGGCCGCAGGACATGGGACCGGTGCGCAGAAGCCGGCGGCCATGTCTTTTTTTACCAGTGTGTATGATACGGGTTTTATCACGGGGGCCGTTTTTTCCGGATGGATCGCCCAAATGTGGGGTCTGGACCGGCTTTTTGTTTTTACAGGGACCGTCGCCCTGGCAGGCCTGGCGGTTGTGCTCTTTTCGTCTCTTAGAAAAAGTGGGGTGGGGCAGGCTAAAGCATGAGGGCCTTAAGGCCCTTTTTTTTTCGGTTTCCTTTTCGGTTTACGGATGATTCGCCCGGTGAATTCCAGATACTTTGTCACACAGCGCTTCATGTCTTTTCTCTGGCAGATTTCCTGTATGCCACGTATGTCATGGTAGTAACCCAACTGGTCATAGATGTCCCCTGAAATCTTGTAAAGGGAATCCGATCGAACGAGCTTTTCATCCACCTCGAAGCCCCTGGACTGCATGACCCGCGGTCCGGCAAAGATGACCAGCGCTCCGGGCTCGGCGATGACGATGTCGCCCAGGGCCGCGTAACTGGCGATGGCACCGCCCGTGGATGGGTCTGACAGGATGGAGATGTAGGGGAGGCCGTGTCGTTTCAGGCGATTGACGGATTCTATGGTCTTGACCATCTGCATAAGGGCCGAAATACCCTCATAGAGCCTGGCCCCCCCTGAGCAGCAAAGGCTGATGAAAGGCAGGTTCTCCTGAATGGCATAATCCACTGCCCTCCTGAATTTCTCACCGAAGACCACTCCCATGGACCCGCCGCAAAAGTAAAAATCACTGATGGCCATGACGGCCTGGAAGCCATGGATTCGAGCGCTGCCGACCACCAGCGACTCGTTGAAAGGGGATCGCCCCTTCTGTTTGGCCAGGAACTGCTCATAGTGACTCGTGAAACTGTCTTCTTCGAGCAATTGGTCGACAGTCAGGTTTCGATAGAGTTCATTGAACGATCCCCTGTCGGCCAGGCAGTCGATCCACCCCGTTGCTCCGAGGATGTAGGAATAGCCGCATTCCGGGCAGACGTTGAAATTGTCCAGGAAGCTCTGGAGGGGGATCAGTTTGCCGCATCCTCCCTGTTTCTTGCCGCCGCGGCTGGCCCCACATTGCAGGTATTCAGTGGCATCTTCTTTGGGCTGGATGTCGCCGTAGTTTTCATCCACTTCTATCGGGCTCGAGTAATGGACGATCTTGATGTCCGGCGGCGGCTTTCTAAAGGCCTTCTTGATGGGTTTCTCGAAGTACCGTTTGATATCGAAGAGGGGACCGCTTTTCTTTGAAAGGCCATATTGTTTTGCCGTTATTTCCCGCTTCTTGATGAGCTTGTCTATTCGGGATTTGGAAAGGTCCTTGATCGCCCTGGTCAAGAACTGGCTTATGTTTTCCGCCATCTCCGCGCTGTCCGTTACGTTTTCCGGGGACGGTATGATGCGGTTCACCACCCCCAGATGCCTCAATTCCCTGGCCGTCGGCTTGAGGATAGCCAGGGCGTCCTCTATCCTCTCCGGGTCTCTGAAGACGATGGATGCCATGCTCTCAGGGGGTGCCGTGGCATACAGGGCGTCGTCCATCTGGCCACGAATGTCGGTCATCTGAATGGCAAGGGCACCTCCGCTGCCGCCCTCCCCTAGAATGAGGGATATGGTGCGGACGGGAATGGTCAGGAAGGCGCCTATGAGCTGGGCTATGAAGAATGCCTGAAACCTCTGGGCTGAATACATGGAGATATCGGCGCCATAGGTGTCGATGATGGTGAAAAGGTAGCTATTTTCAAGATCCTCGGACTGCAGCTTTTCCATGATGCTCAGGATGAATGAGTGATCATCCGACGTGAGCATTCCGTAGTTCAATTTCTTGAGGTCCGCATGGGTTTTGAGATCCTGTGGTGTCGGCTTCTGCTGTGCGACAACGGTCACGTTTTTGTCAAGAATTTCTGCGGAACCGGCCAGGAGAGATTCACCGGGGCATTTGTAGTGTTCAAAGGCCGGGAAAAGCCGGGCAATGATATCCGAGGCCCTTGGTCTGAACGGGTGCCGGGTGCGCTTCTTGAAGATATCCAGAATATTCTGCTTGGGCATGGTTGTTTTCCTTTTGGCCAGAGGTCGCGTCTCTGCCTCAGCACGGACGTGGCCACATTTGTTAAACCCGAGCCTATCATGACTTTGAAAAATTATCAACCAGCATACCGGGCCACTCAGTCACTTAATTTTCAGGAGGCTTAAGCAGTTTCCTGAGTTTTTCAAAGAGGCGCGGGGGGGTCAGAAAGGCACGCGTCACATACCCCATGATGCTGTTTCCCCAATGCTTGAGCGGCACATAAATGACTTCAGGTGATGCAATGGGGCCCTTCACTCTGAAATAATACACCAGCAGTGACTTGTCCTTGCCCGTCAGAATATAGCCCACGATGGGGATCTTGCTCACAAGGGAGTCCATGGTTACCAGGGGCTGGACATGCAGGTCGGCTTTGATCTTCGAACTGGTCAGGTCCAGCCTTCCCCGTATAGCGGCATTGAAGACCGGGCTCTTCATGACCAGGTTTTCGGTATTCAACAGGCCCCTCTTGATCACGAAATCGCAGCCGATGTTGTCGAAGTAGAATCCCTTTTTGGATAGATCTGGCGGCGGGTGGCGAAAGATTTTTTGAAGGCTCAGGAAATCCATTACCTGGATGAGCACGTTTGACTTGAGGATCTTGCCCTTCTCAATCAGCATTTTCCCCTTACCGTCCAGGCCCGCGACCAGTGAAGCCTTGTCCTTGCCCTTGGCGGAAAGGAGGATGTCGGTACTCAAACGACCCTCGATAAACGATGGCTTATCTGAAAAATTTCCGATGAGTTCCTGAACCGGTTGTCGAAAGAGCCTGATGTGGCTCAACAGGGTGATCTGATTTCCGTCCTTTTTGATGATGTCCCCGGCCGTTGTCAAGGTACCATGCTTCATTCTGACCGTGCTGGATTTGAGGTGAAAATCTCCCCCCTGAAAGGCACACTGACCCGTAACGGGTCCGAATTTCATTTTCCGCCAATGGGCTTGAGAAACCTTGACGGATACCGCCAGGTCCGTTTTTTCCTGCTGAAGGTACCGCCAGATGGCCTCCGGGCTTTTTTCCGACCTGCCGGCGCGTTTTCCATAGAAATCCGCCGTGTCCAGGTAAGCGGATTGGAGCAATAGATTCCCCTGAAGGGGTTCGCGCCCGGTCAGCTTCCCGCGAATCTCAACAGAGCTTTTTCCGACTTTGAACCCGAGGGAGGGGATGGATATTTCTTTCCCGGAAAAAATGGCCTTGAATCGACCCTCCCGCAGGGGGTGGGGCAGTCCTATCAGGGGTAGGTGGAGATGACGCGCTTCCAGTTTTCCGGTTATCTCGGAGGAGAGGGGATCATTCAAAGGTATCGATGCCACGATTTTTCCCAGGATCAATCCCTCGAGTGAGGGTCCCTTTCTGCCGAGACGAATGCCCAGGTCTTTGAGAAACAGACCGGGTGTGCTCACATCCACCTTCAACGATCTTTGTTTGGAAAAATCCACATTCCCCGAAGCCGCAAATACGGATCTGCCGAATTCTCCATTGAAATTTCGAAAGATGAAGGCTTTACCGGGAAGGTAGGTTGCGTCAATGAATAGGGCGTTTTTTTTATTCGGCGAGCCGATGGAAAGGGGGCCGACCATCAACCCGGTACCCTTTTCCATGTCAAGTGTGCCGTTGAAGGACCAGGAGCTTCCCTCTTTCTTGATGTTCACGTTACAGGAAGCGGGTTTTCCCAGATGTACATCCCATTCTTTTCTCTTGGTTACCTCCGCTGCTAGCTCATCGAGGTCGATGTTGCCGGTGACTTTTGCGTAACCCCTGGCCCCAGATTGCTCCGACATCCCTGCAATCTGCAGCTCGGAACGGCCCCACGTGCCGTTCCCACTGAAACGCACGGGCCCCGATTTTGCTATTTTGATCTCCCCAAGTTTGACCGTAAGGGGGAAGAAGAGGCCCTCATGGACAATGGAACACGCACCGAGATGCAATAAAGCCTCACGCGCGTGAAAGGCTGAACCTCCCGGTTTTCTGAAAAGCTTCACACTGGCGGAGACGGGTCCTGAAGAGCCCTGAAGTCCCGCAAGCATTTCTCTTGTAGAATTGGGTGTCCAGGGGAGGCTCTTCAAGGTGAGGAGGTCCTCAAAGAAAAAATCTCCGTCAAGACCAACGTCGTAACGGTGCGGCCCTCCGGCCAGCGGATGGACCTCCAGGGTCCCTTTATGTACTTCTGAATGGCCGAATCGGCCCTTGAGACGGGAAATGAGGAGATGGTTCTCCTTGATCTCCATCTCCCCTGAAATCGTCTCGAAAGGCAAGGGAACCACATGTTCCAGGGCCTTCAGCCCCCGCCAGACCACCTTCATGGAAAGGGCATGAAAGTTTCCAGGCCGGCCCAAATGGGAAATTTCATCCATTGTTCCCTCCAGACGGAAAAGCTGTGTTTTGACCTCTCCGTCGGCCAGGCGAGGAAAGAGCCCCTTTTCTATCCACTCAGGGACAAGGGACGTGGGAAAAACGGTCTTGAACGTTTTAAGGGGCATGAAAGGACTGGTGATTGAGAGGTCCAGGCGGGGCGATTGCTGATCCTTTGTATCGATTGCAATCTGTGCGGCCAGGGAGGTCTTGTAGAGCTTCACGCCGGGTATGCGGATTCGGAAGGTTTTTTTGTTGTCGAGACTTGCCGTGAAAGCCATGGGCAGTGAGGCAAGATCATAGGTCTTGCGCCTTGATCCTCGTAAAATCGTGAAATGAAGATCCCGGCCGTTCAAGTCGCCTTCAGCTGAAAGCGTCCCTCCCAAAGTACCCTTGACATGGAGCTTCACACCTAATGTTCCCCCGGAAAAAGCCACAAAACGGGGCCATGGAACCCATGAAGCGGGCACCGTGCCGCTCTGGCAGGAAATGTCAGCCAGGAGCCTGTTCCCGTCGATCGCCCTTTGAAGTGTCCCCTGAAGGCTCAAAGGCAGATACCGGCCTTGAAAACCTAACCTGCATCTGAGACCGAAATAGCGACCGCTACCCTCATCTTTTCGGACGCCCATGTGCAGGGTGAGTTCCTTGAGATGATAAGGCCAACCCTTAACCTTCACCTGCCCCCCCAGGATGTTGACGGAACGAAGGACACCGGCATTCCATATGAAGGCATTCACCAGAGTCTGCCCCACGCCCCCTTCTGTTTTCTTTTCAGCCCTTTTGGGGGACATCACGATAATCGGATTGTCCAAGGAAAGGTTGGTGGGTATGATATGACCTCTTAGAAGCGCTTTGGCGTCAAGGCCGATTCCTGCCCTCGAAGCCGTGAGGGAGTCCTTTCGGTCATCGGAAGTTGCTGAGAGACCGTGGGCGGTGATTCCGAATCCTCTAAGGAGATTGATATCAAAGCTGTCTACCTTGATATGAAAGCCTGCGGCCTCTGAAATCTTCCTGACGAGAAAGCGTTGCACGTCCGGCCTCTGGATGAGGTCGTTGACGAAGAGAAAACACGCGCAGAACAGCAGAAAAAGCAAGACTGCCGGGAATAGAAAGGACCTTAGCCGTTTCTCGGACATTGCCTGAAATAGTCTTCCAGAATTTGTTCGTGATCAAAGGCGAGCGGCGTGGGGAGGGTATGCCGACTAAAAATACCGACTTCCAGCGCATCATCACCGGCCCGGGGGGGTCCCTCGGCCGAGGCCACGAAGACCACGGAGATGGTATGGTGCCTGGGATCCCTGGAGGGGTCTGAATAGGACCCCAACTGGTAAAGAAGTTCGACACTTAGCGATGTTTCTTCCTTTGCTTCACGGCGTGCGGCGGATTCCAGGGATTCCCCGTAATCGATGAAACCGCCCGGGATCGCCCACCCGTGCGGAGGGTTTTTCCGGCTTATGAGAACAATTCCCCCTTTTTCCATTTCTATGATGATATCAACCGTAGGGAAGGGGTTGCGGTACCTTTCCACCCTATGGCCGCAATGGGGGCAAATGAGGCTATCTTTCACCGGGTTCCGTCTCCTTGGAGAGCTGTTTTTTCACATGAAGGATCCTCTGGAGGGCTGTAAAATTGGAGAGGAGCGCCAGCAGGAAGAGGGTAAGCTTCATCAGAAACAACCCCAGATCCGGTATGGATCCCAGGAGCGACCCGATGACCAGGAGCGTGATCCTCTCGGGGCGCTGCATGAATCCCACCTTGCATTCCAGTCCGAGGCCTTCTGCCCGGGCCCTGGTGTAGCTCACCATGAAAGATCCACCGATGGCCAGTATAATGAAGAGCACAGCAATGGGGCTCAGGGTGCCGGCGGTTCCCAAGCCTCTCAGCAAAGGAGACAATTGGCCTCCCGAAAAATACCAGGCCAGGCCCAGGAAAATGATGATTTCCGAGAAACGGTCGAGACTGCTGTCGAAAAAGGCGCCAAAACGGGAAGTTTTCCCTGTCAGGCGCGCAATCTCTCCGTCAAGAACGTCGCATGTGCCGGCCAGCACAACGATCCACGCGGCCCAGAAAAAAGAGCCCGTGCCATAGAGAATCGCCGCCAGTCCGCTAAGGACCAGGCCCAAGAGGGAAAGGGTGTTGGGATGAACATGAAGACGTGCAAGGAAATCGGCTGCCGGCCTTGTCAACGTCAGGAACCGTTCCCGATTCCTGCTACTGAGAAATGAGAATTCAGCCATTTGGGAATGACCCTACCTCGCAGTGCTCACCATCATTTCCAAGTCCCCCCAAATAAATATACTATCAGAGAATCTGCCAATTGTCAAAAACAGCGGGCCAGATTACCATCTGGGAACTCAGGGCTGACAACATGCTGCAACCGGTTCACCAATAATCTGCTGCGACAGCGGATAGCCCCATATCTAATGCGTTGGGCTTGAAAAATGACCTCGACGCGCTTAGATGTACCGGCGCCTGTCCTCCATGAAACTCTTGTAAATGCGGTAATATTCCGTATTTTCGTAAGCGATTGTTTCGACGGGGATGGAATCAAAGGTGTAGATTTCTGCTTCGGGGCAGGCCAGAAGGATAGGGGAGTGGGTGGCGACGATGAATTGAGCGTGCCCCCTTGATCCCTGTTTCTGCAGTATCCTGAGCAACTCCAACTGGCTTTTAGGTGAGAGCGCCGTTTCAGGTTCATCCAGCAGGTAGAGCCCCTTTATCTCGTAGCGCGTCCTGAACATGGACATCAAAGACTGGCCGTGGGATTTGGTAATGAGCGATTCCCCGCCGAAATAATCCAACATGCCGGGATCCGAAACGGCCCATTCTTCAAGACTCTGAGCAAAGTGCCGGAAGGTGTCGGAGCCGAAAAAAGACCCAGGCACATAACCGTCTGTCCATTCTACGGCAATGTACCTGTACAGGAGGCCTGCATAGGGATTGTTCTTAAAACGGGTCTTTTCGGCCGCTCTCCAGATATGGATCCCGCATTTGTGGGCCAAGGCTTCAAGCAGCGTGGACTTGCCTGTTCCGTTTTCCCCAATAAAAAAGGTTACGTTTGAAGGAAAGGCTATGGCCTTTGTTTTCTTGAAAATGGGAAGCGCAAAAGGGTAGAATTCTCCGGTCGGATATTTTTCAGACAACAGTGTAACGCTTTTCAGATGCATATTTTCGGTCTCCTTACAAATCCACGGGTGCACGGCATGCCGTTGATTTGCGTGCCCGTCCATGGGTATGATGACGGCTTCCAACGAAGTCGCCTTATTTGACGAGTTCAAGGAAGCGGATCTGAGAATCTTTTTCATGTGCTTTCTCATAGTGCACTTGGCAACGCACTTCTACATGGACGGCTATTTGGGGTTTACGCCTCCAAAACCTTACGCGCTGCCATGTCGCAGGGATAAACCCCAAATCTCCGTCCATATCCTGCGATGTGTTTAGAAAGCATTTGAAAAAGATTGTCAGGTTCGGTTCATCTTCGTTCCTAATAGGATGCCGCGAATTTGTCATGAAGGAAAAAGCTGGATTTGTCAAGCACGTTCTGGAGTTGATGGCGCCGTTGGTGGAGGATGCCCGGCGGGCAGTCCGGCGGACTGCGAACAGGAAGAAACCGAAATATTACCGGGAGGAAAGCTCATGCGAGACCATGCGAATTCACAGGATCCGGCAGCATTGATCAGGCCGGAGCAATCCATTTTTGTCATCATCGATGTGCAGGAACGGCTTGTGCCCGTTATCTCCGAAAAGGAGCTGGTCATCCAAAACATCATCCGGCTCACCAGATTTTCAAGGATCATCAATGTCCCTATCCTGTTGACGGAGCAGGAGAGGCTGGGAGGCACGCTCCCTGAAGTAGGCCGTGTCATCCCTGAGGTTCAGGCCGTATCAAAACATCATTTCAATTGTTTCGGTTCCGAGGTTTTCAGGGAGAAGATAAAGGGATCAGGCCGGAGCGTGTTGATCCTGGCTGGAATCGAGGCCCATATCTGCGTCCTTCAGACGGCGCTCAGTGCGCTTTCTGAATTCAGAGTCCATGTGGTCAGTGATGCAGTGTCTTCCCGTGCGCCGCACAACCGGGAGGTAGCCCTGAAGAGGATGGCCCAGTCAGGTGTGACCATCACTTCAACGGAAACGGTCATCTATGAGCTGTTGGAAAAGGCAGGGACGCCTGCCTTCAGGAAAGCCCTTGCCCTGGTGAAATAAAGGCTAATATTCAGGAGGCAGGTCTTTCAGCTCTGCCAGGGAAAAGACCGGGCCGTCTTTGCACACGTACTTGTCACCGATGTTGCAGCGGCCGCAGATGCCGATGCCGCATTTCATGCGCATTTCAAGGGAAAGGATGATCCGATCCGGCGGAAAGCCCAGTTTTTCCAGCACCGGTTGGGTGAACTTGATCATGACCGGGGGGCCGCACACAATGGCGATGCTGTTGTCCGCACTCGTGATTTTCTGCTCGGTGATGGTGGGCACGAATCCCACATTGTATTTCCAATCCGGATCATCCGTCCCGTCCACGGTGATGTGCATCTCGATATCGTCCCGCTGCTCCCAGACGGCGAGTTCGTCGCCATAGAGGAGCATACCCGGGTTTCTTGCACCATAGACCACCCTGATATCTTTGAATTTCGGTCTGTTTTCCGGTTCAATCATGTAAATGATGCTCGATCGGAGGGTGGTGAAGGCAAACCCGCCACCGATGATGACCACATTCTTTCCCTCCATTTCCTCCCAGGGGTACCAGTTGCCGAGAGGGCCCCGGATCCCCATCACATCTCCCTTCTTCATGTTGTGGAGATGGCTGCTCACAAGCCCAACCTTGTTGACCGTAAAGGCCACGAATCCCTTTTCTGTGGGGGAGGATGCGATGCCTATGGGGATTTCCCCCTTGCCGGGGATGGAAAGTTCTGCAAATTGCCCGGGTGTGTAAGCAAATTTCTTTTCATCTTCAGGATTGAGAAAGACAAATTTGAAGGTCTTGAGATTCCGGTCCTCTGTCTCGGTGGTGATATCATCAATACGAACCGGATAGGGAAGATAGGGATTTTCCAATGGAACATCCTCCTTAAATTTTCGTTACCAGGTTTGGGCGGTTGTGCCGTTGAACCTGTTAACCGGCTAAACCGGCCAACCTCAGTTGCCCATCAATTGAAGTACTTCTCTGATATCAATATTCACGGGACAGAACTGCACACAGCGTCCGCAGCCGGAACACTGGAACCCGTCACCGTATTTGTCAACGTAATATTTCAGTTTGTGCATGAAACGCTGGCGCACCCTTTGAAATTTCTGATCCCTGGGGTTATGGCCGGAACCGTGCAGGGTGAATATGGGAAACATGCAGGAATCCCAGTTCCTGATCCTGCCTCCCTGGTTCCCCTGTACCTCATCCTGGATGTCGAAACACCAGCAGGTAGGGCAGAGAAAGGTGCAGGTCCCGCAGTTCAGGCACGGAAAGGCGACATCTTCCCAGAAAGGGGCGTCGAAAAGTTCGTTGATGGTTTTTCTTTTTATGGGATCAACCGGCACGGGGTCAGGCAGGGCTTCAGCGGCCCCGGCGGCGAGCTCTCCGGCCCGTTTCAAGGACTTTTCATCGGCCTTCTCTCCGCCTTGGGTCTTGTCCAGGAAGGCCTGGCCTTTCTCGGTAACGCTCCTGGCAAGATAGGCATCGCCCATGTCATACAAAAGGACATCCAACCCTTTTTCGTCAAAAGGACCTCCCCCCATGGCGGTACAGAAACAGGTGGCGCAGGGTTCGTGGCACCCCAATCCAACGAGTGTGCTGGACTCGAAACGCTTGACCCAGAAGGGATCCCTGTATTCAGGGGTATCGAAATTCAACTTCACGATTTGAAAGGCGTGGGCGTCGCAGGGCCGTATCCCCACAATCGCCCGCGGAGCGTAGTCTCTTGATGCCTCGTTGAGGATATGGGCATCGGGATCGTTTTCATCAAGGGAGTAATCAAACATCCGTTCGGACTGGGGATAAACCAGGGATTTCGGAGACAGACGCGTGTTCTGGTACCCAAAATCGGGTTTCGTTCCGTTTTCCAGGGGTTTAAAAGTGTGAAAATCCCCGTCCCCGGCCGGAACAAACACCTCGTAGTCTTTGGTCAACCCCTTCAGGGCTTCAATCCAGGCTTCTTTGGCAAAAATCTTGTCTGTCATGTAGATTACCTCTTTCAGCCACTTCCTATTTTACGAAATCGTTATAGTCATCCGGCCGATAGACGTCCATGGGGGGCCTTTGGTCCAGGGTGAGGCCCGCCTCCCAGGAGAAGAGTTCTTCGGCATCCTTATTGAGTTTCTTGGTGAACTGCCGCATGGATATGCCCACCGGGCAGACCCTCTCGCATGCCCCGCAGTCGGTGCAGCGGCCAGCACAGTGATAGGCCCTCAGGAAATGGAATGTCATGGTATCCGTCGCATCGTTGCTCTTCCCGACCCATTGGGGCTTCGACTCGTCCACAAAACAGGTAGGACAATAGCACAAGGGGCAGGCATTCCTGCACGAATAACACCGGATACAACGGGAGATCAACCGCTCAAAAAAACCTTCCTTGCCTTCAGGAGACAGGGTTTCGATCTTCTTGACGTCCTTGTAAGGATCAATCCCCTCCTGCTCTTCAACCGGATCGGCAACCAGTTCATCGTATTCTACGGGGTTGCGATGCCGACATACCGCGCAGTTGGTCTGGAGATAGTCGGTCTTTTTGAAGGTCTCTTCAAAATCCCTTCCCCGCACGGTAAAAGACCCGTCTTTTTCCGTGAAGTCCAGGATCTCTTTTGGGCCGACTTTCCTTTTCACCGCCCGGTGATCAATCATACCGGTACAGGGGATACCGACGATATACAGCTGCTCCCGCTTGATCTGATTCTCAACAACATGGGTCACCATATTTCTGGAATTGCACCCGGTTGCCAGGATGCCGATCTTTTCCGACCGCCTGGTGAGGTAATTGCAGAGGTTCAGGCCGCAGTTGCTGTCCCAGTGAAGGGTGTCCACATGGGCGGGGTCCCTGATGAGGACGGGCTCATTCATCATGGGTACCGAGCCTTTCTTGTACCCGACAAAAACCTCGACGGTCCCCGCTTCCAGTAGCTTCTTGGCAATTTCCCTGATCTTTTCCGTATACGCAATCATTATGCCACCTCGGCGCGTCTTTTGATGAGGTACCTGGCCTCTCCCAGTTTGCCCACGGCCGCGCTGACCTCGTTGGCCACTTCAACAAATTTGGTGGCCTCGGCTGAGCTTATCCAAGAAAAGTGGAGCCTCCCCGGTTCCAGGCCCACGTGTTCGAGCAGGTTCTTGAGAAGGGCGAATTTTCTTCTGGCGTAGTAATTACCTTCCAGGTAATGGCAGTCGCCCGGGTGTCACCCGGAGACCCACACCCCGTCGGAGCCATGTCGGAAGGCCGCGAGGATAAACTTGGGGCTGATCCGCCCGGAACAAGGGACCCGGATAACCCGGAAATTGGGCGGGTACTGGAGACGGCTTACTCCCGCCAGGTCTGCCGCGCCGTAACTGCACCAGTGACACAGAAAGGTGGTGATTCTCGGTTGCCAGTCGTTCATAGAAATCTCCTTATCTCAATCCTACATCAAAAAAGCAGAAATCCGAATACGTTTCTTTTCAGTTTATATTTCATTAATCATGGCCATGATCTGGCCTTCCTCAAAGCCCCGCAGGTTGAGGGCACCGGAACGGCACGAGGCAACACAGAGACCGCATCCCTTGCACAGGGCCGGGTTGATTTCCGCTCTGCCTGCAAAGCGTCCCTTCTCGATAAAGGAGGGGGCCGAGTAGGGGCAGATGGACACGCACACCCCGCAACTGCTGCAATAGGCAGGGTTGGCATACGCAACAGTGCCGCTTACCTGTATGGTCTCCCTCGCCAGGAGGGTGACTGCCCGTGACGCAGCGGCCTGGGCCTGTGCCACCGACTCGTCGATGGGCTTGGGATAGTGCGCCATCCCGCAGAGGAAGACGCCGTCCGTGGCAAACTCCGAAGGTGCCAGTTTTGGATGTGCCTCCACAAAGAAGCCATCGTCATTGAGGGGAATCTTGAAAAACTGTGCCAGCTTTTCATCCCTGTTCGGTACGATGGCCGTGGCCAGTCCAATGAGGTCTGCCTTAATCAGCAGCGGCCTCTGGAGAATCGGATCCACCACCTGGATTTCCAATGCATCAGGAGAGGCGGCAACAAGGGGTTTTTGATCAACGCTGTAACGGATAAAGACAACCCCCGCCTCCCGGGCCCTGCGATAGAGGGCTTCCCGTTCCCCGTATGTCCGAATATCCCTGTACAGGACGTACACGTCCATTTCAGGGTTTAGGTCTTTCAATTGAAGGGCGCTTTCCATGGAATGGGTACAACAGACCCGGGAACAGTAAGGCCTTTCAGGCTCCCTGGAGCCGACGCATTGGATGAAAACGGCCGTGTTGATATTCCCGAGAGACGAAGGATCGTCGATGAACTTTCGATCAAGCTCCAAGTGGGTCAGAACCCTTGGATCTTTGCCGTAGAGGTATTCATCGGGACTGTAACCGGATGCCCCTGTGGCGATCACGGCAATACCGTGTTCCAGGGTGGTCTCGGTTTCCCCCGATTTGAGATGGGTCTTAAAACTTCCCACGAACCCTTCTACTGCTGAAAGTTCCGTGTCGAGCCGTATTTCGATTTTGGGATCCTTTTGGATCTTCCGGACCATTTCCGATAGATTTTTCTGGACATCCTCACCCTGCCAGGTCCTGTAGAGATTCAGGGCCTGGCCCCCCAGGCTCGCATTTTTTTCCACCAGACAGACCTGGTATCCCTGCTCGCTCAATATCCCGGCAGTCACCATGCCGGAGATTCCGCCACCCACAACCAGGGCCTTCTGGTTGATCCCCAGCGCCGTCTCTTTCAGGGGTTCCATAAGGGCCACCTTGGCCACGGCCATGCGGACCAGATCCTTGGCCTTCTGGGTCGCGGCCTCCGGGTCGTCTTTGTGCACCCAGGAATCCTGGTTCCGGATGTTGGTCATCTCAAAGAGGTACTTGTTGAGGCCGGCATCCACGAGGGTATCCTGGAAGAGCGGTTCGTGGGTCTTGGGGGTGCATGCAGCAACCACAACACGATTCAAGTTGTTGGCCTGGATCACCTTGGCCATGGTCTCCTGTGTGTCCTGGGAGCAGGTATAAAGATTATCATTGACATACTCCACATAGGGAAGAGATGCTGCATAATCCCTTACATCGGGCACACCTACTACCCCACTGATGTTGATGCCGCAATGGCAGACGAAAACGCCGATGCGCGGTCTTTCACCCGCGATATTTCTTTCTTCGGGTATCTCCTGGACCTTTGTCTGGCTATCACGGGCCGAGGCCAGCAGTGCACCGGCCACACCTGCGGCCGAGCTGGCCTCAATCACCGATTGGGGAATGTCTTTGGGGCCCTGAAAGGCGCCGCAGACATAGATGCCGTCACGCGATGTGGCCACAGGATTAAAGGAACCCGTCTGGCAAAAGTTTCCCTCGGTAAGGTCGATATCCAGTTTTTCGGCCAGAGCCAGGGTCTCAGGGGAGGTTTCAAGGCCGACGGAGAGAATGACCATATCGAAGGTCTCTTCCTGATAAGCACCCTTTTCATCGGCATACTTCAGGATCAGATCGTCAGTCCCCGTGTCGGGGTGTATGGAATGGATCCTTGAACGGATGAATCGCACCCCGTGTTTTCCACGTGCGTCGTCGTAGTAACGCTCAAAGTCCTTTCCGTGGGTCCTCATGTCCATATAGAAGACGGCACAATCCAGGTCATCACCCGCATGCTCTTTTGAGATGATGGCCTCTTTCACGGCGTACATACAGCATACCGCCGAGCAATAACCGTTGTCGCACCGGTTGATATCCCGGGAACCGACACACTGTAACCATGCAATTTTCTTTGGTTCCTTGTGATCCGACATGCGGACCAGGTGTCCCATGGTGGGGCCGGATGCGGAGAGGATCCTTTCGTATTCCATGGAGGAGATGACATTGGGATGATTGGCATAGTTATAGGTGTCGAATTTGGAGGGGTCAAAGGCCTGAAAGCCCGGGGCGAGGATAACAGCTCCCACATCCAGTTCGACGATTTCATCCTGCTGCGTGTGGTCGATAGCGCTTACGCCACAGAAATCCGCACAGATTTTGCAACCGCCGGTCTTGAAATGCACGCATCGGGTTCGGTCGATGGCAGGTGTATTGGGTACCGCTTGCGCGTAGGGCACATAAATGGGTTTTCTGCCTTTCAGGCCCATTTCATATTCCGATGGTATCGGCTTGATGGCATGCTTGTTGATATCCTCCAGCTTGATGTGTCCCGTGGGGCAAACCGACACACAGGCCCCACACCCGAGACAGACGTCGGTCTGGATATGGAAGGGCGTATCCACCTTCATGTCCACGCCTCGCCCGGTCAGGCTGATGGCACCATTACCCATCCGCTCGCAAATGCGTGTGCAGAGCCCGCAGAGAATACAGTCATCGTCTTCTTTTTTGAAGCGTGGTTTTTCGATACCGTATTTTGCCGCAAGATTCTTGAGAACGGACACCTCAGGGCACCTTGCCAGCAACATTTCAACAATCAGTTTCCGGCCCTGGTGAACGGCCTCGGAGTCCGTTTTGACCTCCATACCCTCCCAGATGGGATAGTTACACGCCGTCACAAAGCGCGTACGACGGCCGTCAAAGAGCTCGACGGTGCAAAGACGACACATTCCCGCCGGTTCCAAGGCCTTGTGGTGGCAGAGCGTGGGGATCTCGATCCCATACTTTTCAGCCACCTGAAGGATGTATTGCCCTTCATCACCCTGGACAGTCTTGCCGTTCAGCTTGAAAGTAATCATTGGAAGATCCTTCTTTGGTTTTCAATCCTATCTGATGAGTATGGCATCGAACTTACAGTTATCATAGCAGATGCCGCACTTGATACACTTGTCCTGATCCAGCACGTGGAGCTCTTTCTTTTCCCCTGTTATGGCCTCCTGGGGGCACTTGCGTGCACACACATGACAACCTGTGCATGCCTCCGGGTCAATCTCGTAGTGGAACAAGGGTTTGCAGACCCCTGCAGGGCATTTCTTGTCCCTGATGTGTGCCTCGTATTCATCGCGGAAGTAGAGGATAGTTGTGAGCACGGGATTGGGGGCCGAGGTGCCGAGGCCGCACAGCGAAAATTTCTGGATCATGCTCCCCAGTTCCTCAAGGAGTTCTATATCTCCCTCCTTCCCGTTGCCTTCGCAGATGTCCGTCAGGATATTCAACATCTGCTTGATCCCCTCACGACAGGGATTGCACTGGCCGCAGGATTCATCCTTCAGAAAATCAAGAAAATAGCGGGCCACATCCACCATGCAGGTATCCTGGTCCATGACAATCATTCCGCCCGAACCCATGATGGAGCCCACCTTGGCCAGCTCATCAAAGTCGACGCCCAGATCCAGGAACTGTTCCGGGATGCACCCTCCGGAAGGTCCGCCTGTCTGAACGGCCTTGAATGCCTTCTTCTTCGGCGGTCCACCGCCGATATCAAAAACAATCTGCCTCAGGGAAATCCCCATGGGGACTTCCACCAAACCGGTGTTTCTTACTTTCCCCACGAGGCTGAAAACCTTTGTGCCTTTGCTTCGCTGGGTCCCCATGCCCGCGTACCACCCGGGGCCTTTTAGAACAATAACGGGCACGTTGGCGTAGGTTTCAACATTGTTGAGGTTGGACGGCTGATTCCTGAAACCCTTTTCCACGGTATGAACGTACTTGGCCCGTGGCCTGCCCACCTTGCCTTCCAGGGAGGTCATCAGGGCCGTGGACTCACCACACACGAAGGCACCGGCACCGGTGGAAATCTTGACATTGAAGCTGAAATCGGAACCAAGTATTCCATCACCGAGCAGTCCATAATCCTCGGCCTGCTTAATGGCCTCCACCAGCCGTTTGACCGCGAGGGGATATTCATGGCGGACATAAATGAAACCTTGACGGGAACCGATGGCATATCCGGCGATCAGCATGCCCTCCAGCACGCTGTGGGGATCCCCTTCCAGGACGCTCCGATCCATGTAAGCTCCCGGATCCCCTTCGTCGGCATTGCAGATGATGTATCTTTCCCCTTTCTGCCTGGCGCAGGTTTCCCATTTGATCCCCGTGGGAAAGCCTCCCCCCCCACGGCCCCTCAGCCCGGAATCCTTTACAATTTTGATTACATCCGCGGCCTTCAGTTCCTCAAGGGCACGGGAAAGGGCAAAGTACCCTCCCCTGGCAATATATTCCTCAATGATCTCAGGATCGATATATCCACAATTGCGCAGGGCCACTTTCACCTGAGGATCATAGAAAGGAATGTCTTCAAGAAAAGGGATACCGTCAATACCATTCACCCCGGACAGCGGATTGTCCAATTCATCTTCAAGGAGATTCCTGGGGTCTTTCATCTGCCCGAGGATTCTTTTTTGATTGAATTTTTCTTCACGATAATCCTCTATGGCCTCGAGGATCTTTTCATCTGTTATGTGCTGATAAAGAACCCTGGGTTTTCCGCTGGCAAAAATCTCCACGAGAGGCTCTTTCTCACAGAAACCAATGCAGCCGGTACGGCAGATTTGGATCCCATTACCCTCCGGGAAGGATTCAAGGGCCTTATGGTAGGAGGCCTTGGCTCCGGCACCTATGCCGCACGAGGCCATCCCCACATTCACCTTGATTCCCTCCGGGTAATAGAGCTTTTTCTGGTAGGCCCTGCCGATGCTTTCCAAGTCTTGAATAGATTGAATTTTCATAATTTTTTCCTGTCACCGCTATTTGGTACTGTTGACCCGGACTATTCATACTTTGATAATACGTCCTGAACCATGTCGGAACTTATTCTGCTGTGGATATCCTCATTGATTTTGACGACGGGCCCGAGGCTGCAACATCCGATACACCGTACGGGCTCCAGCGTGAAACGCATGTCATCGGTGGTTTGTCCGGCCCTGATATTCAAAATTTCCTGGATCCTTTCCTTTACTTTGTCTCCCCCCCTCACGTGACATGCGGTTCCAAGGCACACATAAATGATGTTTCTGCCTCGTGGCTCAAGACTGAACGTCTTGTAAAAGGTGCCCACTGCATAAATGCGGCTCAGGGGGAAGTCTATTTTTTCCGACAGATAGGTGAGAGCAGGTTGGGGCAAGTAATTGTAACGATTCTGAATGGCCTGCAGGATCATGATGAGGTTCTCCTTGTCATTGGAGAATTCATCCTCAATGATGTGATCAAGCGCCTTGTAGTCTATCTCGTGAAATTCTGTATCGCTGACAGCAACTGCCTCGTTCATCGGCTCCACTCCTCAGTGATTTATTAGGAACGTGTTTAATGGGTGGGGGTTAGCTGATTTGTCACTGGACAGTTCTCGACACACAGACCGCAACCGGTGCAGAGATCCATAATCACGCTTCGCGCCCGCTTCCGGATTTTCACCTTGAAGTTCCCTGCGGAACCTTCAACGGATTCAAGGTCAGAGTAAGTGATAAGTTCAATGTTCAGATGCCGGCCGACCTCGACCAGTTTAGGCGAGATAATTCACATGGCGCAGTCATTGGTGGGAAAAGTCTTGTCCAGTTGGGACATGACTCCGCCAATGGAAGGGGTCTTTTCTAGCAGGTAAACATAGTAGCCGGAGTTGGCTAGATCGAGCGCGGACTGCATGCCGGCAATACCGGCACCTACGACCAAAACCGATCCTTTCACAGCTTCGCTCATGGCATTTCTCCTTGTAGATTTAACTTCTTCGACCCTTGAGAAAAATTTCTCATTGGTCTGCCATTTTTATATCCTCGCTCGGGAATTTGTCAACCAAAATATATGTGTACGTTCCAAGAGGGCAATAGAATGAAGAGTGCAGGCGACAGATGTCACCTTAAGCAGGGTCGTACAAACAAAACCATATAAAAAACATATAGTTGGGCCGTGCACCTTCACTAAGGACCGCGAGATGTTTTCTTTAGACTCGCCCAGGTATATAGCTAAAATATTGTCTATATATAAAAATATTCAAACGGAATAAGGGTTGAACTTGATAGGAATGTGAGGAAAATAAAAAATCCCCCACCCTGGTTCCGGATGGGGGATTCTTTGCCCTTATTGCCCACTTGAGCAATAAATCCAGGGAAGCATATTACGCCGCAAGGCGGAGTGCATTTTCGGCCATATCCCGGACCTCGGCCGGCGTAAAGGGTTTGGGCAGATAATCCACCGCACCAAGTCTTGCCGTCTCCACGGCCGTTTCAATGCTGGCATACCCGGTTATAATGATAACCATGGCCTCGGGTCTGGTGTCGCGGACGGCCCTCAGCAGCTCGAGGCCTTTCACACCGGGGATCTTGAGATCCAGGAGAACGAGGCGATAGGCATTTTGCGCGATCTTTTCGAGTGCTTCCTCTCTGGTGGTGGCCTGATCAACTTCAAATCCCTTTTTGGAGAGAATCTTTCTGATATTGTTGTTAACAGCCACCTCATCGTCGATGACCAGCACATCATTGACAAATTCCGTAGCTTGTTCTTTTCCCTTCAAGAGTTTCGCCACATTCTCTCTCAGTTCTTCATAGGGGACGGACATGGTCCCTTCAAAATGCAGGTTTGAAACATAGCCGGGACCGGTGACGCTTGCCACCTCATCGTAGTTGAATGGCTGATCGATTCCAATAAAGGTTTTTGCATCAAAGCCCTTTTGTTTGCCGGCGGCCTTTCTTGCTTTTGCCTTATTCTGCGGGCACTCGCTGGTTTTCACACCACCCTTGCAGGTGGCGCCTAGTTTTTTGAAGATTTCACACACACGTTCACCCACCAGGCAGTAATTTTCCAGGGTCTCGGGGGCAGGAGAGACCGCAGCAGGTAGGTCCGAAGGGCCGATGGTCTCGGCATAGGCCTCACCGGCCGTCTTGGCCACAGCCTCTCTATCGAATGGAATGTCCTTATCGATGGTCCTCCTTTCCTCCATCATTGCTGCCACGCGCTCTTTCAACGCCTCGTAAGGGACATAGGAAAAGCCATCTTGTTGCAGGTTGCGGATATATTCAGGACCTGTCAGCGAGGCCACTTCCTTGTAGCTGAACGGTTCATCGATTCCGATAAAGGTCTTTGCATCAAAGCCCTTTTGTTTGCCGGCCGCCTTTCTGGCCTTTGCCTTATTCTGCGGGCACTCGCTGGTCTTAACGCCCCCTTTGCACGTGGTGCCCAGTTTCTTGAATATTTCACACACACGTTCACCCACCAGACAATAATTTTCAAGGGTCTCAGGGGCAGGGGCCTCTACGACGGGCATGTCCGACGGTCCAAGGGTCCTGGCATAGGCCTCACCTGCCGTTTCCGCCACCGCCTCTCTATCAAATGGAATATCCACGTCAACAGTTTCTATATATCCTCTCTCTTTCTCCGTTGAATCAGCCTCTTTGAGTTCACCGCTCAAGGCACGGTCCACCGTTGAACGCAATTCATCCGGGGTAAACGGTTTTGGCACGTAATCCAGCGCCCCAAGCCTGATCGCCTTTACAGCAGTGTCTATGGAGGCGTATGCCGTCATCATCAGGACTTTTGTAAGGGGCCACTGTTTTTTGACCATTTTCAACAATTCGAGCCCATTTGTTTCAGGCATGACAATATCGGAAATGAGCAACGAAAAAGATTCGTTGGTCATCTTTTCCAATGCATCTTTTGCGTTCATGGCCTTAACCACTTCAAAGTCGTTTTTTTTCAAGATCTTTTCCACATTCTGACAGATTGCCTTTTCGTCATCCACGACCAGAATCCTCGCTGCTTTTGCCATCTTGTCCATCCTCCCCTTTTATATTCTTGGTACATGCCCTTCGGTTCAGCGTCTTCTCGATGTCTTTGCCCTCTTAATAGCATGAAGTATGCCGAAAGGGCTTGAAATAACCTAACCAATTGATATTGAAGACTAAAAAATGAAATCAAATTCTCTGAAAACTATAGCTGTATAAAGTATATATACAGTTATCATTGAAACCTGCCGGGTAGCGTCTTCTCGGACAAATGGATGTGCATGCCCGGGGAAAGATCAGATAACCTATTGAGATAGGGGTTGAAAAGCATTTATTTGCAGAAAATGGCGGGTGTTGATGATGGGCATTTTCTTAATTTACGGTGATTTTCTCCGAGTGTATGAAAACAAAATACACTGTATATCGGGCTAGGATCGACCGGCGACTGGACGTTTGATCCCGTATTTTTTCATGAGATTCTGGAAATTTGTTCTCTGCAGGCCCACCCTGGCTGCAGCCCTGGTTACATTCCATTCGTTTTTTGTAAGAGCATTCAAGACAAAGTCTCTTTCAAGCTTATTCACGGCCTTACGCCTTATTGTCTTTTTGAGCTCTTTCAGCTCTTCGTTGGTGGAAGGCACCTGCTCCATCAATTCATCAGTATCACCCCCAAGAGGCAGGTCTTTTGGGGTGATGACGTCCCCTTCACACAAGATCACGGCTCTCTCAATGACATTGCGGAGCTGTCTGGCGTTGCCGGGCCAATCATATCCCATAAGCCTTCTCACCGCGTCTTCATCAAACCCTGTGAGGTGCTTTCCCATAGCCTGCCTGAATTGTTCCAGGAAATGATAGGCTATGGGCAGGATGTCCACTGTACGTTCTCTCAGCGGAGGGATCATGATGGGATAGACAAAGATGCGGTAGTAGAAATCTTCCCTGAATGTACCCTCATGTACCATCTCTTTGAGATCCCGGTTGGTGGCCAGAATCAGGCGAAGGTCTACTTTAACGAGAGACGTGGCGCCAAGCGGGATGAACTCCTGCGTCTCGAGAAAGCGAAGGAGCTTGCCTTGCACATCAGGGCTCAGATTGCTTATCTCATCCAGGAAGACAGTCCCCCCGTCTGCTATTTCGAAGATTCCTTTCTTATTCTCATGAGCACCTGTAAATGCCCCTTTTCGATAGCCGAACAGTTCACTTTCCAAGAGGTTGCCCGAAAGTGTTCCGCAATCAACAGCAAAGAATACCTTTTCTTTCCGCATGCCGTTGGCATGTATGGCCCTTGAAATCAGTTCCTTGCCCGTGCCGCTCTCCCCGTAGATCAGGACGGTCGAATCCGTGGGCGCCACCTTTTTGATCATATTGATGACGGTCTTTATCTGAGGGCTTTCCCCGATCAGTTGATGGGACAACGTCGCTTCTTTTTTCCGGGATTCCCGGAGGTGTCTGTTCTGAATTCGGAGATCTCTTTCCAGGAGGGCGTTGCGGACCACTGCCCGCAACTCATCTGGTGTAAAGGGCTTTGGAAGGTAATCCAGGGCGCCCATTTTCATGACTTCAACCGCTGAAGAGACCGTGGCATATCCGGTTATGACGATGACCATCGTGTCGGGAGACAGGTCTTTTACCCTACTCAAAACTTCCATGCCTCCCATGCTGCTCATCTTCAAATCGGTGATCACTACCTCAAATGGCTCTTTCTCCAAGAGTTTCAGGGCATCATAACCGGTCACAGCGTACTCGGCATGCCACCCCATTTTGGATAATATCTTCAGACAACTCTGACAGATATTCTCCTCATCATCGATGATCAGGATCTTGTGCATGTCAGTGGACGTCCCTTTCGCTGTTTTCAAGGTGGAGTCTTATCTCGAAAGTTGTTCCCTCCCCCAATTTGGATTTTACCGAAAGGGTTCCGCCGTTCTGTTCCACAAGACCGTGGGTTATGGCCATTCCAAGTCCTGTACCGTTTTCCTTTGTTGTAAAAAAAGGTTCGAAGATTCGTCCGAGATCTTTTTCGTGAATGCCCTTCCCGGTGTCGCTGATGGAGATAGAAACCACCTTATCCTCTTCCACGATCCTGGATAAAAAGGTGACTTCCCCTCCCGGGTCCGTGGCTTCAATGGCATTCAACGCAAGATTGATGAAGGCCTGCTGCATCTGGTCTTTGTCCACCCGTAACTTTGGGATATTCCGGGCCAAATCGTGATTCAGAGAGACATCCTTAAAGGCGGCCTGCTTTCTGGTCAGTGCCACCGCATCCAGGATAATGTTGTTCAAATCGGACGCTTTCTTTTGGGGCTTTGTCTGACGGGCGAAGCTGAGGAGACTGTTTACGATCTTGCGGCAGCGCAGGGTCTCATCTGCGATCGTTTTCAATTCCCCATAATTCGGGTCTTCCGGAGCCATATCTTCCTGCATCAGCATGGCGGTTGTCAGGATAGTGGTCATGGGGTTGTTAATTTCATGGGCGACACCCGCCGCGAGTTGGCCGATGGAAGCCAGCTTTTCCTGCTGCATCATGATCTTTTGGATGTCGATGTCTCTTGTGATATCTCTTGATATCTCCAGCACCCCGGCAATTTTTCCATCTTCAAGAATAGGGTAACATGAGATGGAATAGTGGAGTTCCTTATTGTCTGAGTCGTGGTGAATATGGGTGGTCTTGGAAGATTTTTTCGTCTCCAGGGTTTGGGCCAGGGGGCAGGGATGCTCTTTTCCTTCGCAGGGCACGTCTTGATTATGTGAGACCTCATAGCAATAACGGCCGATCAGGTCTCTCGGCTCAAGCCCAAGCTTTTTTGCCAGGGTCTCATTTACGTCAATAATCTGGTAGCTGGGACTGATGATCATCACGTCTTCTTCCAAAAGCTCGTTCATAACTACATGGTACAAGCTTCTGGTCTTTTCAAGTTCCTCATTGGTCTTTTCTTGAAGGACCGAAATCCTGCTCAGCTCCCAGAAGAGCTGGGCGGTTTTGTTATCAAAGGCCCTTACTGTTTTCCTTTTCTTGCGGAGGATGTCATAGAAGACTTCCTGCCTTCCGGTCAGCTCAATGATGAGATCAATATTATCTCTGTTAAACAGATCATTGTAATCCTTTGTGATGAAGATGCCGTCCTGCCTGGCCTGTTCTATACAGATTGCATCCTCCCGTTCGTCCACAACAGCCACTATCCTGGGTTTCAGTTCCCTAAACGAATGCGATTTCAGGGTCTTCATTAAGACTTGGCACCTGGTACCTGCGCCAACAATTGCAATATTCATGGCGTCCTCCTGTCTGAGAAAGGGACAAAAAGCCGTTTGACAAATAGCGGTTATTTTGAATAAGAATCTATCTCACATAGTATGTGACACGATCCATAAAATCAAGTTTGATTACAAATCAACGGGTTGCGTTGCTCCCCATTGATTTGCGTGACTATCCATAGGCACGAAGGGCAGAAAGACCTTTGAGAAACGCATCAGGGAATTCTATCTGGGCCTGGCTGCGGGGCTCGGGAAGTCGGAGAACTGGGCAAAACAGGAGGTGAGAGATGACAAAGCGAATCAGGATCACTCAAGGAGATATCACCAAACAGGAGGTGGAGGCCATCGTGAACGCGGCTAACAATTCCCTTCTGGGAGGCGGTGGTGTTGACGGGGCCATCCACAGGGCGGCCGGACCGGAACTCCTGGAAGAGACACGCCGGATCAATGGCTGCCCCACGGGAGAGGCGCGCGTGAGCAAGGGATACAGGCTTCCCGCAAAATGGGTGATCCACACGGTGGGGCCCGTCTGGAGGGGCGGGAGGAAAAACGAGGAACAGCTGCTCGCCGCTTGCTACAGGAACAGCTTGAAGGCGGCCGTGGACCTGGGCGCCAAATCGGTCGCCTTCCCGTCCATCAGTACAGGGGCCTATGGGTTCCCCCTGGAAAGAGCGACGGATATCGCCATGAGAGAAACCAAAGCCTTCCTGGAAAAGGACAAGACCCTTGAGCAGGTGGTCTTCGTCTGTTTCGGGGAGCGTGCATTACAGACCTACAAGGCCACCTTTGATCGTATTTTCGGGATAGATCTTAATTGATGGTTTCAAGGAACCCTGCCTTCCATCCCGATATTGCGGTTATTCCAATCTTGATGGAATCGTAAAAAGCTAATTTATACTACAAGCGGCAGCCTATGAGCAACGAAGTTGAGCCGAACCTGACACTCTTTTTCAGACCCTTTCTAAACACTTCGGAGGGAATGGACGACTATTTGGGGTTTAGCGTAAATTCATAGAAGCGCGTGGGGTTTGGAGACGTAAACCCCAAATAGTCGTCCATATCGGCGTTGGTTGCCAAGTGCACTATGAGAAAGGGTCTGAAAAAGAGTCTCACGCCCGGCTCCTGGCTGTAGTAAATAAAATGACTCGCTATGAAGAGCAGGTGAACGGGATGTTTCTGAAGCGGCGTCATTTCGGCCCTGGAACAGGACAGTGGAAGGGCCGAAATCCGCAGCGACCGGAGTCATGGACGACGGAGGGAGCGTAGCTTCTGGAATATGCCGTTTGCCTGCTCAACGAGGCCACGACTTCGTTGGAAGTCCGTCCGTGGACTTTTTACCAACGGAAACCGAAAAGTGTGATTTTCGGTTTCCTTACAAATCAACGAGTTACAAAACAACCCATTGATTTGCGTGCCCCTCCATGGGCACGTTGATGACTTTTTGCGAAGTCATCTAGTTTGTCTGATCGGAAAAATCAGAACGTGAATACCGTCGAACCTTCCGACAGGGAGATCAACTTGGGTGCGCCTGCAAATTGCGCAGTCTTGACAATGTCCTGCTCGCCAACCTGGCGATTCTTGGCACAGGGAATTCAGACGTAAATGGGGACTTGTTGCTCCAGGATATAGTCAAAATAGTCCTTGGCCCCATCGCCTGTCGGTGCCTTCACAATATCCGCCATCCTCGGTTTCGCCAGCACCACTGCGTCATCAGTCAGGAAAAGGTGTACTTCATTTCCCTGTTCTTTTGCCACCTTGGCAAGCTGCAGACACCTGGTCACGCGGGTGGGGTCCTCAAGGCCTCTGGTCAATACGAACAGAAACTTTCCCATTGCTCCTCCTTTTACGATTAGGACAAATTGGTACGACCGCCAGGAAATCTTGGACCTGGCCCCCGATTTCCTGGAAAACTTTTTCCATCTAGAAATATCTTCAAATTCAAAAAGTTATCTTGCTTTGCACCTAGGCTTTTGAAAAGGCATGAAACGTTACCCGTGACGCCTCATGCCTTGACCCGGGTTGAACCTCCTCAACCTATGCCCGGGTCATCGAGGTGCCGCATTTGGGGCACTTGTGCTCAAAACAGGGCTTTCCCCTCTCGTGGGACATCTTTTCCCCACAATTGGGACAAACACAGTCTCCTCCCGGGCCGAGTCCCCTGCCTCCGCCCATGCCGCTTCCTCTTCCGGAAGTTCCCTGACCCCTACCGCCACTTTGTCCTCCCCCTTGTCCTCCGGGTGCCATATCACATCCTCCTTCCATATGCCTGGTGATTGCAACCATTGTTTCCTGTCACACCGCCATTTTATGACCATTTTGGTCCGTTCTTTTCCGCGGCTTGGTAATATCTCCTTATGCCATCGGAAAGCTCACCTTGTTTTTCTCAATGCTGATGATCTTGTCCACTATTCCATCAAAGGAACTGGTGAATGGACGGTCTCCGTCATCCAACAGGGACATATTCCCGACATCGCCGTTTTGAACCACGTCAGGTTCCAGCGGGAGGGTCCCCAGGAGCCTGATATTCTCCTGTTTTGCAGTGATCTTTCCGCCTCCGGTCTTGAAGAGATCTATCATCTTTCCACAATGTGGACACACAAGGCCGCTCATGTTTTCCACCAGGCCCAGGATTTCCATATTGACGTGTTTGCAGAAATTGATGGATTTCCTCACATCCGCCAGGGATATTTCCTGGGGTGTTGTGACGATCAATGCGCAGGCATCGGGTATGGTCTGGGCAACGGTCAGGGGCTCGTCCCCGGTCCCGGGAGGCGAATCCACAATGAGGTAATCGAGATCGCTCCATTCGATATCGGCAATAAACTGCCTGATGACGCCGATCTTGAGTGGCCCTCTCCAGATGGTGGCCTGGTCCTTGTCTTGGCCCATCAGCGGTTCGATAGAGATGACATCCAGGTTGGGCAGGTATGCAATGGGTCTGGCCTTTTTATCTTCAGTGCCTGGACGCAAGCTCCCTTTCAGTCCCAGCAACCTGGGGATGCTGGGACCATGCAGATCAACGTCCATGAGGCCCACCCTGTATCCTCTCTTGGCCAATACTACTGAAAGATACGCAGCTATACTGCTCTTGCCTACACCCCCTTTTCCGCTCATGACGAGGATCTTGTTCTTGATATGGGCCAGCCTTTCCCGTATCTCAATGTCCTGCTTCTGGTGTTCATTCTCCTGGCTGCTGAATCCGCAGCTCTGTCCCTGGTCTGTCATTGTTCTTTTTTCCTCCTGTTTCACAATAGGGTTGGTTTTTTCCTTCTAGATTCAATGGATTCAATTTGCCTGCGGAGTTCTTCCGCCTGCTTCTTCAAAACGGAGAGTTCTTCGTCATCTTCTGAGGCTACAGCCTGAGGGCGGGCGGCAGGATTCCATCCCGAACCCTTTCCTCCACCTCCCATACCTCTACCGCAACCCATACCGCCGCCGCGGCCCATGCCGCCGCTCATGCCACGGCGCCCCATACCACTGCCCATACCGCTTCCTTTGTAAGTTCCGGGATCTGGTGAGGCTCCTGAGGAGCCATAATGGTCAGAGACATTGGCCTCACTTGTTGCGTCCAGCAGTCCTTTCTTGTATTTCTCGACTACCTCGCGCACGGTGCCTGACTGCCCCACAATAATATTGGTCCCTGCTGCATTCAGTGTCCTTACGGCATTCGGGCCGCAGTTTCCGGTGATCACCGCCTTGGCACCCTTTGAGGCGACAAACTGGGCAGATTGAATACCCGCGCCCCCTCCCAGTGCAATGTTTTCGTTGTCAAATGCTTCGAAGCTCATATCCTCTGTTTCCACCAGAATAAAATAGGCACATCGCCCAAAACGCGGATCGATGGCTGCGTTGAGATCATTGCCACTTGAACTGATCGCTATTTTCATTCCTATCCCCCTTTTCTTCTTGTGATCCATTCTCGACCGTAGTCTACACAACAGATAATAAAAGCAGAATACGTGCCACTATTCCCTTTGGGAGGAACAGGCCTTCAACTCCTTTACATTTAAGGCATTTTTCGGGAGAGAAGCAGGGCAACTCGCCGAGGGCAGCGAAAAACTATTGCACAATTGCAATATTGATGCTGGTGATGCAAGCACAAATGCAATGTCTATGGCTTGAAACACCAGATGAGAATCATCCGGATCCGGGGAAAGCGCTCTGGATTTTCAGCCGTTTCATCTTGCGCCAGAGCGTTGTGGGGTGGATGCCCAGGTCTTGGGCGGTGGCTGCCTTTTTCCAGTTGTTTTTCTTAAGAGCTGCGAGAACAAATGCCCTCTCTGTCTCCTCCCATGACGACTCGAAGTTCATGGACCGAGCAACCGTTTCGCGAGGCAGAAGGTGCCCCGGCAAATGTTCCAAACCGATGATACTGTTCCTGCAGACGACGGAAGCGTATTCCACCATGTTTTCAAGTTCCCGGACGTTTCCAGGAAAATCATAGGCCATCAGGAGACCCAGGGCTTCCGGAGAAAGTCCTTTGATATTCTTGTCGTTCAGCCGGTTGAATTTGCGGATAAAGTGTTCTGCAAGAAGGGGAATATCTTCTTTTCGATCTCTCAGGGGAGGAAGGGAGAGTTTGACCACGTTGATGCGGTAGAAGAGGTCCTGACGGAACTGCCCTTTTTTCACCAGCTGATCGAGATCCTGATGGGTAGCAGCCACGATCCGAACATCGGCCTTCTTTGATTGCGTACTTCCGAGCGGCTCATATGTCCTCTCCTGGAGGATACGCAGCAACCGGACCTGGAGGGCAGGAGAGATATCTCCGATTTCATCAAGAAACAGGGTGCCTTTTTCCGCGAGGGCAAAGCGACCGAGTTTGTCTCTACGGGCATCCGTAAATGCACCGGCCTTGTAGCCGAACAGTTCCGATTCCAGCAGGGTATCCGGAAGGGCGCCGCAGTTGATCGTAACAAGGGGACCATTCTTCCTTCGGCTCAGTGAATGGATCGCCCGTGCGAATAATTCCTTGCCTGTTCCACTCTCGCCCTGAAGGAGAACGGTGCTGTTGCTTCCTGCCACCTGCTCAAGGATCTGGAAGAGCCTTCGCATCTCTTTGTTTTTGCTGATAATATCAAAAAACGAATGGCGTTCATTGAGTGCCTTGCGAAGTTCTTCCACCACGCTCAAGTCGCGGAAGGACTCAACACCGCCAATCACCTTTCCATCAAGCTCCTGCAGGATTGCGGTAGAAATACTCACAGGGATGCGCTCACCTTCCGAGGTGACGATGAAGATGGCCTGGTCCACCACAGGATCGCCTGTTTCAATGCTCTGCTTGAGAGAGCATTGGGTCTCACAGATACTCGCCCTGAACACATCCCAGCAGTGGCGGCCCATGGCCTCGGCTTTCTTGATTCCCGTAATGCGTTCTGCGGCCCTGTTGAAAGAGGTGATTTTCCAGTCCGAATCGACGGTAAATACGCCGTCGGCGATACTGTCAAGGATGATCTGGGTCTGTGTCTCGGCTGTGGAGGCCATGGCATTCTTTTGGGTGTCCATGCCCTAAAAGATGAGACCTGTTCCCTATAATGTCAATAGAGATTGCGTTTCTGAGGAAGGGTGGTACCTTTTCTCTTCTTACCATTTCTTGATTATCGGTGCATCTCGCCGGATCAGGTGAAATTTCTGCCGCAGCAGCTCCCAGGGCCGGCACACCCGGCGGCATCACCGGGAGAAGAACCACAGCACGCGGTATCACCAAGGCCGGGCAGGCTATTTTTTGCAGGTCCCGACATGGATGAATGGGCGGAAAGCAGTTTCTTGAGATTGTCGCTCCCGCAATGGCCGCATGCCGGCGTGTCTTGTGAATTTGTAATAAGAATTTCGCTGGTTTTCCCGCAATCCTCGCAGAAATAGTCAAACAAAGGCATGGTGGTTTTCTCCTTTCAGCCAGTCGGGTCCATTATGTGCGGACAGGGCATGGGTGGTTTGCTCCATATTCGGCGATGCTTTTGTGCAGGGTTTTAACGGCCAGCTGAATGCAATGGTGCTTTTGGACCGGGATATCTTCAAGGGCATTGAAAATATCACCGTCATTGAGCCTTGTTGCCGCGGCCAGCGGCTTGCCTTTCACCAAATCGGCCGCGGCCATGGCCGCCGCCACCGCTCCGGGACACCCCAGGACCTGGTACCGGATATCGGAAATGACATCACGCTCGATCTTGAGTGATACTCTCATGGTGTCCCCGCAGGAGCCGGTCATTTCGCTGACTTGATCGGCGCCGGGCAGTTCGCCCATAAAGGGATGTTCCAGATAGTATCCGATGGCTTTTTCCGAATAGCCGGACGCGGCCATGGTGGTATGGATGCTGTCTTCAGCTGAAGCTTCCATCAATTGTTTATCCAACGTAGATTTTCCTCCACAACGCTCCGATGGGATGCCCGGGAGATGGTCTCCCACAGGCCATTCATTGGCGGCCTGCATCGGCCGCGTGCAATAAAACACCGCCGTCCCACCGGTGATGACATTACCAACCGGAAGCGGGCGATGCTTCATGCCCTAAACCGATGGCCTACCAGTGGCCCTCCACATTGGCCTCGCTTGCGTACGGCAATTTGCCTTGCGTAAAGGCCTCGACGGCCTCTCTGACCGTGGCGTAGACATTGGCGTCATTGGCTACCTTGACTTTGGCCGCGGCCAGTGTCT
The DNA here is from genome assembly GCA_049282265.1 of Desulfatiglandaceae bacterium. Classification (GTDB taxonomy): domain Bacteria; phylum Desulfobacterota; class DSM-4660; order Desulfatiglandales; family Desulfatiglandaceae; genus CAYUCJ01. Next base: position 11,413 of record JBAPTR010000228.1, on the reverse strand, counting down.
TAAACGCGTTGGGGCCGCAATAGCCGGTGAGCAGCACCTCGGCGCCCTGTTCGCTCAGTGACGAAGCGGCCTGGATGCCGGCGCCTTTGAAGGCATTGACGTTCGCCTGGTTGTCGACCAACCGGAAGGCAAAGGTTTCCGAATCCACGATCAGGATATAGGCCGCGCGTCCGAAGCGGGGATCAACAGCCGCATCAAGATCGGTTCCTTTGGCAGTGACCGCAATTTTCATGGTTCTTCTCCCCCCTGGTTAGTGTCCGCCGCCACCGCCGCACACCTCGTTGTCGGAAATCATCGGCAGCTTACCCGCGACCAGGTCTTCCACCACCGGCCGGATCTCAGCCCGCTCGGCATCATGGTAGACATCGATGCCCGCCTGGCGAAATCCCATCAGCGGACGCATGCCGATACCGCCCACCACCAATGCATTGACCTTGTGTTGCGCCAGCAGGTTCACCGGCACCATGCAGCCACCCTGGACATGCTCCTGGTTGGCTATGGTTGAGACCGATTGAATTTTACCCTCAGCCACATCGATCAACGTGAAGACATCGCAGTGGCCAAAATGGCCCGATCGTTGTCCATCCATTCCGCCGTCCCCAGTGGACGGCACCGCAATTCTACCTTTCTCCATAATAAGTTCTCCTTCTAGTTTAATGTATCATTGCCTCAGAGGTAATGATCTGTTGCCAAATCTCTTTCACCTGCCGGGTGGCATCGGCCTGCGGTGCATATTCAGGCAGGGTTTCGCCCTGCACCATGGCTTTCGTAAAAACCGGATCAAAGGCAATGCGTCCCACCACCTTCATGTGGTAAAAGGCGGCGCGTGCTTCAATCTCGGTCGCTTTTTCCGGGTTCAAATCATATTTGTTGACGCACACCATCCCCGGCACCTTGAAATGGGCCGCCAACTGGGCGGCCCGATCCATGTCGTGCAGGCCCGAAACCGTGGGTTCGGTGACGATCAGCACAGTGCTGGCACCGCCGATGGAGGCGATTACAGGACAGCCCACCCCGGGTGGCCCGTCGGTGATCATCAGATCCCAGCCTTTCTTTTCAGCCAGTTTCCTGGCTTCCTGTCGGACCAGGGTCACCAGTTTGCCCGAATTTTCTTCGGCAATCCCCAAACGGGCATGCACCATGGGGCCCATCCGGGTATCTGAAACATACCACTGCCCACAGGTATTTAGAGGAAAGTCAATGGCCTGTTCCGGGCAAAAATCAACGCAGACCCCGCAGCCTTCACAATCAATGGGATTGACGACAAATTCGTCGCTGATGGCGTTGAACCGGCACATGTCCACACATAATCCGCACTGCGTACAGCGATCCATTGCGATCAGGGCGGTGTTGCCGCCGGTGAAATCGGTTTCCTGACGGATTTCGGGCTGTAGCAGCAGATGCAGATCCGCCGCATCCACGTCCGCATCACACAACACCTTGTCCTGACTCAAGGCGGCAAAGCATGCCGTCAGGCTGGTTTTGCCTGTTCCACCCTTGCCGCTGATGATAACGAGTTCTTTCATCCTTGTCCACCTTGCTTGACCATTCGGTCAACTTTCCCATAAAGTTCACTGAAACGCGCCTTCCATTCCGGCAGAGCTTCGACCAGCAGTTCACCCCGGGCGTAGGCCTGAGCAATTTGGCGATCAAAGGGAATTTCCATCAGAATGGGAATGTTTTCGGTTTCGGCATATTGTTTGACACGATCGTCACCGATATCGCTGCAGTTGATCACCAGCCCACAGGGGATGCCAAGGACGCGAACAACGCCCACGGCCAGTTTTAGATCGTGCAAACCAAAAGGTGTTGGCTCGGTGACCATCAGGATGAAGTCGGCCCCTTTCATGGCCGCAACCACCGGGCACGAGGTGCCGGGCGGCGCGTCGATGATAGTGACTATGTCCGGCCGCTCGTACTTGCGTACCGCTTTGATCAAAGGCGGCGACATGGCCTCGCCGACCCGAAGCTTGCCATGGACGAACTCGATGTGCTGCGCCTGTCCGATCATAATTTCCCCGACATTGCGACCGATTTCCGAAATGGCCGCTTCCGGGCACACCGCCATGCAGCCACCACAGCTGTGGCACAGTTCGGGGAACGTCAACGTGGCTTCCTCCAGGATGGCAATGGCCCGGAATCGGCAAATCTGGGCGCACTTTTTACAATAGGTGCATTTTTCTTCATGGATTTCAGGCACCGGTACGGAAAAGGGTTTTGTTTCCCGTATTTCCGGATGGAGAAAAAGATGGGCATTGGGCGCTTCCACATCGCAGTCCAAAAACCGCACCGATCTTTGCAATGACGCCGCCATATTGACGGCAACCGTTGTCTTGCCGGTACCGCCCTTGCCGCTGGCAACACTGATAATCATGAGCTTTGCTCCACTGGCTGATTCAGTTTGATGACATAGCGAAGTTTTGCCAGAAGATCTTCTCCGTCCGTTCCTACCGCTGAGACCGGCAGTTGGGCCAGGACGCCCAATCCCTCGCTGGCTTCATGGAACGCTTCGGCCGGCAAAGAACTGACCAGGGCGCAATAGACCAGCGGATTGGCAGCCACGAGCCGTCGGCTGAATTCAAGCCCGGTCATATCGCCAAGATCCTCGTCTGCGATGACCAGCGTAACCGCATTCTTGCCGATGGCATCCAGGGCCTCAGCTCCGCATTGGGCGTTTAGCAGGCGGATGTCGTCCTGCATGCTCAAAAAATCGATCACCGCTGACAACGCTGATCGTTTTGTACTGACGGTTAGAATGTCAATCATCGTTTTTCTCCACTTCCTTTTTCCGAAGGGCCTGGGGCCATATGATTTTCCGAACTTCCGTCGCAGCATCTGCGACGCCTGCCACATCCCGGCATCAAGAATTGGGGAATGATGGCCCGACCTTCTGCAAAAGCATCAATCACCCTGTCGGCTTTGCCGGTTACAAAAGGAATCAGTCGGATACCCGCGGCCTCCAATATCAAGGCCGGCTTTTGGGAGATCGCACCGCAAATCAAGACTGTTACCCCCATCTTGGCGAGACGTTCAGCCGTTCGGGCGCTGGAATCAGAATCCATGGGCTCATAATGCACCCGGATGACTTTGTGATCGATGACCTCTGCCACCATCAGCAGTTTCGAAACATCGAATACCGGAGAGATCCTGTTGTTCCACACGGTCACGGCTGCCTTCATTTCAGCGGCCTCCTTGAGCGACTTAATGGAGCAAACATCATGCCATCAGGAAATGCCGGAGACAACATTCCATAAAATCAATACGATAGAGTGTTTTTTGGCTATTTGGGATGACTCTGCGGTGGAAAAAAGGTTGCAAAAATGTGATTTCTGATGGATAGCAGCACTGCAGTTTTGCAATTTTTCCATGGAACGTTCCGCTGCCGCACCCGTCGAAGGCAGTGTCGCAGATTATGCCGTGATGTTGAGTCAGGGGGTTATATGTCACATCATGATGATGGCTTTCCTAAAAGTCCTGAGGACCGTACTTTCTATGATTCCATCAAATATGGCGTATGCTGTCAATGCTCCTCATCTTTCAGGAAGTACTTGTGATACTCCTCGTCCTTCAGGTGGTGTTTCATGATACGTGTGATGCAGCTAAAGAGATCGTCCATATCCTCCTGTGACATCCTGGGCCTCAAAAGGGCCATGAGTTCATCATCCGAAAATTTCTGGAGATAGTAGGTCAGGGTACATGCGTCCACATCCCGGCTGAATCCAAAACCCACGAGCCCGTCATATTCCTCTACGAAAGAATGGGTGTGTCTGCTCATGATCAGAACCCCAGGGTCTGGTTGATGAGGATGACCGAGACGTCGGTGATCATGGGTTTCCGGTGCAGTATTGTGGTGATGCGGCAGATGCGCTGGGGTGAGTTGCAGTCGCTGCACAGGCCTGTCTCCGCACAGGGTGTTTCCATCCCGAGGCTCTTGGCACGCATGGGGCCGGCGACTTCACGCACCCGCGTCAGGGCACCCTCCAGGTCCTGTGCCACTTTGTTCATCCCCGCCACGATGACGACCTTTTTGTTCCCGAAAGTCATGGCATTGGTCCGGTTTCCGATCCCATCCACATTGACAATTTCGCCGGTGGCGGAGACGGCATTGGCACTGCAAAGGAAACAATCACAGCGGCCCTGCCGGAGCCGGATCTCCAGGTCTTCTTCCTTGGTCAGTCCCTGTTGCCAGTGGTCATGGATGGTTTTGCCCCGTTTTTTCAATTCTTCCATGACCCCGAGAGAACGGGTCGTGTCCGATCCCCCGAAGCCGAAGCTTTCAAAACCGTCCGTCATGCCCATGATGAGGTCTCTGGCCTCTTCAACGGTCCGGACAAGATGGGCGTCGAAACCGTGCTTGTTGAGGTTCTTTATACAGCGCTCTCCCAGTTTTTCCCAGAGCCAATCCTGATAAGATTCCTTAACTTCGTAACCCATCGTCACCCCTCCTTGTGGTTCGATTTCAACAGCATCTATGGTTATTTCCCCGCCCGTACTTGAACCAATTCCGCAACGATGCTCACGGCAATTTCCTCGGGAGTCTCCGCTCCTATGCTGAGCCCGATGGGAGAATGGACCCGGGCAATGTCTTCCTTTGAAAAACCCTCTTCCATGAGTCTCTGATAAATGATATCCCGTTTCCGTCGGCTTCCGATCATTCCCACATACCTGGCATCGGTTTTCAATGCCTGGGCCAGGACCTCCTTGTCATGACTGTGTCCCCGGGTGACAATCACAAGGTAGGAGGAACCATCCACGGGCAGACCACCCATCACGTCCTCAAACCGGCGCTCAAGCACCTCCTGTGCTTCCGGAAACAGATGCGGATCAGCAAAATCCTTCCGATCGTCAATGACTCTCACGTTGAATCCGACCCGGGCCGCCAGGGGCGCAATCTGCTGGGATACATGCCCTCCACCGAAAATGAACAGAATCGGGTTGGATTGGACCGGCTCCACAAAGACGTTAAGAGATCGTCCCCCTTCGGAAAAACGGTGGATCTTCGGGACCCTCTGCCGCACAAGTGCTTCCGCCTTGTTTTTCAGTTCCGTTTCAAGATTGGGACATCCCGGGATACTTCCCGTTTGCTCACCGTCTGCCGTGAGAAAGACCATGGGCGCCTTCTCAGCCTGCCATGACTCAGGGTCCACGATCGTCGCGATCAACCCGGATCCACCGCGCCTGTGAATCCTCAGGATCGCCTCAAAAAAAGGAAGAAGTCCGGAATCCTCCGGGGACAGGGGGGCCAGGAAGACCTCCACGTCACCGCCGCACAGCATATCCGTGTCCTCAACATCGGTCCCTTTGAGATGAAAGCTCATCAGCTCCGGAACCTTGGTTTGCATTAAGTCGGTGGCCTTCTGGAGGACTTCGGCCTCCAGAAGGCCTCCACCGATGGTCCCGAAGAGCACGCCGTCTTTGGTCAGCAGGCATTTTGCGCCGATACCGCGCGGGGAAGGACCCGCCTGTTTGATGATCGTGGCAAGAACGGATGTGTTGCCCTGCCTGTATTGATCCATAAGCGCTTCATAGATGTTTTGCATGTTGACTCCTCAACCGTAAAGAAAATCCAATTATCCCGGGCGTTCAAGTTTCCTCAGGCGCAGGGATCCCGTTATCACCATGTTCACTCCGGCTTCAGGTGAATCGAGGATATACTCCCTCAGGAGTCGAACGTCCCGGTCATCTTGAACGACATCCAGCTTGTTCAGAAAAACAACCCTCCTGGCCATGGGCGGTGTCCCTTTGAAAAGCCCTTCCCGGCCTTCAAATACCCTCGAAAGACCTCCCGGGGTGAGATCCTCACCCGGTTTGAGGCCTGTAATTTTTTCAAAGCGATCCATCCTGAAGACATGTTCTTCATCAAAAGGGGCCCCGAGGGCGTCAAGCCCCACCACGGCTATGACCATGGTGACGGAATCGGGAATGACCGGCTCATGGGATTCCGGGGCCTTAACGGGACGGCCGGCCGCACCATCGGCCTCCAGGATCAGGTGGTCAATCCAGGGATTTTTCCAGAGGGTGTCGGCCAGGGATTTTGTGATGCCGGTTACCTTGCCGGAAGGAAGGATCTCGTTGCAAAAGAATACATGCCCATGCGTATCAAGCCCCGTTCTGAGGGACCTTTCCCAGTCCGGATCCGACGACAGAAAAACGCTTTTCAGGGCATGCAGGCTTTCAGGAAGTCGGACTTTTGTGGTGGTACCGGTGACCACCCTCCGGCCTTCTTTGCGCAGCGCCTCTGCGAGGGTGAACATGAGGGTGGTCTTACCGCCCCCTCCAACCAGGGCGAGGTGTTCTTTCGATCCCAGGGCCAGAGCGGAGATCAGTTCCTCAAAGCCCTTTTCCATGCCTGCAGCGGGGATCTTCATTTATTTCGCAGCACACGGCTGTCTCCTACTCTCACCGTAATCCTCGATCGATCAAAATACTCTATGAGCGGGATGGTGAACTTGCGTGAGACGCCGGTCAGGTCCTTGAACTGGGGGGTCGTCATCTCCCTGTGTTCCCGGAGAAAGGCAATGAGATTCTCCTGCAGTTGATCAATGGACTGATGGTGAAAGTAGAGGTCTTCCTTCACCTTGACGAGAATGCCTTCCTTGTGCATCAGCTCCAGGAGTTCCAGGGTCGTGTTGCCGGGGAAGCTGTCTTTGATTTCCTTGAAATACGGGGGCTGAAGACCGCTCTTGAGGTAGGTCTCTTCAATGCCCTTCCGCGCCTTTTGCTGATCTTCCGCCAGGGTCACGCGGTGCTCCTCAAGGCGGACAAGATCCTTGTCCAACACAATCCCGCCTTCCTTGATTAGCTGATTGATGAGAAAATTGAAGAGCTTGGGTATCCGTGAACCTGCCGTCTTCGATCGCAGCTCTTCTTTGGGAAGTCCTCCCTTCAGGGGATAATCCTGGTGATAACGGGAAATGGTCTCCATTAATTCATCCCTGGCCTTTTCAAGAAAATCAGCATGGATCAGGATCTGGTTTTCCTTGTCATACTGCACAACCCGTTTTCTGGCCTTGAGGGCCTTGAGGATGTCGTCGAGACGTTTCTTGGCCGTGTTGGTCAGGAACGGCATTTCAGACTGCGGTGTTCCCTTGAATCGGCCCTGGGCCACAAACAGTTCTACGATATCACCCAGTTCACCTTCATGAAGTACCTTTAACTCAGAGAGGGCCTTGTCCGAAAAGCGCTTCTTCTTTCTCGGCAGGGCGTTCAGGACTTCACCACCTCCGATGGCCCTGACCGGGGAATAGCTGCGAAGAACGTAGCGGTCCTTCCTGAGCACGGCCGTGGGTTCATCGAGCCGTATCTGGGCAAAACAGCTTTCTCCCGGTTCGAGTTCATTTCGGTCCAAGAGAACCACGGTGGAAATGATCTCCGAGGTCCCGGTGTGAAAGCGGGCCTTGGCCCTGTTCTTGAGTTTTCTCGGGGCGCTCGGAAGGAGATCCAGCACCACATCCACCATGTAAGTGGGCCTGAGAGCATCTCTTGTAGCCAGGATGTGGCCGCGGTGTATGATGGCCTTTTCAATACCCTGAAGGTTTATGGCGGTGCGAAGACCGGCATGCACTTCCTGGACTTCCCTGTTGTGGACCTCTATGCCGCGTATTTTGGACTGTATTTTTTGGGGGTAAATGGTCACATCATCGGCGGTGCCGATCTGCCCTGAAACGGCAGTCCCGGTGATAACCGTCCCGAACCCCTTCATGGAAAAAACCCGGTCAATGGGGAGGCGGAACACGTGGCCCAGCTCCTTTTCGGGAATATTTCGGGCAAGTTGATCCAGGGTTGAAATCAGGTTGTCAATACCCTCCCCGGTGGCGGAAGAGACCTCCACGATGGGGGCATCCGCCAGGAAGGTGCCGGAGAGGTATTCCGTGACATCCTCTTTGACGAGTTCAAACCACTCCTCGTCCACCATGTCGATCTTGGTGAGAACGACCAGCCCGTGATGGATGTTCAGCAGCTGGCAGATCTCCAGATGTTCCCGCGTCTGGGGCATGACGCCTTCGTCGGCTGCAATGACCAGCGCCACCAGGTCAATGCCGGTAGCACCGGCCACCATGTTCTTGACGAATTTTTCGTGCCCCGGCACATCCACAATGCCCAAGTGATTGCCGCTCGGCAATTCAAGGTGCGCAAACCCCAGTTCGATGGTGATGCCACGCTCTTTCTCTTCCTTGAGCCTGTCCGTGTCCACACCGGTCAGTGCCTTAATGAGGGAGGTCTTCCCGTGGTCAATGTGGCCTGCCGTTCCCAGAATGATCTGTTTCATGCCTTGGGTTCCTTATTAGTGGTATCTTTTTAGTATAGGGGAATAGCAGATAGTGTCAAGGTCGATGACGCGGCAAGACATGGAGGAAAGCCGTCTTTGTGGTGCCTAAAAAAGTGCGCGACATCACTGAGAAGACAAAATAAGCTGGTTTCCATCCACAAATGGCCTTATTCAATACAGTGTGTCAACATGCTGATTTTTCCATCATTTTATCTCTTGACAAGCTGATAAAGTACTATAGTATCTATTGCACAATTTTCAGAAAATGGAGCAGCCTGGAAGTGCCCCTGAATGGGGCCCAGGGCTTAAATCCCGCGTCCCAACCAGAATGGTTATAAAAAAAGCAGCTTAGTGATCAACTAATCTGCCTTTTTTATATCCGAAACAAGGAGTAATACCATGACCCGACTTAGAGACCTTATTCAGAATACCCCAGTGCACGAACGACGTCTCGAGTTTCGTACCTATCCTTTAGAGGGCGACCGATTGATCGTAGAAGGCTGGCTTAGAGATGAGCGACTCGTTCCTGGATACCATTGGAATGGTAAGTCACGGCCAACTGGTGTGGTACACTGGATGTGCGTCCGGCTGCTCGTTGGTGGCTGGCCCGTTACCATCCTGGATGCTGAGGCGGAAATGCCCGATATTCCACATGAGCTCTGTCCAACCACCCTGGAATCAGTAAAGAGGATAGTGGGCCTGTCCATTGTTTCCGGTTACAGCGAGGAGGTGCATAGGCGCTTGGGCGGGGTTCAGGGATGTGCACATCTAACACATCTCATTGTGACCATGGGCCCTGCGGCCTTACACGGATATTGGACCCAGCAGTCGCGCGAGCGTCGCCCTATTCCCCGGTCCCTGGATGAGTTTCAAGGGCTAACCACCCTGATCAACAGTTGCAAGCTTTGGAAAGAAGACGGCCCACTGATGCAAATGATACGGGAGACCCTGGAAAGGCACGAGAAAGAGAACCGGTAGGGAATTCTTCCAGTGAAATTTTTTCTCCTTGCTGTTAGTCTGCGATTTCATTGGCTTTTTCATGGCAAGCGACGATGAAGGCCTCGAACAGATACGCTGTTCGATCCGGCTCTTTCTTGATAATTTTCTCTATGTCATTCGCAACACCCTGAACATCATGCACGAACGACCAAGCAGCGTTGTAGGAGATGAAGCGTCCGGGAGACAGTGCCGCTTCGATGGCCTGCTCGAGCGGATCGATCTGTTTTCGCTTTCCGGGGCTCACTCTGCTCCTTTCTCAGTGGACATACCCATCGTCATCGTCGTCATCGAATTCATCACTCCATGGGCCCTCGGCCATAGCCATGGCTTCATGGGCTGCCTCCACGATGTCCTCGTCGTCGGAGTTGGTCAGATCCACCAGAATTACGCCTGCTTCCTGTGGGCGAATGCCGGCTACGGCATCAATGGCGGCCAGCAGCAGCGGTTTGTCGGTCACTTGCGCGCTGACGAGTTTTGATAAGTGTGACCAAGCCGCATCCACCTCCCAATTCCCGGCCGCACAGACGGCCTGGTAATGGATATTCTGGTTATTGCTTTCGAGCGCTTCGAGGATCTGATTATCGAATCCGCCGACCCAGCGCATCGAAAAAACCGCCGTCAGCCTCCAATCCTCATCATCACTGGAATAGGCTGCCCGAATAGCGTTTTGGTGCCACTCTTGGGGGGCGCGAACCGATGCCTCCAATATCCGTCGACGCACGTTTTTGGGCACACCGGCGTCCAGGTAGAGCCTGCGGAGCGATGCCTGGATTTTGCGAAACGTGTCCTCGGAGATTGGAACATCTTCCGGGTCATCAAACCCGTCTGTGTCGGCGTGATCGAGTACCGGCCCCAGGGATATTGCAGCCTTGCCACGCAGCTCCTCTGATTCATCATCGCCTTGGAGGATGGATAGCAATGCATCAACGAGATCGTCGTTGATCACGGTAAAGTCGCCGGCCAGCTCCGCAGCAAGGATGCGGTTGGAAGCATCGCCCTGGTCATCTGCGAGAATCTCAAGAAACATTTTGTCGGCGCGTTCCGGCCAGTCCCAAGGAGGAGTCTCCTTCAATATCTTCAGGTCCATTTGTCCCTCCCGAGTTTCGTCATTTGATTGTTATTCCTTTTCACGATCCTTCCAGGCTTTCGTGGGTTCATCCCTTATTTCTCCTCCCAGATACTGGCTTTTACCAGACGTTGAATCAACGCCTTGCGCCGCATGTGGTCGGCCATGAATTTTCTCAACTCTTGTTCAAAGGTTTTCCGCTTCGCGTAAAGTGAATAAGCTTCAGCCAGGTCAACAAGGATATGTCGGGCCTCGTCATAGGCCGGGCCCGATCCGCGTTCAACAGTTTTCTGAACCGACTTCCAGGCCCTCGAAAAATCTTTGGACAGGTTCTTCAGATACGCGTCGCGCTCCTTGCGGCGCTTGATCTCCCGCAGCTTCCGGTCACGTTCTTGCTTTTCTATCCGGATCTTTTCAGCCGCATCAGCATTTGCCCTCAGTTCTCCCACCGTGCGCCGAGGCGTGTCGGTCTTGTCAGCCTGCAGGCCGCGCCGCCATGACGCGAATCGGTTTTTAAGGGTGTGCTCCGCCTGCTGTCCTTGTCCCTCCAGAAGTTGTTTCAAGACCTCCTTCAACTCATTATTCGGCAAAGTATCGACCCATTCATCCATTTCATTTTGGGAAATCTCCTCGTCTTGCATGGCCGGGCTGCCCATGCAGGCACCTGCCAGCAGGTCCGGGTCCACCTCCAAAAATTCCGCAAGTGCCTGTTGGGCCGATGTCAAACTCCCCAATCCGCTCACGGCCAAGGGCTCCATCTCATCGTCATCCATCATTTCCCCGGTTACGGCCGCCAGCCAACCTATATAGAGGCTGCGAAAATCTCCGCGCAGCAACTCATCTCGTACGGGCGCGAGTCGTGCCATCCAGCCCCGGCCGTCTTCCATGCCAAAGCGGTCGTAATTTTCGGACTGCTCCAGGCGCCAGGTGATGACCCAATGGGTGTTGCTAGCCTTGAAATCCAGGACGTAGCTTATCGCCAAGGCTTCGGCCGTTTCTGGGTCCAGCGCATCGCTGGGCAGCCGCAACATGAAAATGGCCGTCATCCAGTTGGCCACATAGACATGGACGTCGAAATA
>JBAPTR010000227.1:0-4417 GCA_049282265.1 Desulfatiglandaceae bacterium | reverse complement strand
TGATCGATATCCCCTATTGAGAGGGCTAAGAGTTCCTCGCGTGTATATCCCAGACTCTCGCATGCATGGTCATTTACATCCATGATTCTGCCATCACGTTCATGCAAGAAGAAGGCGTCCGTTGAATGTTCTACTAAACGTCGAAACCGTCTCTCACTCTCCCGTAGCGCTTTCTCCGTTCCCTTGCACTCAGATTCTGCTTGCTCTAATTCCTGAATCCGTTGTTCGAGTTCTTCATAGCTAGCTTTTTCAGGCATGATCATTCCTTTCGTCTTCTCGACGATATCGACTTGGAATTACACGACTTAGTCCCCTTGTCCCGGAAATATCAACCATACCTCCGGTAGCCCCAAGATCCAAGCAAAGTTCTGGGGGCTACGTTTCCTGCCATTAACACAAACCCCAACCACTTCATCCTCATTGAACATCAGAAAACAACATCAAAACGATAATACTACCCTCTTAGCCGAATATTCCAGTTTTATCAACTATTAAATCCATACCAACATCCTGAATTCCCATTATCTCCTCAAAAGTATCTATCAGAAAGAAAAGGGTGGTGGCGTCAAGAGCCAGGTCTTTCCACACTTATGGAAACGCAAACTCCAGCCAAGAAAGGAGGTGAACAAATCATTTAAGGCATCGGGACAGGCGAACATATAGTCGCCAACAACATTAACCACGGGGTCAGTCGGTAATTCGGCTGCCCCTTTTCGCGTCTTGGACCCTACCAAAACACGAGAGAGGAGAACACATCATGAACAGAGAACTACTGGAAAAACCCTTTGAACCCGGCCAAATCAAGCAGCGGGTCGGAACACTTGGCAACACGCTCGATTATATCGAGGGACACGCAGTCATCAAGCGCCTCAATGACGCCTTTGACGGCAAGTGGTCATTCGAAATCCTCCGACATGAGATCCTGGAGGAGAAGGACGAGGTTGTAGTTCTGGGAAAGAACCCCGGTATGAACAGTAAGAATCTGGACGAAGAAGAGAGAGACCTTCTTTTGCCGGTTCAACGGGGATAGCTTGCGAGCGGTATTCACAGACCGTTATACGTGTCTTGACCACATGGAAGTGCTCTCACGGATGCTGGAATACAGGTTCAGCCCTGACATCGAAGTCCACTACTCCCTGGATCAATCCCTGATGGTCCTGAAGGTGCCGGATTTCACACGCACCTTTGGATTTGGAGAAAATGACAAGATCGTTCCCGGTATCAGCATCGCCAACAGCGAAGTGAGGATATTGGCCTTCAGCATTGAGGGTTATTTTTTCCTGCTGGTTTGTAGCAATGGGATGATTTCCAAAACGGCCGTGGCGTCCAGGTTCAAGCACATCTCCCGCCAGGCTCTCGATGAATTCCCCGACATCCTGAGACAGGTGGTTTATGAATCCGAGCACAATCAGAGGCGGTTTGAGATCTCCACTCAATCGAGGGTTGATCATCCCCTGCAGACCATCGGTTCTTTCAACCGGCAATTCAACATCACCAAGAAAGAGGCCGAGGCAATCGAACAGGCATGGAAGATTGAACAGGGATACACCATGTTCCAGGTCATCAATGCCTATACCCGTGCTGCACAGGACAGAACCCTTAGTGCCGAAGAATCCTATAAACTCGATCGGGTTGGAGGGATGATCCTGTCCCTGGTGAAGCAGTAATCCATAACCACATAATCTGAAACCCAAAGGCGCTCATGGTCTTTCGATCATGGGCGCTTTTGTTGTCTATGGAGGTAGGAAATGAAAATCGGAATAGTGGGGGCCAGGAAATACCAGGATAAACAGTCCGTCATTGATCTGCTTGATTCCCTTCCCCCCGAGGCAACCATCATCACCAGCTCATGCAAAGGAGTCTGCACCTGGGCAAAAGAGGCGGCAGAGGAAAGGGGACTGGAAGTCATTGTCTATGCACCGGACCTTGCAAACATCCGGGCGTGGTTCGAGGTTCCCAAGAGGTATTATCAACGCAATAAGGAACTGGTAGAGGCGTGCGACGTGCTCCATGGCTTTCTGAGCGCCGAGGATGGATTCAGAGGCGGAACGAGGTTCGAAATCGAGTATGCAGTAAGCCTGAATATCCCTGTTCAGATTCATTGGGAAAATGGTATTTCCAGTGGATTTATCAGTATTTTTTCCCGTTTATCGAGCGAAAATAGGATTTATTCTTGTCATGGCAGGACTTTTTTCATAAAACTGACATTGAATTAGGAGGACCGAAATGAAGTGCGCCATATGCGGCATCCAAATCGATTCGGTTGAAGAAGGGATCGACGAAGGGTGGATTCCATATACTTGGGAGGGAGACCACACGAAGGAAGGACCGTTTTGTCCTTCTTGCTCCGAGACCCTTTTCCAAATTGACGAGGTCGGAGAATATGTGGTGAAAGAAAAATACCGAGGGAAAATTGTATACCAGGAGGAGATTTCTTTGAAGAGGAACCCCCAGAACATGTGTCAATAGGGATTATCCTCAAAGATAGTGGCAATTGACCTCTTTTCAATAACCCCACCGTTCTTTGGAGGATTTTTAGGCAATCAAGGAGCATTGAGAAGCCCGTTTCATTATTGTTCTGACTACTCAAGTTCCCCCCAGTCATTCAGCCACTGATCTGGGTACTTGATACCTGATCCTATATGCGATATAAAAAAATAATCCTGGTTTCAAGACAGCTAAATAGTCCAACCACGAAGGTCAACTATGGAGCACCCCCTGAAAATGGGCCTACCTTTGCTCCTGGCGGAGTGTTTCTATCGCGACGGGAGCCCCATCTTTTGGTAACATGCAGTCTTTCCAGACAGGGAATCCCCGCATTCTGCCAGTAATTTCCCAGTGTGTCGAAGAGGATGAATTGCCCTTTCCCTATGGTATGTGGGAAGTCCTTCACTCGGTCTTATTAATTATGTCAAAGGAGAAAGCTACGGAGGTATGATCATGCCAAGTGTGAGTGCTAACGCTATTCAGCTTGAATACGAGACCTTTGGGGAGCCAGTCTCACCACCTTTGCTTTTGATTATAGGTCTCGCCAGCCAACTGATTTTTTGGGATGAGGAGCTCTGCAAGCAACTCGCCCAACAAGGTCACTATGTGATTCGGTACGACAATCGAGATGTGGGACTTTCGTCTAAAATAGAGGAAGCGGGCGTCCCAGATGTTATGCGTACCGTCCAAGCCCTGATGCAAGGCGAGACGATCAATCTACCCTACACAATCGAGGACATGGCAGAGGACGCAGTGGGGCTGCTGGACGCTTTAGGCATCGAAAAAGCCCATGTGTGCGGCATGTCAATGGGCGGAATGATCGCACAGGCTCTCGCGATCAGACATCCACGACGGGTTCTAAGCCTCATCTCAATTTACAGCACCACAGGCAATCCCAGGCTTCCACAAGCCAAACCAGAGGTAATGCAAGTCTTGCTTACACCGCCCCCGGAGGAGCGTGAAGCGAACATTGAGTACACCTTGAAAATGTTCCGCACGATTGCGGGCCCTGGTTTTCCCTTCGACGAGGAATGGCACCGCAAGATGGCGGGCTGGGCATACGACCGTGCATTTTACCCTCAAGGAGCGGCTCGTCAGCTCTTAGCCATCTTGGCACAGAGAAATCGCAAGTCAGCGCTTGCATCGATCGCGGTGCCCACACTGGTAATCCACGGAACCGGCGATCCCCTTGTGCCGTTTGAGTGCGGCAAGGACACTGCTGAAGCTGTGCCCGGGGCCGAGTTCAAGATTATAGATGGCATGGGGCACGATCTTCCGCATGGAGGAGCTTGGCCGGAGATCATAAATGCTATAGTCCGCCACACACAGAAGGTGAGCGCCCGGTAAAGTCTAAACCCCCTGGGCCGAAAACGAAAGACTTCACACGACCTCCCGTCTACCCGGTGATCACGAAGGAGCCAGGACGATGACATTGACGAAAAAAGATCTCATGAAAACGGTTCGAAAAGGTTGTGGGTTCACGTGGGAAGACAGCCGCAGGCTGGTGGATGAGCTTCTGGGGACCATAAAAGGCGCGCTGGCAGACGGTGAGGATGTTCTTATCAGCGGTTTCGGTAAATTCTCCGTGAAAAAAAAGGGAGGGCGGAGAGGAAGAAATCCTGTGACTGGTGAGACTTTGATGCTGGATCAAAGAAGAGTGGTGAGATTCAAATACTCAGGGGCTTTGAGAGATAAGATTAACGGAACAGGGTAACTTGCAGAATTGGATGACTTGGTGATAGAAATCCTCATGACGGAGGAGCGGAAGGGACAAAGGCATTGAGGCTTTCATAGCGGAGGATGTTAGGCCAACCAAACGAGGGTTGCTCATCATATTTTCATGAAAAGAGCGTGTCTTGAAAACAGAAATTGCCAAAACAGAGAAACCTGAAGAAAGGGAGCTACGCAAGAAACTCGCTGAGCTTAGCGA
>JBAPTR010000226.1:0-7352 GCA_049282265.1 Desulfatiglandaceae bacterium | reverse complement strand
CACAGGCAGACCGGTGTAAGAGAATATATCCTTCTTTTCAATTGTCTCTCTTGGCTTATCTTGTTTGGAATGCTCCAACAGATTGAAACCAAGACCCAATGAAATGATCCCGGTCTTACCATCAACGGCCCTTTCCTGCGGTAGTCTATAGATAGAGACCTGAAAACAGGAAAGGCAAAAAAGGAAAATCAGGATAGCTAGCGAGGTCAGGAATGTTGTCCTGGTAGCTTTTCCTGTTAATATAACTTCTCGTTCGTCACGCTCCCGTATGAAGGTAAGTCTAGCCAATACCTGATCACGAAACGGCTCGGAAACCATCAATCTGACGCTCAAATAAAGGG
Organism: Desulfatiglandaceae bacterium; assembly: GCA_049282265.1. Lineage (GTDB taxonomy): Bacteria > Desulfobacterota > DSM-4660 > Desulfatiglandales > Desulfatiglandaceae > CAYUCJ01. The sequence goes on along the minus strand of JBAPTR010000226.1, from coordinate 7,011 downwards.
AAAGCGTCATCCAAAGTGCAAAGACGAGCCCTGCGAAACTGTTCAGTAAGTTAAGGTAGACATTGGCATGGTTAACAACTCCTAAGCTGTAGCAGTAAGAAAAGGCAGCAAAAACAATGAATGCAGGAAGCCCGTACAAAAAAGACTTCAATAGGATTGAGTCAAGTCTCTTCATTTTGTCTCCTCCTCAATCGAGAAAATGGTATTTATGTCTGCTCCAAAATAACGCGCAATGCGAAACGCCAACTCAAGGGAAGGGTTATAACCGCCCCCCTCGATTGCAACAATGGTTGCCCGTGTTATCCCTATTTCTTTGGCGAGTTGTTCCTGGGTCATCCGTCGTTCTGCCCGGAGAACATGCAAACGATTCACTATCTTGAGCTGTGGAAGTGACTTAGACATGCTTTGCCCCCGATGTTTTGTTCATACCAATCATTGTCTGCTTAACTTTACATTTTGTCAAGTTTATTTTACATCAAGGCAAAAAAATAGCACGGATAATCTGTAGTGAAAATGTGTTGGGATTCCAGAATCATTATCCTATTCGTGAAAATTCGATCATCTTTCACTCATCAAGCTTATCAGCAGTAATCGTTAGCTGCGCCTCAACATATTATTGTAACTCAGGATATAAGTAGGACAGCCGTACACAGTTGGATGCGCTGTTGACTATGTCATATGATCCAGCGCTTCTGGATATTTCTCAGGCTGAGGAAGAAAAGTCCAATGCAGAACACAATAAGCAAAGCGAAATCAATCGGTATGGGGATCGCATGTCCAATGCCGAAGGCGCCATGAAGAATGTCGGTGCCGTACGTCGGCGGAAGTACATAGGAAAGAGGCCGGAGAAAAACAGGCAAACGCTCGATCGGGAAGAATAACCCGCATAGGAATATCATGGGGAAGCGGAAAAAGTTGGAAAAGGTCTGGGCTTCGAAGACTTCACTCACTGAGACAGCTATGAACAACCCCAGAAAGGTCGAAGTCACCGCGAGGAGAATAATAGCAGGGATAACTGCCCCCCAGGCGGCTTGAGAAAGGTCGGTCAAAAAGGCCGCAAGAATGATGGGGATGAATGCGTTGGCCGTGCCGAAGAGGATTGCTCCCGAGGTCTTGGCAAGCATGAGGAGTTCCAGCGGTATGGGGGCCAGGAGCAGCCTGTCGAAGGATCGTCCTTTTTTCTCGAAGGTCACGGTCACCGACAGCATGGAGGTAGTGCCAAAGAGGATGGAAACCACCATCACGCCGGGAAGCACGGAAAGCACGCTCTCCAACCCCCTGCCCGATTTGATAAAAAACATCCCTGTCCAGGCGAGAGGAAAGATCAATCCCCAACTGATATTGGGTGGTTTGAGGTAATAGGCCCGCATATCCTTGACAAGGATGTTCCAGAAGGCGATCCACCATTTCATGCGCCGCCACCCGCCTTCTTTTCCTTTTCTTTTCGCATCGTGCCCGCCTCAATTCCCGTGACTCTTACGAAGACGTCCTCCAGGGACGACTGTATACGCCGAGCCTCGTTAACTTCGGCCCCTTGATTCTCCAGAAACCGCACCAACGGCCCAACGCCAATCGGCGTGTCTGACTCGACCCGAATCAATCCCCCGGCAAGGGCCTTGAATATCAGTCCTGGAAATGCTTTGGTCAGCTTACCGGGCAGGGAGGGCCCCAGGTTCGACACGGCAAACTGCGTCACATGCTTTTCTTGGATCGGCCGGATAAGATTCGCCACCTCGTCGATCCGGACGATTTCACCTCCCACGATGAAGGCAATCCGGCCGCAGAGCCTTTCTGCTTCCTCAATGTAATGGGTGGTCAGAAAAATGGTTGTCCCGTTCCGATGAAGGTCGGCGATCAGCTGACGGACTTGCCGGGCGCTGGCTACATCGATACCGGTTGTCGGTTCATCCAGGAAGAGTATCTGTGGATCGTGAATGATCCCGGCGGCGATGGTGAGTTTGCGCTTCATTCCCTTGGAGTAACCGGCAAACTTCCGATTCGCGGCATCTGCAAGACCGAACCTCTCCAGAAGATTCCTCGCGCGGGGTTCACGCTTTTCCTTTTTCATACCGTACAGGGCCGCACAAAAGCAGAGGTTGTCGAATCCCGTCAGTTCGGGGTAGAGGTTGCTCTCGTCCGGAACCACTCCGGTCAAGTGCTGGGCCGCTTTGGGATTTCCCGTACAGTCGATGCCTGCGATTCTGATCTTGCCTGTGTCCGGCCGGGCAAGGCCGGTAAGCATGTTGATGGTGGTGGTTTTGCCCGCGCCGTTGGGACCGAGGAACCCGTAAAGTTCGCCCTGAAGTACCTCGAAGCTTGCATCAGCAACCGCCTGCACTTCACCGAATCGCTTGGCTAGTTTATGAACGGCAATGGCGTCAACCGAGGGGTCATTCATTATGAGTAGATCTCCCTGCAACCTGAATTTCTATACCTGCTTCTTCACTTTCCTCCTTCTTTAGGCACACAGGGATGGTCCTTTTCATCCCCATGGCACTCTTTGATCTGCTCCGGGGAGCACTCACCCGGTTTCCCTTTCAGACGATCCGGCTGTTGGCAGCAATCTTTGCACATGGCTAAATCCCTCCTTTCCATACCATTTATGTTGATCTCATCCGAGGCGGACTTGTGGCAGACTACCCTGAAATCAGGTGCCTGATCGGTTGCCTTTATAAGATTTTCCGCAATTCGATGAATCGCACTTTTATCAACGCAGTAATGGGTCCAGTATCCCCGTTTCTCCCCCCGCACCAGACCGGCCTTCCTCAATATTTGGAGGTGTTGGGACACGGCCGCTTTGGACATGTCAAGACGGCCGGCAAGCGCGCCCACGCATAGATCATGAGTCAAAAGCAGGTTGATGATCCGAAAACGGGTTTCATCTGCCAGGGCCTTAAGGGAAGCGGTAATATCGATCATCCATAAATCCATTTCGTTGCACGCTTAAACGGATCGTCACACATCTAAATCGATCTGTCAACAAGAATCTATTTTGCACTGGTGCTTGCGGGCATGAAAGAACGGTAAAAATGAATACCTCCTTAATATCAGGGTGGGTGACCCTAAAGATAAAAGGAGGTATTCAATGGGTGATTTTAAGAAGTTAGCACATGCAATCTGGCAGTGCAAATACCATGTTGTGTGGTGTCCGAAATATCGGTTCAGGATTCTGAATGAGGAAAAGATCCGAAAATATGTAAGATGGCAGTTGGAAAAAGATAGGCGCATGGAACAACTCAAATTCTGGCGCTAAACTTACCCTTTTAGGGTCACCTTTTATTCCACCCCTTTTAGGGGTGGTTGTTAAATATGTTGTATAAGCCGTAGGCTAAACAAAGGAGTTTTATACGGACAGAAAATCAGGTTCCCGCGTTTTATGCGGATCAACTAAAAGAGGTTCACCTCGATAACGGGATAAGATCGAAAGGGACAGAATAGAGGGGTTTTTCTTGAATGAGGCTATGTTCCTACCACAATTCCCCCATCCACCCGCAAAACCGCGCCCGTAATATAGCTCGCCTCCTCAGAGGCAAGAAAAAGGTATGCATTTGCAATATCTCGCGGCTTCCCAAGTCTTCCCAGGGGTGTTTTCGACCTCATCTTGTCAATGATTTTTTCAGGCATGCTTGCCAGTATTTCCGTCGCGGTGAAGCCCGGCGCAACCGCATTCACTCTGATCTGGAAACGACCAAACTCCCGTGCCCAGACCTTAGTCATACCGATGACTCCCGCTTTTGTTGCCACGTAATTGGTTTGACCCATATTCCCATCTAATCCTACAATAGAGGTGGCGTTAAGTATAACGCCGCCTCCCTGGCGTATCATGACCGGCGCCACTGCCTGGGTACAGTTGAATGCCCCTTTCAAATTAACGGCAATCACCAGATCAAAATCCCTTTCCGGCATTTCTTTGATGAGGCTTCCGTTCACCACCTTCACCAGCAGACCATCACGCAGGATGCCGGCATTATTCACCAGCACGTCGATCCGGCCGAACTTTTTGATGATCGCATTTACGGCATCTTGAACAGCTTCTTTGTTTGAAACATCCACGGAATAAAAGGCAGCTTTGGGCCCCAAGTAGCCCGCAGCGTCCTTTCCTTGCTCCTCGTTCACATCAGCGATAAGGACCTTTGCCCCTTCCTCGATGAATCGTTCCGCGGTCGCCCTGCCGATCCCTGCGGCTCCTCCTGTTACTAAGGCAACCTTGTCCTTCAATCTCATGAGTCGCTCCCTTTCCCGTGTCTTCTCGGTACGTATGTCTGGTTACTGCTCATGTCTGCATTATCTCTTTCGGTATCAGGAAATAGGCAGGACGGTTCTCTATTATTGTGGTTCAAAAGCCAGGTAGGTTATCGATTCATCTCCGTGTCTTTCATGGAGAAACATTGCCTTCATGGGCATGCCCACCTTTATTTCATCGGGTCTGCCGGCATCCACACCTTGTATGCGGGCATCGACCCGGACGCCTTTCTCCAACTCCACCACTCCTGAAACATACGGGTTTTTCCTGTTAAATCCTTGTGCAATCATAAATGGGGGGCCAACGGCTATGCAGGTAAACGCACTGAGTTTTCCCATCCCTTTGATCTCCACCCACTCCATTTCCGACCCATGGCACTGAGTACAGATGGGCCTAGGGGGTACGAATACGGCGTCACACTTTGTGCACTTTGAACCCATAATCTTCTCTTCACCCAGAAACCGCTCATAAGATATGTCGCTGAAAGGTCTTTGTCCCATCGACTCATCTCCTTTCAAGAATGGTCATCGTGCAGGTCCCGCCAGTCCCTCCAAGATTATGGGCAGCCCCGATATGTAGATCCTTTTTGGGTACCTGACGCTTGCCGGCCATGCCCTTCAATTGAGTCCACACCTCATAGAGTTGGGATATCCCTGTGGCCCCTACAGGATGTCCCTTACACTTGAGACCCCCTGAGGTGTTGATAGGAATAGGCCCGTCAAGTCTTGTCAAGCCCTCCGCCACTGCCTTATACCCTTGACCCAGCTTGAAAAAACCAAGGTCCTCTATGTGGATAAGCTCAGCAATGGAAAAGCAGTCATGAACTTCAGCGAATTGAATGTCTTTCGGCGCAAGCCCTGCCATGCCATATGCTTCCCGAGCCGCATATCTTGTTGCTTCAAAGAATGTGAGATCGTCGCAGGCATGGAGACCCCTTCCGCTTCCTTGCCCAATTCCGGCTACATATATGGGATCATCGGTAAAATTCTTCGCGATATCTTGAGAAACCAGCAGCATGCAACTCGCCCCGTCACTGATAGGGCAGCAATCAAACAGGTGCATTGGCCAGGCTACTGCAGGGTTTACCCTCGGATCCCTCAGGAAATCCTTCTCATCCTGCCAGTCAGGCACCTCCTCTTCTCTTTTCTTCAAGCTCTCAATTTTCTTATTCATAATGTCCCGTATGGTCAGCGGAAACTGTGCCTTCGGATTGAGGGGTGCGTTATTGTGGCTTTTTATGGTTATGTTCATTAAGTCTTCACGAGTGGCGCCGTATTTTTCGAAATAAGCAGTGGCTATAGCCCCGAAGACGCCTGGAAAAGTGAACCCGACTCTCCCTTCGTAGGGCACCGTGGCGAGGGCCAGGCCCTGAGCAACTTCTTCGGTCGTCCTCTTGGACATTTCCTCCACTCCACCCACCAGGACCACATCATAAAAGCCGGAGGCAATGGCAAAAATGCCCTCCCTGAAAGCAAGGGCGCTTGAGGCGCACGCGCCCTCAGTCCTAGTGGCGGGCTTCGGCGTCATGCCAACCAAGTCGGAAATGATCGGTCCCCAGTGAGACTGGTTCACAAAGAAGTCGTTTGAAAAATTACCCAGGTACATTGCATCGATTTCACTAATATCCAGGCCTTTTTCAACCGAAGCGACCATCTCTCGAAAGGCATCGACAAACAAATCCTTTGAGTTTTTATCGCGAAACATGCCGAATTCCGACATGCCCGCACCCACTATGGCCGCACCTCTCGTCAGCTTTCTCCTTTTTGACATCATCTTCATCCTTGCCTCCTGCTCCTGCAACAATCCCTCCGCAATCTCCGTCATCCCTCCCAGGACCCATTCCGCAAATTCAACCTCTTCCAGCCAATAAGGCTGTATTGGCCCGGCTGGAAGGTTTCAAATCTTGCTGTCACGGCCCCTTGCCGTTCATGCGTGGGCTACCCAGGCTACCCAGCGGAATACTGCCTCAACACTCGAAAGCCGATCTTACCACTGCATGAACCACGGAGAGATCAAAACGATGGAACCGACTGTCTCTAAACGGCTAGAAATCTCTTTCGCACCTCTTCATTCTCTTCCAACTCGGCAATGCTTCCGTGGTACTTGATTTCACCGTTGTCCACTATGTAGGTGCGGGTTGCATGTCGGAGAGCGAACTTCGAGTTTTGTTCTGAAAAAAGAATTGTCAGGCCTTCTTGCTTGACCACGTCGATAAATTCGCCGAGCGCCTTGACAATAATAGGAGCTAATCCCTCTGATGGCTCATCAAGGAGAAGAAGATTCGGATCACCCATCAGTGTACGGGCGATAGTCAGCATTTGCTGTTCTCCACCGCTCAACGTACCGCCTCGACGTTGAGCAAGCCTTTCAAGGATAGGAAACAGGCTGTAGATCTTCTCGATTGACCATTTGCCGTTGCTTTTCTTTGATGACTTTCGCCCCACATCCAGATTCGCGTATACTGTGAGATCTGGAAATATCCTTCGGTCCTCTGGCACGAAACCTATTCCCATGCGTGCGATTCTATAAGAAGGGAAACCGGTAATATCCTCTCCGCGATACTCAACTGATCCTGTTTTTGGGGGATTCAAGCCCATTATACTGGTCAGAGTGGTGGTTTTTCCAGCTCCGTTCCTGCCGAGCAAAACGACCACTTCTCCCTTATCGACCTGGAGAGAAACATCGAAAAGGACATGGCTTAATCCGTAAAACGTATTGATGTTAGTTAGTTCCAATTCCATGGTCAGACTTCTTCCCCAAGATACGCC
>JBAPTR010000225.1:0-2356 GCA_049282265.1 Desulfatiglandaceae bacterium | reverse complement strand
GAAAAGCCCAAAGCCCTTTACGCCGGGAAACATTTTGTTAACGCTTTTACCTATGAGTTTTTCCCTCTTAATATTTTCAATACCTTCTCCTGCCTTGTTAAAATCCACGAATGTAAAATCTTCGCCATCATTCTTTGCTTCATATACCGCGACCCCACTATTAATGTTATCAATTAATGCCTTGTATTTAACCTCGTTTATAAACAAGGCCTCTTCCACTTGCTTGCGCTCGGTGATGTCCTTAAACAGGATGGCGACTTGCCGGTTTTCCGGTTGGCCAAAACGGAAGGCGTAAACATCATACCAACGGTGCAACTGCTCAGCACGATTCACAAAGCGAGCCGGTTGGCCCGTTACAGCGATTTTCCCATAAATTTCAAACCAATGATCTTCGTGCTTCGGGGCAAGTTCGCGCATTCTCTTGCCTTGCGCATTGATGAGTCCCGTTTGTTTCTCGAACGACGGATTGATCTCTATAAAACGATAATCGATCGGCTTTTCGTTTTCATCGAAAATCACTTCGATGATACAGAAACCCTCGTCAATCGCATTAAACAGCGTGCGGTAACGTTTTTCAGATTCGGACAGTTCATTTTCCACAAGCTTGAGCTTGGTAATATCCTGAGCAAACCCTATTACACCAGCAATATTACCTTTCTCATCCCTGTAAGGAATTTTATCGGTTAAAAATTTCCTTATGCCCCTGACTGTATCTATGACCTCAATCACTGCTGTCCAAAATAAATTAATTTTGTGATTTGTGGTTCAAGATTTCAGGTACTTAACACCTCTAAAACGGGTTTTAGAGTTTCAGGTTGTCTTGTTCTTACCGGAGATGCTGTCCAAGACCGGGAAGTGGAAGTGTATATTGGACAGGCTCGGGCACCAAGGGCAAAACATCGAATGGGCTATCAATCCATTTCCATAAATCACGGTAGGTAAAGAGATTCCACCGCAAGAATGCAACAAGATTGGATAGGGACCATTGGAACTTGGACTTGAACTGAAGGTACTTGATAAGCAGCATGGCGATCAGTGCTGTCCAAATCTGTATGTAAAGCGCATTCTCAGTGGTTCCGACAAAGGTCTTGACCTTCAGGTTTTGCTTCAGGGCCTTGAAAAAGAGCTCAATCTGCCACCGATCTTTATATATGGCCGAGATGGTCGTGGGTCCAAATTCCAGGTGGTTGGTCAGGAGAACGATTTCCCGTTGTTTTTCCTTATCCCAAACCACGACTCTGCGTAAGGCGTGCGGACAGTTTTTTTGGGCATAGAACCCTGTAAAGCGAATGAATTGATCGGCCAAAATATTTCGATTCCTGGGGATGATACGTTCTTCGACGACTTCATAGTCTGCGTTTTCTTTGAGTCGTGTCACAAAGAAGATCCCGCTTTCCGTCCAGGAAGCAAAGAGTTTATAGTCATTGTAGCCACGGTCCATGGCTACGATAGAGCCCGGGGCCAGGGGGACCTTTCGGGCAACGGTTACGTCATGCTTCTTCCCATTTGAGATATAGGCATAGGTGGGTAAATATCCATCATGATCCAACAGAAGATGAAGTTTTACTGCCCCCTTGGTACGGCGAAATTTGGCCCAGGGGAAAAGAGATAGGCAGAGAGATATGGTGGAGCTATCCAGGGACAGAAGCTTATTCTTGAATCGAAATCTGTGCTGCCCCGGTGCTGCACTCTTGCAGGTCCTGAGCGTTGCATAAAAGAGATCACGGAACATCTCCCAGGGTCTATGGGCATTGGCATAAGAAAGGGTCGACTTCTTGGGTGCATCTTTCAATCCCAGATGACGGAGTTTTCCGATGCAGCAAGCTAATCCACCACATATCTCTCGGAGGCTTTTTGCTTGGGCTAATTGGCAAAATAACATGGCAGTAAAATGATCCCAGGAGTTATATCCCTTGGAATAGCGTTCCGCTCTATGATCTACGACCAGTCGACAAAATTCTCGACGACTGAATAGATCAAGAAGTTGACTAAAAAGGCTTGCACAGCGTACCATAATCCTGTCCTCCTCGTTTTGGGCTTTCGTTTTTTGGCAAATCTACGTTGCCCCACGAGGAGGATGTTTTCAATCAATTTCCGCTAAAAACCGTTTTTGGACAAGAGTGGTTGGGAATATGAATTGAATCCAAATACGTTGATCGAATTGGATGACAGAGACCCGGTAACGGGCTGTGCCGAGTTCAGGAACATCGCCTGTCGGATAAAAATGGTTTAAAGAACTCGGTATCACCCGAAATGGAATGCAAGGAGAAACATCATCATGCCGCTCGCGTTTGAATCACTAAGCCATGGCAGGATCGCTTTCGGTTTTTTCAATATCGAAAGTGATATGTTGCTG
>JBAPTR010000224.1:0-23993 GCA_049282265.1 Desulfatiglandaceae bacterium | reverse complement strand
TCACGCCCGGCTCCTTGACTCCGGCGAAAGAGACGACTTCGTTAGAAGCCCATCCATGGACTTTGTACTCAAGGAAAACAAAAAATGATCCAGAAACTAGGCCACAAAATAGATCTAAAGCCGTCACGGGTTTCACTTGACAGATTGAGCCCTGAGCCGGGACCTTTTGCCATGAGTTACGGCTTCGAACTTGCCCCACTCATCAATTCGCTGCAGAACATCGGGCTTGTCAACAATCCCATCGTCACGGAAGGGGAGGGCGGGGCCATTCATATTGTAACGGGGTTCAGGAGAATAGCGGCATTCCGTGCAATGGGAAAAGAGTCCATAGGGTGCAGGATGTGCATACAAGATGCGATTGCGCCCCCTGATGCCCTTTTGATCAATTTTTTTGACAACCTTACAACAAGGCAATTTAATCCAGTGGAAAAAGCCATGGCATTGACCAGACTGGCACGTTATTTTCCAAGAGAGGAAATTCTTGCAAGATATATGAGCCTCCTGGATCTCCCGCTGCATGCATCGGTGCTCGATACCTACCTCTCTTTCGAGAGAGACCTGGATGAATCAATGAAACAGGCCCTGGCCCGTGGTACGATTTCAGAATCAACCGCCACAGCCCTTTTGGAATTGGTGCCGGAGGAAAGAAAGGTGGTTGCCTCTCTTTTCTTAAAGTTAACTTTTAACATTAATCAACAAAAGCAACTTATTGAATTATTGTATGATAATTCGCGAATATCAGGGACCTCAATTGCTGAAATGCTCGAGGCAAAACCGTTTCGCGATATTCTTGCCACTCCTTCCATGAATCGCCCCCAGATGGCCCGCACACTTCTGGCCCTCTTCAGGTCCAGGCGTTTTCCTCGATTGAACCGTGCTGAAGAGGTGTTCAAGAAAAGGGTCGCAAAACTGCAGCTTCCCCCTGAAGCTCGCATCCAGGCCCCCCCGTATTTTGAATCAGAGATTTATCGCATGGAAATTTCTTTTCGAAATGGGAAGGATTTGAAGGGAGTCATTGACCATCTTGCGAAAATCGAGAGATTGCGCCAGTTCAAGAATCCCTGGGAAGAGGGCGCATGATGGTCGGTTTTCCCATCAACAGGATACTCGTGGAAGAGGGTGTGGAGAAGTACCGGCTTTTCTCACGTATTTCCAGGAAAACAAAAGGTATTCCACAGTTTCGGAAAAAGGAATCCGGATACGCGGCAGCGGAAAATCCTGACATGGGCAAGAAAACGCTCCATCTGCTCGAATACAGCGGTGATATTTTGAAGCCATGTCCCGGCACAAAAAATCATATCTGCTGTGGATACCAGATCCTGAACGTGGCCATGAATTGCCCGCTTGACTGCAGTTACTGTATCCTGCAATCATATTTCAATCAACCGAACCTCAGGGTCTTTGTGAACCTTGAGGAGCGCCTTGAAGAGATTTTCAGTCTCATCGATCGCAATCCTGACAGGATTTTTCGCATTGGCACCGGGGAATTTACAGACAGCCTGGCCCTTGATCCTCTTATCGGTTGGACCGATATCCTGGTGCCTCCGTTTTCCAATAGAAAAAACGCCATACTGGAGCTGAAAACCAAGACCTGTAATATAAAGAGGTTGGCTGCATTACCCGAACGTAAACAGATCATCATTTCTTGGTCACTCAACAGTCCCTTGATTTCCTCCAGGGAAGAGCACCAGGCAGCAAGCCTGCGACAAAGGCTTGAAACAGCCGCACTGTGCCAATCTGAAGGCTTTATCGTGGGGTTTCACTTTGACCCGCTTATTCCTCATCCCAACTGGCGGGATGAGTACCTGCGAACTCTGGATCTGATGGACAGGTATATTGATCCCGGGAGAGTTATCTGGATCAGCATGGGCTCTTTCCGGTTCATGCCCCAGCTGAAAACTGTTATCCGTAAACGCCACCCTCACACAACTGTTCTCGACGGAGAATTTATCTCCGGCCTTGATGGTAAGATGCGCTATTTCAAACCCATTCGAATGGAACTTTACCGATTCATGCGAGAGCACCTGGAAGCGTGGTATGACGACCTGGGACTCTATCTTTGCATGGAGTCCGACGACGTATGGAGCAAGACCCTTGGGTGGTCTCCAGGAAATACAGAGGGCCTTTCACAGTTCCTCGATGGCAGGGTCAAAAAGTTTTTTGGGTAGCATTTCCCATGAGACTATGTTATGCAAAAAAAATCTGGTCAGAAAATATAGACAGAAGGAGGGACGCATGACTGTAAAGGAAAAAGTCCAGGACGCCCTTGACAAGGTGAGGCCCAGTCTCCAGGCGGACGGCGGAGACGTGCAACTCGTTGATGTAGACGATGAGGGCGTGGTAAAGGTGAAACTTATGGGAGCCTGTGGTGGGTGCCCCATGAGCCAGATGACATTGAAAATGGGTATAGAGAAGATATTGAAACAGCATGTTTCTGAAGTCAAGAGTGTAGAATCGGTGTGAGAAATAGGCCAAAGGCGTAGGGCATAAGACGAAAAGCGATACGTCAGGCCTGATTTTTTTATGCCTATTTGATTTGTTTTCAGTCAAAATGCTAAGAAGGAGGAAAAACTGCTATGGAGATCAAGAAAATTGGCATTATCGGGGCAGGGACCATGGGAAACGGCATTGCCCAGATGGCGGCGCAGATCGGCTGTGAAGTGATCATGCGCGACGTTGAAGATGCATTCGTAGAACGGGGAATGAAGAGCATCGACCGGTTCCTGTCCAAGAGTGTCGAAAAAGGCAAGTTGGATGCGGATGACAAGAATGTCATCCTGGGTAGAATCAAGGGGACTACCGATATGGCCCAGATGAAGGATGTGGATCTTGTCGTTGAGGCGGTCATTGAAAACCTTGACCTCAAGAAGAGTGTTTTCAAGGAACTGGACGAATTGTGTCGGCCCGAAGTCATTCTGGCCTCCAATACATCTTCCATGTCACTTACGGAGATTGCCGCGGCCACGAACCGGCCGGACAAGGTTTGTGGTATGCATTTCTTCAACCCGGTGCCACTCATGAAACTGGTGGAGATCATCAGGGGTTATGCCACGAGCGACGAAACAGTTGCCATAACCACGGGACTGGCGAAAAAGATGGGCAAAATCACGGTGGAAGTCAAGAAAGACTCGCCGGGGTTTATCGTCAACCGGATCATGATCCCTCACATGATTGAGGCCATCAAGATCGTCGAAGAGGGTATCGCCTCCATTGAGGACGTGGACACCGCTGTGAAGAACGGCCTGAATTATCCCATGGGTCCTTTTGAGCTGATGGACCTGACCGGGATTGATATTGCGTATTTTGTTGCGGAGTACTTTTATAAGGAGCTGAACAAGGAATCAAAGTGGGTTTCTCCGAACCTGCTCAAGACCATGATACGGGCCGGAAAGCTCGGGAGAAAAACCGGGGGCGGCTGGTACGACCACAGCAAATAACATCTGGAAATTTAAGGCGCAGGGCTTAAGGCGCAAGGAAACCGATTTTTCCTCAACCTCATCATAGACCCCAAGCCTTACGCCCGACACCCTTAGTATCTAAGAAAGAAGGCAGCCGTTTTCGGCTGCCTTCTTTTATGAAGGGATGAGAGAAGGTTAATTGCCTATTTGTTCTTATGACGCATCTTTTTCATGAGCTTGCGGTGTTTGTGTTTCGTGATCTTTTTCCGACGCTTTTTAACGACACTTCCCATTCAACATGACCTCCATCAGAGTATGTTAAATACTTACTACGCCTCGAATGCCTCTGTCAACAACTCTTTTTCCGGATTGCCTCAATAGAAAGTCCTACTCCCGACTTCCAACAAACCGGTTAATGTACATCTGACAGGTGCATCGGACCATTTTCGTTTGGAGTGAGAGAGGAGATATCTTGCCAGCAAAGATGCGTTTTCGTGTCCTGAAAAAAGATCCCCGTGCCCCTTACTGATGAAAGGGTGGGTAAATCAGCAGGAAGGGTTCTGTGAATGCTTTGGTTTACATAATATATATTATCGGACGTAATGAAAAGGTTAGATGTGAACGATCTAGCGCTTTCCTTTGGCCTTGTAAAGGTCCTTGTCGGCCATATTCATCAATTCTTCAGCTTCCATATCACCTGAATACTGTGCGAAGCCCATGCTTGTCCCAATCCCGCAAACCGTTTTAAGAACGGCGGCGATTCGTTTTCCGATCTCGTTCGCTACCGTTTCATCGGCGTCAATCAGGATGGCGGCAAATTCGTCCCCGCCATACCTGTAGCCCGAATCCACATCCACACGGATGCTGGCACGAATAATAGTTCCGGTCTTCTGAAGCACTTCATCGCCGGCCAGATGCCCATGCGTATCGTTGAACCATTTGAAATTGTCAAGGTCGAGCAGTATCAAGGAAAGATTCTGTTTTTGCCTCCTGGCGCGGGTGATTTCTTCCCGGAGCCGCAGGTAAAAATGTCTCTGGTTATAAAGGCCTGTCAGAGAGTCTGTTATGGAAAGGCGGTTGAGTTCGAATTTGGTGTTTCTTTCAACGATGGCACGCTTGATTTTGGCCTCCAGCTCATCAGCACTGAACGGCTTATTGATGAAATCCGTGGCCCCCGCATTGATCACATCGACATATTTATAGCCCTTTACATGTGCGGTCATGGCGATAATGCATATTTGAGGATACTTTGCCCTGGCTTTCCTGATCAACTGGAGGCCATCCATCCCGGGCATCTTCATATCAGTGATGAGGAACGTGTAGTGATCTTTGTCGAGTTCCTCAAGCCCCTTTTGCGCGTCAAGTGCGGCGTGGGTCTGAAATTTGAGAAGCTGGAGGCTTTCGGTAAGCGTTTCCCTGATGGATGGCTCATCGTCCACAATCAGGCATGCTTCTTTTCGATAATCGACGGTTTGATAGTTGATGGCAGGCAAAATCATTACTTGGTCTGTCGTCATGTCGCTCCTGTGCAGTACCTAGTATTCCTGCGGTAAAGATTTTCGCATACCTTGATTTCGAACAAACTATCTCATTTATGGATGGACGCTAGGTAATTAATGAACGGCCAAAATCCAAGGGCCTTCCAGACAGGGAATGTAGATGCCCTTTATGAATATGAACATTAACTATACATCCTATGTATATGGTATTTAAAGTTAAATTAACAATTTTATTAGACCCGGTACGCCCCATAAGCTGGGTGTTTTTCTTGCTGTATCCTTCGATCAGCACCGGGAGTTCCCGGTTTTCGAGAGATCTGTTTTTTTTGAGGGTAATCGCGTCCTGAAGATTCTGGAGAACAGAGAGCCTGCTTGCCTTTTCCTCCTCGCTGACCTTGTTTTTCATGTATGAGGCCAATGTACCCTCTCTGTCTGAATATTTAAAGGAAAAAAGGGAATCGAACTGAATTTTGTCTACAAGATCCAGGGTCTGTTCAAAATCATTCCGAGATTCGCCTGGAAATCCGACCATTACATCGCTGGTAATGGCGATATCGGGGACCACCTCCCTCAGTCTTTTCACCAGGGTCATATAATGCTCCCGGGTATACCCCCTTTTCATGCGACGGAGGACTTTATTTGCACCGGCCTGGAAAGGAAGATGGATATGCGGACACAGTTTATCCAGTTTCGTGAAACAATGAATGAGGTCGTCGGTGAGATCCTTGGGGTGTGAGGTTGTAAACCGCAATCGGAGGAGTCCCTTCAAGGCATTCAGTTCATGTAGAAGAGCGGAAAAATCATGGTTCTTATCTTCATTCCAGAGGTAGGAATTGACGTTTTGTCCGAGAAGCGTAATCTCTTTCGTTCCATTGGCGATAAGCTGCCGAGCCTCCGCAACAATGTCCTCCGGTGGTCGGGAAATTTCCCTGCCCCTTACGTAGGGCACGATGCAATAGGCACAGAAGTTGTTGCATCCCTGCATGATGGAAATATAGGCGGTTATTTTTCCATTCCGGAGAGGACGGGTGAAGGATGTCAGGGGCGAATGGTCAAGACTGATGGCGGCCCTTTTTTTCCTGCAGGTAGACACATCGTCAAGTACGGTTCCAATATTTCCCAGTTCCCTCGGGCCAATGATAAAATCAAGCTGGGGGAATCGTTTGAACAACCGGTTCCCCTCCTTCTGGGCAAGGCACCCTGCCAGCCCCAAAACCATTCCAGGTCGCCTGAGTTTGAGTCGTGATACCCTTCCGAGGAGGCTGAAAGCCTTTTGGTCCGCTTTTTCCCGGACCGTACAGGTGTTGATGAGGACAACATCCGCTTTTTCCGGTGCATCGACCGGGGCAAATCCCATTTCGTTCAGCCTGCTACTCAGATATTCAGAATCATATTCATTCATCTGGCAGCCCATAGTGGCAATAAAAAAACCTTTGGACAATTGATTCTCGCTTTTCTAATCCGGGTTTCAGCCGCTATACCGGACTTCTTCAATGGGTATGCCATCTTCCCGGTGCAGGGCCTTCATCAGTTGTCTGACCGTTTCTTCGCAGCCGGGGGCGCTCCTGACTTCGATCAGGCCTTTTTTCGGGTCGAGGGTCTTGACGATCCCCATCCCGTCATAGGATTCGATGGTATATCGCAAATAGCTGATATCTTTACGGTTAACTCTAAATGCCAATCTAACGCTTTCCATGCTCGTATGTGGTTCCGCCCCACATCAATTTTGTCCGCAATACCTCAAAGTAACTGTATCCGGGCGGTGTGAAAAGATGGATGCTCTCCTTAGATTTATTGATGACCACAAGGTCTCCGTAATGAAGGTCGAAACCAACCTGCCCATCGAAAGTGAGAACGACCTGTTCTTCGCTCTCTTTTCCCAGTCGAATCTCGATGACCGAAGTGTCAGGGAGAAGAATGGGCCGGTTGGTCAGGGTAAAAGGGCAGATCGGCGTCAGGACGAAGGCTTTCATGGTGGGATACAGTATGGGACCCCCGGCGGACAGATTGTAGGCCGTAGACCCGGTGGGTGTTGACACGATCAGTCCGTCAGCCCTGAATGTGGTCAGGAATGCGCCGCTTATGGTGACGTCCAGGTCGATGATTCGCGCCAATGTCCCCTTGTTGATCACCATATCGTTCAAGACCTGGAAACGACGAAATTCTTTCCCTTTCCGAATAATTCTTGCCTCCAGAAGAACCCTGCCTTCCTGTTGAAGGCCATCCGCCATGAGGAGTTCAATCACCGGATAGAGTTTGTTCAATGGGATACCGGTGAGGAATCCCATTCCTCCTAGATTCACTCCCAGGATGGGTACGCCAAAACGGCCCACACGGCGTACGGCACCGAGCAATGTCCCATCTCCTCCCAGGACGACGACCCAATCAACGGTCATTGGTATGCAGGAGTGCTCTTCGCAGGAATCGTCCAGGGTATCCAGGAATTCCATTTCCTCTGAAAAAACCGTAATCCCGCGTTCCTTCAACCATTTCTCAAGCTTTTTCGCCTGGGCCCTGGCAGGTTTATGACGATGTTTATAGATAATGCCGACGGATTGCGAGGCCATGGCAGGAACTCCCCTATTCTGTGACCATTTGAGTAACGAACCAGTCGTCTGCCTTGTCCGATGAGGTGTCAACCAGCAGATGAATGATATTCAGCGATGGGTTAAGGTCTTTAAGGTCCTTCAGATCTACGGGTTCGAATTTCTTCAGATTGTTTGTATAGGCCTGCTCAGTGAGGGCGTTGGACTCATAATTTTCCTTGGATCTAAGGGAGATCCGTCGAAGAGACACCTCTTTGGGGCATTGGGTCTGCTGAATGACAAAGGTCAACCCATGGTTCGCAGCAATTTCAGCCGCTCTGCGCCGCAAGGCCTGGGTAACAAATGTGGCGTCAAGGATGACCCCATCTCCTTTGCCTGCCAGCTCATCAGCAAGCCTGAACATCTCGTCATAGACCAGGGTGCGTTTGTTCATATTCGAGGCCACTTTTTCATCGAAGATGTCATCATTTTTCAGGACTTCAAGGCGGATCATGTCTGTCCTTAAAATCCTGTATCCCTTGAGTGCCGCAATCACTTCCGTGGTCTCGGTCTTGTAGGAGGCTGGAAGACCGCAGGCGATGAGGACGGTCCCGGCATCCATTTCCCTCGTTATGAAATCTTTAAAAGGTTCTTTCATTAAACACTCCAACGGATCTAAGGAAACGGGTCTGAGAATCTTTTTCATGTGCTTTCTCATAGTGCACTTGGCAACTCACTTCTGCATGGACGACTATTTGGGGTTCACTCCTATTAAACCCTACGCGCTTCTGTGACGTACCGCTGAACCCCAAATCGGCGTCCATCCCCTCCGAGGTGTTTAGAAAGCATTTGAAAAAGATTGTCAGGTTCGGTTCCCCTTCGTTACTGCTCGATATAGCCGTATGCCAGCATAAAATATTTTCTGGCGGTTGCTATGGCATTTTCCCTTTCTTCAGGTCCGATGTTGCTGTCATCCAATTGGAAACTATTGACTTTTCCACGTACAAAGGCGCGATAGACCTTATAAAAGATGAGAAGGGATTCCACACCTCCTTCCTCGTCTGCAAAGGCCCTGTAGAAGTTCCAGAACGTTTCAGCCTTTTGGCTCCCTCCATGATACTCCAGGTCCATGAGAAGAAAGGCCGTATCGGCAATGGTGTCACTATATCGAAAACGCTCGTTGAATTCAATGCAGTCGAAGATGGGTATCCCGGGGGTCAGGCAGATATGTTCCATGTGGAGGTCCCCGTGGCAATCCCTGATTCGTCCGTTGGCTATCCGCTTGAGGAACAGTTCACTATGCTGCTCATAGAACGCGTTCGTCCATTTTTCAAGGGCTCTAAAGGGCTCTCTTTCGATGGTCAAGCCTTGGTATTTTTCAACCTGCATAAAATTCTCATCAGTGTTGACCTTGAAGGCTTCGGGTCTGGCGAAGCGTTCTATCTCTGGAGATCTTTCAGCGTTTGCATGGAAACGGGCAAGGACCTTTGCGATGTCTTCAAGATGTTTTTCTGTCAGGCCCCCCTCTTGGAAAACGTGGATCATGAGACTTTCTTCTGAAAGTCGCTTCATTTTGACGGCATATTCAACAATGTCTCCCTTCTCACTGCTGAGAGAATAATTCTTTCCATCGTGGTAAACGGGAAGAACGCCCAGGTATAGATCAGAGGAAAGGCGACTGTTCAGGAGGACTTCCTGGTGACAGTAAAATTCGCGTTTTTCCAGTGTGGAAAAATCGAGGAAGCCAAAATTGACCGGCTTTTTCACTTTGTAAACAAAGTTGTCCGCTACAAACACCACGGAGATATGCGTCTGGACCACCGAAACACCTTTTGTTCGGTCAGGGAGCGCCCGAGGATCAGAAAGGTCGTGAATGAGGCTGTTCATTTTCCACCTCCACGTTGAACTGGCGTCCCACAAAGGCCGGCACGTCAACGGTTCCCATGATGACCGGCTGCTGATGGCAGTCGGATCCCCCGGTGACCATCAACCCTTCCTGGCGGGCAAAGGCAAGATAGGAGGCCGTGGTGTGCCTATCCAGCCTTGAGTGAAAACACTCCAACCCGTCCAGGTAAGGCAGCATGGTTTCTTTAATGATTCCCAGCTGCTCTGGAACGGCGTCGGTAAAGGAGACCAGAGACGTACCGTTGGGGTCGCCGGGATGGGCAAGTACCAGTTTACCGCCCGCGGCCCACACCAATTCAGAGGCCTCTTTGAGCGATACGGGAAGCTTGGGGACATTGCATTTCACAAGATACTTGTCAAAGGCCTCCTTCCGGGTGGAAACCATTCCCTTCCTGGCCATATAATCGGCAATATGGGGTCTGCCGATGGCCCCATCGACCGATTCCGCGATGGTCTTGAAATCATCGGGAGTCATTGGACTCAAACGCTCTTTCGCACGCTCCTGATTTATCTTTTCAAGGATGCTCTGCGCACGTGTGGTGCGGTACTTTCGCAGTTGCCGGGTTTTGTCCAAGAGTGGTCTGTTGTGGATGTCATAGTTGTATCCCAGTACGTCCAGGGATATGGGTCTGCCATCCCTGTAGCGGGGATGCGAAAAGGAGATATTCAACTCGACGCCTGAAATGTAGTGAAGATCAAGCTCCTTGGCGAGCAAAATAGCGGATTCCTGGCATTGGACGGCATCGTGGTCTGTAATGGAAACAAGCCTGATTCCCCTCTTTCGTGCCTCTGCAAGGATCTCAGGCACGGTCATCTTTCCATCTGAGCAATCCCTGGAGTGAATGTGGAGATCAATTTTCATAATCTCGAATGAGTCCGCCTCCAATTTCCAGGGCCCTGAAATTGCCCTTGAGCCTGGACTCCGGGAAAACGGCACTAAGGACCTCTTGGATATCCTCTTTCTTGAGTGGCACACCTGGAAGCTCGCACAGGGCTCCCAGCATGATCATATTCAACATGATGGGGCCGCCAAGCTCCACTGCCAGGTGGGTGGCTTTCAACCAGAAAAGCCTGTTTCCATCACGGTCCAGCGCATCCCGAATCCAAGGGAGTTCAGGATAATCCACATCGCCTGCAATGACATTCAAGGGGTAAATGGGCCTTGCATTGACGATCAGCGTGGAGTTTTTCTTGGCGTATTCCGGGAAGACCCTGAGGGTTTCCAGGGGTTCAAGCCCCACAATAACATCCGCCATGTTGGGTGGTATAACGGGCCCATAGCTTTTTCCGTCGGAGAGCCGGATATGGCTCATGACGGCCCCTCCCCTTTGGGATAACCCGAAGGTCTCCCCGATGGTCACCTGAAACCCCTTGTTGACGGCGGCGCGTCCAAGTATCTGGGAAGCCAGCACATTGCCCTGTCCTCCAACGCCCGTTATGATGAGGTTAAGTAACATTTGATCTCCTTTGTATTGCCTGCTGGGGACATACTTCCGAACAGACGCCGCAGCCCACGCATATCACCTGGTCAATCTCGGCCTTGCCTTTTTCCTTGTTGAACACAAGACCCGGGCAACGGAAAATGCGTGTACAATATCTGCCGCAGCCGCAGTCTTCCCCGAGACACTTCTCCTGTTGAACTTCCATGCGAAAGGGAAAGCCCCCTTCCCTCCCCTGCACGAGCGCGCATTTCCTGCGAAGGATAAGCACCCGCTGTCCCTTTTTTTGCAGAAGGTCGTAGAGGATTTGGGCGGTTGAGTCCATCTCATAGGGATCTGCGATGCGGACCTCAGCCCCGAGGGACCTGCAGAGTTCTTCCATATCCACGACCGTCGTCTTTTCACCCATTGCCGTCATCCCTGTGCCGGGATGCGGCTGGAAACCGGTCATGGCAGTGGCGCTGTTGTCCAGTATCACCAGGAAAAGGTCGGACTGGTTGAACCTGGCATTGATGAGAGCGGGGATGCTCGCATGGAAAAAGGTGGAGTCACCCACGACGGTGATCACGGGCTGATCAAATCCAAATCCTTCGAGCTTTCCATAACCGCTGGCCAGCCCCACGCCCGATCCCATGGCATGGACGGATTTTACCTGGTTGAAACCGGTGGGCCACATCCCCATGGAATAGCAGCCTATGTCTCCGGACACGAACCCTTCACGGTTGTCCCATGCCAGTGCCGTCTTTATGGCATTAAATGAGGCCCGGTGGGGGCACCCTGGGCAAAAGCCAAACTCTCTGGGTGGAATTTGTTGTTCCAGTTCCGTTCGGGCCGGCCCTGAAAGGACCTCGTTTCCAAAGGGAGGGTCAAGGTTGAACAAGCCGTCAAGAGTTTCCAGGAGGAACCTCGGGCTTGTCTCCCCGCAATCCGGCATATGGCCTGAGGCCTTTCCAAGCCATGTCTTTATTCCGATCTCTTCCCCCAGGTGAGCGGCGTATGACATGACAGCGTCTTCAACAAAGGGTTCCACGTCTTCCACAAAAAGGATTTTCCCGGCTCTTTTCAAAACGTTTTTCAGGAGCCCCTGCGGCAAAGGCCAGATGGTGCCCAACTTGAGAATACCGACCCGGTCCTCAAGACCCAGGATTTCAACCGCCTCCGAGACAGCGTTCCAGGAACATCCGGCTGTGATAACGAGCGATTGGGGAGCTTCCGGTCCATCGTACTTGTTGAACGGGGATTGCTCAAAGAGGGCCATGGCCTGTGCCAGCTTTTCATGCCTCTTCCGATGCTTCAAAAGGATGGGAAAGGTATTGAAGGGTGGCCCCTTGATGTCATAATGGGGGACGCGAAGGTTTTCGGCAATTTCACCCGTCTTCACGGTGGAACGGGTGTGGGAAAGCCTGGAGACACTTCTGATCATGACGATATTTTGAATCTTCTCAGAGAGTTCAAAGGCCCATTTGGTCATATCGAGGGCCTCTTGTGGGGTGGCAGGTTCAAGAAGCGGGATATCGGAAATCTGCGCGAAGACCCTTGCATCTTCTTCATTGGTGCTTGAAATGCCTCCGGGGTCATCGCAGGAAACCAGGACGATCCCGCCCTTGGTCCCGGAAAGGGTCAGATTCGTGAGGAAATCCGAGGCCACATTCACCCCATTCTGTTTCATACTGGCCATGGCCCTGCATCCCGAAAACGAGGCAGCCGTCGCTGCTTCGAGTGCAACCTTTTCGTTGGTGGACCATTCCACGTAGAGGGGAAGATCTTTTGAGGCCTTGGCAAGCGTCTCAATGATTTCTGAAGAGGGGTTTCCAGGATATCCCGCACAAAAGAGAACGCCCGCTTCCAGTGCACCTCGGGCAATGGCCTCGTTACCCTGGAGCAACAATGTACCTCCACGCTTCCGGCTTATTTCATTCATAATATCCTCTGCCCGGTTCTTTCTTCTCTGGCGGCTTCAGCCCTTGCCCGCTTGTTTGATGATGCTTCTTTAAGATGATCCAGGCTTTTTCCGGGGAGATCCCCGGCCTCCACAAGCCCGGCCTTGACGGCCTCGCGAAAGAACTGCCATCCCCTCTCCGTTCGAATCACGACGGTATTCCAGTCATCCTCTCCTTCGAGGGTGCCCACCGAAACATCGGCCCATTCTGCTGTCATGTCCGAACAAAGGCCACACCCTTTTTGAACGAGGGAACGGATTTCTCCCAAGGGAAACTCTGACCATCCGTCCCTCGTCAAGACCTTGAAAACCTCCGCCGGGGGCGGTGGAATATCATATTTTTTGACAGGCCCATTGATATTATTTCCCTTGATGAACGCCCGGAGTTTTCTATAGTCCAGTGCCCATGTGCAGAAAAGACCGATCCTGAGGGTCACCCGGCAAATCTTTTCTTTCCCATCCGGTGTTGATCTGGCCATTTTCGCCAGGGCCTCCATTTGACAGGGCAATCCCACGACAGCGATATGGTCCTCACCCGCCCTGATGGCTGTGTTCAAGGCGGCAAGACACCCTGACGCAGAATACCTGGAGCCGGCACATTCCAGGATTTCTATGGACGATCTGATTAACCTTCCCGATGGAGACAGGTCGTTACCGGAATCCGTGACAACGGCTGATTTGATGTGTCCCTTTTCCAGGGCACTGATCAAAAGTGCTGAAACGATACCGCCGTATTGGCCGGCCGCACGGCTCTTGCCGTCTTTGGCCCTTGCAGCCCGAATCTCCATGTAAGGTCCTATCTCTCGGCCTCCAGAGGTGTCTTTGAGATCCCCTTCAAGTGCAGTGGATTCGTAATCTGCACGTGGGCAAACCTGGAGGCATCTCCATGTTTCGGCCTCACAGGCGTCAAGTGCCACCACCTGGCCGTCCCGATAACTGAAATAGGGGCAGATGCCTACACATGCCCCGCACTTGACACAAATGCCCTGATCCAGGACTTCTTCAATGAGCGTTTTCTGGCCCTTCGGGGTGA
Organism: Desulfatiglandaceae bacterium; assembly: GCA_049282265.1. GTDB lineage: Bacteria > Desulfobacterota > DSM-4660 > Desulfatiglandales > Desulfatiglandaceae > CAYUCJ01. Next base: position 10,255 of record JBAPTR010000224.1, on the reverse strand, counting down.
CAGATTTCATGCTTCATCCAGCCTTTTTGGAAGTTCTCATTTTTTTGTTACGAACACATCGTGTGAACATAGGAGCCATCCATATCGCCTGCCGTCCGTTTCAGGCAATGATGGATCGTATCGGCAAACCTTTTTGATAGTCCTTGAGTAGCTGCAAAAGGGTAATTTAACTGTATCTAGTCACTGGAAATAGGTATGTCAAGAAGTTTGAAATTCCGCAACCGGGCCAACGACCCATGGTTGACTTTTTATTTGATCTGGCTTAAGGGAAATGGTTAGATAAGAGAAAGGTTGCAGCAATGTTGGATAAAATCAAGCAGGCCTCTGAATACCTGAAGACTTCATTGAAAACGAGACCCGAGATCGGGATGATCACGGGAACCGGGCTGGGCAGGTTGACCGAGACCATGGATCTCGACGTTCGGATCCCCTATGGTGAGATCCCGAATTTCCCCAAATCCACTACAGAGGGGCACAAGGGGGTTCTTGCCGCAGGCAGGTTGTCCGGGAGACCCATCCTGGCGATGGAGGGACGTTTTCATATCTACGAGGGCTACACGCCCCGGGAGGTTGTCTTTCCGGTTCGCGTCATGGCTGATCTGGGTGTCAGATACCTCTTGATCTCCAGCGCTGCCGGGGGGTTGAACCCCCTGTTCAAGCAGGGCAACCTGATGCTCGTGACCGATCATATTAACCTGACGGGAAACAATCCCCTGATTGGCGTGAACCTTGACTCTTTCGGCCCAAGGTTTCCGGATATGAGTCATGCTTACCCCGATGAACTGTTGGCCCTGGCAAGGACTCAAGGCCGAAAAAGCGGTCTTCCTTTAAGAGAAGGGGTCTATGTGGGTATTACGGGTCCGAGCATGGAGACACCTGCTGAAACCAGGTTTCTGAGAATGGCGGGGGCCGATGCTGTGGGCATGTCAACGGTTTATGAGGCTATTGTGGGTGTCCATTGCGGCTTGAAAGTCATGGCAATTGTGGTGATCACCAACGTCAACATCCCGGAAGACATGGAAGAAACATCCATTGAAGAGGTCATCGCCGCAGCGGACGCAGCCGGACCGATCCTTTCTGGTCTCTGGGCGGACATCATCCGCAATCTTCCTCCGACTTGATAAGCGTTTGGGAACAAACCTGTCCAAAAACGATAGGGACTAGCGATGAAACCATCACCCATGCCGGTTCAAAAAGACTCTTTATTCCGGAAACCTGGAGTGCTGGAGTATGGGAGTGTTGGTAACAACAAGATAACCATTACTTCATCACTCCATTACTCCAACTACAGAAATCGAAGTTATCTTGGAGATCTGTGATTTGGATGCAAGACTGGAACAATTCGATATCCTGATCAAAAACGGGACCATTCTTACGATGGATTCTGAGAACCGACTTTACGAGAATGGGGTCCTGGGAGTCATGGGTGACACCATCTCTCTTGTGGGGAAGCACGAGGTCGGCGGGTACCGTGGAAAAGAGGTTATTGATGCGGGCGGAGGTCTTGTTCTTCCGGGGTTGATCAATGGTCATACCCATGCGGCCATGACCCTCTTCAGGGGACTTGCCGATGATCTCCCCCTCATGGATTGGCTGAACAACTATATCTTTCCGGTTGAAAGCCAGATGGACGGGGAATTTGTGTCTACCGGGACCCTCCTTGCCTGCGCAGAGATGATCATGTCGGGGACCACCACCTTTTGCGACATGTATCTCTTTGAAGAGGAGGTGGCGCGGGCAGCTAAAAAAGCCGGGATGCGCTGCATTGTGGGAGAAGTCCTTTACGACTTCGACTCTCCCAATTACGGTCCGGTCAAGAAGGGCCTCCAGTATACGGAGGAACTGATCCGGTCCTGGAGGGGTGATCCGCTTGTCTCCGTTGCAGTGGAGCCCCATTCCGTCTTTACTTGCAGCCCGGATCTGCTGACTGCGGCCAATGAACTGGCCGTCAAGCACGGTGTTCCTCTCATCATCCATGTTGCGGAGACCCTTGCCGAGGTCAGAGAAGTCATTGAGAAATATGGTCGGACGCCTTTTCATCATCTGGACTCCCTCGGCCTGATGGGCCCACACTTGGTGGCGGACCATTGCGTTCAGGTCGGACCTGAAGAAATGGTCTTGATAAAGAGCAGAGGAGTGAGTGTCATTCACAACCCGGAAAGCAATATGAAACTCGCCTCCGGTGTTGCTTCCGTGCCCGAGATGCTGAATATGGGGATAAGCGTGGGACTCGGAACCGACGGATGTGCATCCAACAACAATCTGGACCTGTTCACGGAAATGGATATGGCTGCCAAACTTCACAAAGTCCAAACCATGGACACGACGGTAATGGATGCGCTGACGGTCCTCCGCATGGCTACTATCGAGTGTGCTTGTGCTCTGGGGCTCGGCAATGAAGTTGGCTCGCTGGAGAAGGGGAAGAAAGCGGATATCATCATCGTGGACATGGATAAACCGCACCTGACCCCCATGTACAACCCTTATTCCCATGTGGTTTATGCGGCCAGGGGGAATGACGTTACACACACGATCATAAACGGCAGAATGGTCATGAAAGAACGCCGATTGATGACCCTGGCTCTGGGGGAGATTTTCGACAGGGTAAACGTTCAGGCGGCCCGTGTGAAATCCTGGCTTGCCGGTGGATGACCAGGCTAATGGAGAAAGCATTCATTGCTCTTGGCAGTCGCCTTCTGGGGGTGCCGGAGGTCAGGACTCTGGGTGTAAAACCCAATTTCCTGGATTACTCACCCCAGGAGAGGCGGATGATCTTCGAGGCTCCCCTGGTCCTTTTCCCCACCGACAACTATGCCCAGTTTCTTGGCACAATGGGGAAAAGGATGTTCCCAAGCCTGGAGAACCACCTGTATGCAGACGAAAAGATCAAACAAACGACGCTCTTCAACATGCTCGGAATACCACACCCCCGCACGAAAGTTTTCTATGCCCGTCATCACGGTGACATATTGCGGGAATTCTCCTTTCCCTTTGTCGGAAAGATACCTCGGTGTTCCGCGAGAGGCAGGGGGGTGTTCTTGATCCGCCACGCCGTTGATCTGACTCACTATCTGAAGATGACATCTGTTGCCTATATCCAGGAATACCTGCCCCACGAAAGGGATCTCAGGGTGATACTGATTAATTATGACCCGGTCCTGGCTTACTGGCGGGAATGCCCTTCGGACAACTTTCGGACCAATCTGTTCCAGGGAGGCAGGATTTGCTTTACTGGCATTTCTCGGGAAGGAATTGAGGTCGGGAAAAAGGCAGCCCTGAGCTGTAAATGGGATGATGTAGGCATGGACCTTATTTGCAGCAACGGCAACTGGTACGTCATTGAGGCCAATATGAAATACGGCCGGGAGGGGCTGAAAATGAAAAACATGGATCTGAAAGAACTTATTCGGAAAAAACTTCTCTCAGGAGAACTTCTCGCGCCGGCAGCGATGCGAAGAATGCCTCAAGACCAAAGAACGAAATGATAAAAAGAAGAAAAATCAAGATTGTCCTGATTGTCTCACTCCTGCTCCTGTTTATTTCCTGTGGCGTCTTGCTGGTCTTCTATTACCAGGTAACGCGTGATACGGCAAAACGGATTCAGAAAGGGGCCATACAGGCGGTTATTGCCTCTGAAAGCCCGGTATATTATGATGATGGAAAGACCCCTATCGGTGTGTTTTTTGAAATGACCCACCGGCAGTATGTGCCTTATGCTGAAATCCCCAAGACCTTTGTAAAGGCCATCGTTGCCGCTGAGGACCAACACTTCTTTGAACATGGGGGCTTCGAAATCAAGGGTATCTTGAGGGCGCTTTTCGCCAATCTGAGAGCAGGAAAAGTGGTTCAAGGAGGAAGTACACTCACGCAGCAGACCGCCAAGAATATTTTCAAACGGCAGAAAAGATCCTACAAGGCCAAGTTGAAGGAATTGATCCAGGCCTTCCTCCTGGAAAGGAGATACAGCAAACAGGAAATTCTGGAAATGTATGCCAACCAGTTTTTCGTGACCGGTTTCGGGAAAGGGCTCCAGGTGGCTTCCCAGTATTTTTTCGACAAGGATGCCAAAGATCTGGACCTGGTGGAATCCGCGTTTATCGCCGGACTTGTCAAGTCTCCAAATCGGTACAATCCCTTTATCAAGAAAAGCGGAGCGGAAAGACAGGAGACACTTAGATTGGCCGAGCGCAGGAAAAACTATGTACTGGCCAATATGTTCAGGCTGCATTTTATCGGGAAAAAAGAGTTTTTGAAGGCAAAGGCCAGTAAAATCCCGTTCAAGGAGGGGCAGATTACCTATAAGCTCAATGTCATGCTCGATTACGTTCGAGACGAGCTGGAATCGGGTTATTTCAAAAAGGTCCTCAGTGACCAGGGTATTGAAAATATCGCTACTTCCGGTATCAGAATTTACACCTCCATCAACAGGAACATGCAGGAGGCCGCCCTGAGGAGTCTCAGGGAAACTCTTCCCCTGTTGGACGTCCAACTGGCCGGATACAATCCGAAAGAACAAGGACTCGAATACGCACAACTCAAGCAAATGGGTCTGCTAGGAGATCCGGAGGAAGGATTTCCTTTTATGGTCAGGGTTGCACACATCGATCCTATGAACGCACAGGCCTATTTGCGCGTAGACTGGAAGGGCGGGGAGTCGAAAATTGACTACCAGGGCCTGAAGCCGTTGGGCGAAGCTTGGCTGAAAGGGAAACTCGGCCAGTGGGCCCTGTTCAGCAAGGACCATGTGTCCTCTTTCCTGAAGCTTTTCAAGCAAGGCGACATGATTCCCGTACAATGGACATCAGGACCTGAAAACCCTCAGGAACGCCGAATGAGACTTACAGTCTTTCCCGATCTGGAGGGCGGAATCGTGGCCCTTCACCAGGGTCTGATCAAGGCCATGGTGGGGGGGTTCTCCAACCGCTATTTCAACAGGGCCGATGCTAAAAGACAGCTGGGCTCCATTTTTAAACCTATCGTCTATGCAGCGGCCCTGCAGCTAAAGTGGAACCCTCTTGATCCCCTCATGAATACCTATGATCTTTTCCCATTTGAAAAGACCTACTACGCACCAAGGCCGGACCATCAACCGAAGAGCAAAATCGTTTCCATGGCCTGGGCCGGGGCCAAGTCCGAAAACCTGGCCACGGTCTGGCTCCTTTACCACCTTACCGACCGTCTGAAGATGAGTGAATTTCGGCAGGTTGTGAACCTGCTCGGACTGGGTCGTGGAAAAAATGAAAGCTATCTGGAGTACAAGAATCGAATCAGGGACAAAAATGGTGTGGTGGTCAATCGGGAGACCCTGATAGAAGCGGCATTTGAAAAGGCCAAGAAAGATGCAGAGCCTGATATCATTTTCGGCGGAAACGAGCACATACTGGGGATGCTAAGACGGCTCCATTACCGAATTCCGAAAGAGGCCGAAGAAAAACTGGGGGCCGAAAAAGATCAGATACTCAGATATGATTTCACGCGACTCGGCCGCCTCAACCTGAGAATGAAAAAAAGTGTTGAACAATTGACCGACGCGTTTCAAAACATATCCGGCGTGACGCCGGCAGACAAAAAATCATATCTTTTGCGACACTTTTACAGGGTTGTCGGGGATGAGCAGAAAAAAGGAAGAATCGTCTATTCAGAAAATCCAAAAGCGATCCCGGAAACCGTCCTGGAACCTCTCTTGCCCGGGGAGTTGGAAAATATGGATTTCTCCAAGCAGATGCAGGACATATGGATTGATGGCCTGGCACCCTCCACCCTGATAGATCAACTCCAGGAATATATGAAGGATAACTATAGGGATTTTCTTCAGCGCAACCGTTACGACCTGGAGGTCCTTTACTGGGTACGTGACTTCAGAACCCTCACCAATTTGTCGTATGTCGTCTATCTGGGCCGGGAAATGGGGATTTATACCCATCTGGACCCGGTGCTCTCTTTTCCCCTCGGAGCAAACGCCATCAGTATACTCGAGGCTGCAAACGCTTTTCAAACCATCATGACGGGTAAGGTCTATCCCATATCGGGCGAAGATGTCCAGGAACCGTTTGTAGCTGTCATCACCAAAATTGTTGATCGTGACGGTGAAACGATCTGGTCTTACGAACCTAAGCCAAGGCGGGTGCTGTCGGAAAAGGTATCCAGTTCCATTACGGAAATCCTGCGGAAGGTTATGGAAATCGGAACAGGTCAAAAAGCGGGAAGTGCCGTTCATGTCCGATCCATGTCCCTCCCCTCCTATGGCAAAACAGGCACTGCCAACCGCTTCACCAATTCAAGCTTTGTGGGTTTCATCCCCGGCATTGACATCTCTTCCGGAACACTGAGTCTTGACAACGGCTACGTGGTGGCCAGTTACGTCGGGTACGACAACAACAGGCCCATGAAGGGAGAGCATTTTGCCGTTTACGGTTCCTCCGGGGCACTTCCCTTGTGGGTTGATACGGTGAATGCTATCGCAAACGACGAGCATTTTAAAGGTTCATTTGACATGGAAAAGGAGATTCTTTTGAATGCGGTAGCTGACTCAACAAAATGTCCTCGGGGCCTATTTGCCGTTCCCGTCTCTGAACTTACAGGACTGCCTGGTCAATTCACAAATGTGGCATCCGGCGATGCATCCTTTAACCTGTTCTGCACGCCGGCGGATTTCTCCGGAAGCAGCCTTGAATTGCTGAGAGAATTTGACCCGAGTGAGAAAAAGAAATAAGTTAACCCGGATAAACCGGAAATAGACAAATGTCAAAGCTCAAATGTCAAATGAAATTCCAATGCCTCAATGCCAAAACATATCCTGCCGCCTGTCTGCTACAGCCAGGGCAACACCAGGACTCACAACAGTGCAAATTTTGTTCGATTTGGTCATTTGATATTTGACATTTGGATTTTGAAATTTGATATTAAAAACATGAAAGGCCACTTAATACACTTTTTGATTTTTCTATTGACTGTCTGGATTGCGGGCTGCGCCCAGTTCGCAGCGCAGGAAAGAGAGTTCATTCCGCACCCGGAGCCTATCAGCCCCCTGATGATGAGCACGCAAGATCTTGACAGGAAAATAACCTCCCTTCAGGAGCGTATTCGCGATAATAAGCTGTCCGTGAAAGATCAAGCCGGGGCCCGCGAACTTCTTGGAATTTACCGGTTGTTGAAAGAGGCCTCCAGTCGTCCGATGGACAATTCCGGTTACCGGGAGCTGATCAACCGGGTTTATGAACGGGCCAGCCGCCTGGATTCCGCCTTTCAGCCTGTCCAAGAAAAATCGCCATCTCCGGATATCTATGCAGTCGGTCTCTTTTCAAAAAAGCAACGGGATATCGTTGATGCCTACTTGTCCGGAGATCAAAAAGGGGTTATCGACAGGGTCCTCGCGCTTGAAAAGACCTTCGGCCCCGATGCGCTTACACCCGATGTGGGCCTGGTATTTGCGCTTTCTCTGGCCCATGAAGGGCTGCTGGAGGAGGCAGTCGATGTGGGGGAACGCGTCGCCAGGGAACTCGAACAGCGTCCGGGACTCATCATGCTTGAAACGAAAATAGCCCAGTGGTATTCCAGACTCGGCCGGGACGACGAAGCCATGCTCAGGTACGAGAGGCTGACGGATGTCATGGACGACAAGATGGCAATGCTGAGCAGTCTCAAAAAGGAACTGGCTCGTTCTCCTGCACAGTCTGAAGGGCAATCTGATCAGGGCGCTGGGGGAAAAAGCGAAATCACCCTTAGCGGGAGTTCCAATGCCGCCTTCCAACCCTTGATGAAGCAGGTGGAAGAATGCATCCAGGCACATAACTTTGATGGGGCGAGAGAACTGCTCATTCAAAAGCGGCAGGGAGCGCTTTCCCCTTCTGATAAAGAGACCATTGATCAGGCCCTGAAGAGTGTTGCCAGGGCGGAAGACGTTTACCTGGGTGAAAGGATGGCTTCACTCTCCCGGGAGAAAAAGGCTGTGAAGGATATCCGCGGGTTAGTGGAGGATGAAAAGTATGAGGAAGCGGTTTCAGGAGTTGAAAAGCTGAAATCCGAAGGGATTCAGAGCAACGAACTCAACACCCTTGAGCTTGAAGCCACTGAAAAGCTCATAAACCGGGATAGAAAACGGGCGGCAGGTCTTTTTCTCAGGGCCAAAAAAACTGAAAGTCTTACGGAAAAGAAACATTATCTCAACAGATCACGTGATTTACTTCAACAACTGCTTTATAAATATCCATCTTCTCCACTATATGAAAACATAAAGAGTAATCTTGAAAGCGTCGATAAGGCGCTGGGCAAGCTTTGAAATTCAATATGTGTTGTTCCGCTGGCGCTTGAATGCGAATTGGAATTACCGATCCAGTTCTTCTCTCACAACGATGCCGATCTTTTCCATCAGGTAAGGTTTTTTGACATAAGCCCCCGCCCCCAGTTCCTGGGCCTCCTTGACCTTGCCCGATTCAGAAAAGCCGCTGGCAATGATCGCTTTTTGTCCCGGGTGCAATTCCAGGATTTTCCTGTAGGTTTCAAGGCCGTCCATGCCCGGAGCCATGATCATGTCGAGGACAAGCAGGTCGAAAGAATAGGATTTCATGAATTCCACCGCCTCTTCGCCGCTTGACAGACAGGTGACCTCATAACCCAGCTGTTCCAGGATGCCCTTGGCCACTTCCCTTTGTTCCAGAACATCATCCACTACCAGAATGGACTCGCCCCTGCCTTTGTAGTCTTCCCAAACGGGTTTTGCCTTATCTCCGGCAAGGTCCTTTCGGGTGATGGGAAAATAGAGGTTGAAGGTGGTTCCCTGTCCTTCCTCGCTTTGGATGTCTATGTATCCATTGTGATCCTTGACGGTTCCCCATACCACTGCCATACCCAGACCCGTTCCACTCCTGCCCATCTTTTTTTTCGTAAAAAAGGGTTCAAATATGCGATCCAGATCTTCCGCGGGTATCCCTATTCCCGTATCGGAAACGGACAGGACTGCGTAGTCTCCCTCCTCCACCTGTGTAAATCCACCTATTGGGCGGTCCAGATACATGTTTTGGGTTGATAGGGTGATTTTCCCGCCATCGGGCATGGCCTCCGCGGCATTGGAAACCAGGTTCATGATGGTCTTGGAAATGTGGACAGGAGAGCCAAGGATGTTCAACAGATCTCTCTCCAATTCGGCCTGCAGTTCAACCTCCGAGTGGTGGGATCTCAGTGTTTCGAACTCGGGGCTCATAAGATAGTCCGAAGCGACCTGGTTCAGGTTGAGGACCTCAGATGCGGATACACCCCTTCTTGCCAGTGTCAGCAGGTCCTGGACTATACTGGCAGCCTTTTCTCCGGCCTTTTGAATGGTGGAAATGGGCTTTCTAAGCTTGCTGTCCTCGGGAATCTGCATGAGCAGGAGTTCAGGGTAGCTCACCAGCCCGGCAAGAATATTGTTGAGATCATGGGCCACGCCCCCCGCCAATGTCCCGATGGCTTCCATCTTCTGTGCACGCTGCAATCGCATCTCCAGCTCATGGCGCTTTTTTTCCGTGACTTTAAGCTCGGTGATATCGTTGCCGATGCAGAGGATTTCCTGAACTGCACCTCCAGTGTCCAAGTTGGGCTTGAAAGTCCAGACAATCCAGACGGTTTCTCCGCTCTTGCGCTGGGTTCTGCTTTCCGTGGTAAATCTTTTTTCGGGTTGAGTCTTGATCTTATTTATCAAATTCCGAACGTCTTGTTCTACCGCTGCCGTTGCAGGCAATACGGTGGAGACGATATTCTTCCCCAGGATTTCATTTTCCTTGTATCCGAAAAAGCGCTGTGCAAATTCATTAAAAAAAACAATGCCACCGTCCATGTCCACGCGGAGGATGATGCTGTTGGCATTTTCCACGAGTTCGCGGTATTTCTTTGCGCTGTCCTGCATATTTTGAAAAGAGCGCGCGTTGATCAGGCTCATGGCGGCCTGTGAAGCGACCCCAATCAGGAGACTCATATCGGTCTTGGTGAGGGGGCGCTTTGAGTGCAGGTTGTCGACGGTTAACACGCCCAAAGATTCCTTCTCATAAACGATGGGGACGCAGACGAGGGATTGAACCTTGAGTTCCTTTGCGAGAAAAAGACTCCTGTCGGAAAGCTTTTCTCCATTTTCATGGATATCATTCAACAGCACAGGTTTTTGTTCCCTGAAGGAGCTCACAAAGGGGCCCCTTGCTTGCAGGTTGTCAAGATGAAACCGGGTTTTGCGAAGAAGGATTTCCTGGTCGTTGTTGTAGCCGTAACCGAACTGAAAAATGAGGCG
>JBAPTR010000223.1:0-10796 GCA_049282265.1 Desulfatiglandaceae bacterium | reverse complement strand
ACTCTGTCCCTTCACCACGGGCACTCGTTCGTGGTTGAAATGCTTCCCAACTGCAGCCGGACCGTTTCCTAAGATGTTTCCAAACTCCGTGCCTTTGCCTATTTCCTCAACCATCTCAATGGCCGCTTGACCGTCCCCAAAACTTCTGTGCCCCGCATCCATGGCAACACCAATGGCCACCCCTGTGCTCATGGTGTCAACGCCGATATCATCACACATGTAGTCTAACTGTGCGATAGTGTCCAAATCAGAAATGCCGGTCATGCCGCCCATGGACCAGAGGGTCTCGTACTCTAATGATGACGTCACATACTTGCCCGCCTTGTCCACGAATTCATTTGAGCAGTGCACAATGCATTGGGCACAACCCATGTGGCTTGGGTTGCCCCCCCGTTCCTGGATAAGCTTCGCCATGGTCTCTCCGCTGATCTTCTCCCAGCCATCCATGACTCCTCTTGTGGCGTTCAAGGTTGGAAAAGCCCCCATGGAATTGACCGGGGCCACCATACCGGCAGTGCCGAGGGCAGGGAGCATTTGACCGCTGAAAGGATGATCTTTAATCGCCTTCGCAAATGCCTTTGCTGCTTCTTTAAAGGTATCCGGATTGGCTGTCGCATCAGCACTCTTACCGCCCTGGGCCACAATTATGGCCTTGAGCCCTTTACTTCCCATGACGGCACCTAACCCCCCGCGGCCGGCTGCTCTGCACGGACGGCCATCTACATCAGAGGACTGAATGGATGCCACAGGCAACAAGCCCTCGCCTGCAGGTCCTATGCAGAGTACAGAGGTTTTCTCTCCATAAGTCTCAAGCAATTTCTCTACACAGGCATAGGTTCTCACGCCTTTATATTTTTGAGCTGGAATGAGACTCGCATCCCCATTTTCATCAATCTTGAAGATATATAGTTCCCCTTTTGGAACCTGACCTTCGAAGACTATCGCTGTGATGCCCAAACGGCCGAGGGCAGCAGCAACAGTTCCACCCGCATTGCTTTCCTTTATTGTCCCCGTCAAAGGACTTTTTGCCCCCACCGATACCCTACTAGTGTTCACCAAACTCGTCCCGCTTAGAAGACCGGGAGCTACAATGAGTTTGTTTTGAGGACCAAGTGGGTCACATGTTGGCGGCACCTCCGCATTGATCATTATGGAAGTAAGGCCCCTTCCGCCCAGCCCGATATATTCCTGCGGCACATCTTCAACACTTATAGCCTTGTTAGCCATGTTTACTCTCAAGAATTTCATCTCTATGCCTCCTTCTTTCGATTTGTATTTCTGTGGCTTGGTACTTGCCGGTCCATTCCTTCAAGAACAGGCCGGCCTTGGTCTTAAATACAAGAGCGCATGATTTCTTTAATTTGTTCCGGAGTGATGTTGCGGGGGTTAGCCTCACGCGCTAGGTCGTTAATAGCCCATTTGGCTGTGTGCTCAACATCGGCCTCACTGAAGTCGAACTCCTTGAGCGGGACCTGAGGAATGCCAACATCATTGCGGAGCCGCTCAATTTCTTCCAGTGTCTTATCAGCAGCATGCGCAGTGTTCATGTGGTGTACATCCAGTCCCATAGCCTCGCCAATTTCTTTGAAGCGTTCAGGGCAGGCCGCAACATTGAATCTCTCCACCGGCATCATCATAATGGCATTGATATAGCCATGATCCTTCTCCTTTATGATTGGCCCACATTAAGACAACCTACCCCTCTTTCATACCTTTGTTTTCCGGCTATTCTCATGTCCGCACCGCGGGCAAATAAATCCATCCGGCCATCGTTGCTCCGCAAGGTACTTTGCACAGGCTTCATCATCCGGAAATTCCTGCTGGAATTCCATCAAGCCGCGTTGTTTGTACTTCTTGGGCATTTGTTCACCTGCCCAAGAAAATAATTTATATCGAATTAGGAGTCAAATGTATAGGCATTTTTCTCTAAAATCGCCACAAAAGAACGGCGGATTTAATCACCATAGCCGTGTGAAGCGGCTCAGTTCAACACGATTGTAACCGGAATTTTGCTCTGCTCAACTCCGTTTACCATCTTTAGCGTTAAGCGGAATCGTTTTTTATTGAAAATAGGTTTGACATATTATCTGAATTAATATACATGTCGTATATTAAATAATTAACATTTAAGGTGGTAATTATAAATGAAAAAATTAGGATATAAGAGCAATATGGGGTTTGATGAAAAGATTATGATAGCGCTGGTGATTGCATCAGAAAGCTATAAGAAAGACTGTTCCGTGATCTTTAAGAACTTTGGTCTTACTTTTTCGCAATATTCTGTTCTGCGTACATTAGAGGGTTCTGACAACAGAATTAACACCATCACCAACGTAAGCAAGCTGATGCTGGTTTCGGGCGCAAATATGACCGGTGTTGCCAAAAGGATGGAAAAAAGCGGTTTTATTTTACGCAAGAAAGATCCAAACGATGAACGCAAGACACTACTTGAATTAACTCCTCGAGGTAAAAAGGCACTGGAGAATATCGAAGTTGAAAAAGACGGGATCATAGCAAAATACTTGGAAGAAACCAGTCCGGAACAGCGCCGCGAATTGCTGAACATGCTAAAAGCCTTTCTAAAAATTAGCAATCGTTGACGTTTAGGTGTATTCGTCAAAATTATCCCGAGAGGTTGATCTGCAGGAGAAGATCTTGCCGAATACATCTAACGACCCCAGCCCAGTTTAAGTCCCCCATTATTTATTCTTGTAATTCCTAAATTCAATGAAGCAATCCATTGCTGTGACTTTTTCTCGTAGCGCCAAAGAAATAAGGACTTGACACGATTTAATAATTAATATATTCACAATTAATGTATTTATATGAATGTAATTAGAACCCTATTGCATTTTTATCTGAAGGGAGTACGATATGTTAATTGGTGTTCTCAAGGAAATCAAGTCAGAGGAAAATCGTGTGGCGGTCACACCGGCCGGAGTGGAAGTATTGATAAAAAGCGGACACCAAGTCCTTGTCGAAGTTGCGGCCGGTCTAGGCAGTGGATTCGATGATGAGGCTTATTCCTGCGCCGGCGCCAAGTTACTGAAAAAGGCCGAAGCGATTTATGCCCAGGCCGAGATGATCATGCATGTTAAAGAACCTTTACCTTCCGAATACGGTTTTATCCGAGAGAACCAGATTATTTTCACCTATCTTCATCTGGCTGCCAATGAAATCTTGACCCGCGCTCTGATTCAAAGCAAATCGATCAACATTGCCTATGAAACCATTCAAAAAGAGGATTACTCCCTGCCCTTATTAACTCCCATGAGTGAAGTGGCCGGACGTATGGCCGTTCAAGAAGGAGCCAAATACCTGGAAATGGTGCAAGGCGGGCACGGTATCCTGCTGGGCGGGGTGCCCGGCGTCGACCCCGGAACCGTGGTGATCATCGGCGGCGGCGTGGTGGGTCACAATGCCGCCAAAATGGCCGCCGGTCTAGGCGCCAAGGTCTACATCCTGGATATGAATCTGGATCGCCTGCGTTATCTTTCCGATGTTATGCCCAAAAACTGCATCATGCTCATGTCCACCCCGGCCGTTATCCGGGATCTGATCCAAGAGGCCGATGTGGTGATCGGCGCCGTCCTGATTCCCGGCGCAAAGGCCCCCAGGCTAATTACATGCGACATGCTCAAAACCATGAGACCGGGGTCCGTCCTGGTAGATGTGGCCATCGACCAGGGTGGATGCTTCGAGACTTCAAAACCCACCACGCACGGTAACCCCATTTATGTAGTCGACAACGTCATTCATTATTGCGTAGCTAATATGCCCGGCGGTGTGGCGCGGACCTCCACGCTGGCCCTGACCAACGCGACTTTGCCCTACACCGTTGAAATCGCCAATAAAGGCTGGAAAAAGGCCATGTTGGAAAACAAGGAAATCAAAGGCGGCGCCAACGTCGTTCAAGGAAAAGTAACTTATAGAGGGGTTGCCGACGCCTTTGATCTGGAGCATGTTCCTATCGATAACATTTTAGAGGAGGTTTGATTATGATCAGCGAAAAACAATTGGCCGAGCTTTCCTATAAAGAAGCTCCGAAAATGATCAGCGGCGCTATTCCGGGCCCCAACTCCAAAAAGTATCTGGAAGGCTCTTTCGAACACGAGTCCATGGCCCGCGGTGCCGGCCGATTCCCGCTGGTGTACGCCGAAGGCAAGGGGGCGACGATCAAGGATCCGGACGGGAACGTCTACATCGATATCACTGCCGGTGTGGCGGTCAACTCCGTGGGGCGCTGCCATCCGCGCGTCATCAAGGCCATGCAGGAGCAGATGGGTTCGCTGATGCATGCCGGCGATCTTTCCAATGTGCGGCGCACGGAGCTGTCCCAAAAAATATCCGAGGTCATGCCGCGCGGGCTGCGCAACAACTGCATCACCTATTTCACCCAGGGCGGCAGCGGGGCCGTGGAGACCGCCATCAAGTTCGTGCGCAAGATCACTGGCCGCACCCAGATCGCCGCCTTTCACGGCGCCTACCACGGGGTATGGTGCGGTTGCAACTCCCTGACCACCGGCGACCAGTACCGCAAGGACTACGGGCCCTTTATTCCGGGGGTCATTCACCTGCCCTACCCCTATTGCTACCGCTGCTGCTTCGGATTAACATACCCGAAGTGCGATCTGCAATGCGCAAAATATGTGGACTACGTACTCAACACGCCCTATACGGGGGCCGACGACGTGGGCGCAGTGATCATCGAGGCACTGCAGGGCGAGGGCGGCTATGTGCCCACCCCGCCGGGCTATCTTGCCATAGTGAAAAAAGCGTGCGAACAGCACGGTGCCTTGTACATCTCCGATGAGGTGCAGGCCGGCGCCGGGCGCACCGGTAAGATGTGGTGCATCGAGCACTACGACGTAGAGCCGGACATGCTGACCTGGGGCAAAGGTATGGGCGGGGACGTGGCCATGGCCGGCCTTTCGGTCCGCAAGGATCTGGCGGCCGCGATCGCCGACGGATCGCAGCCCAACACCTTTGCAGCAAACGCCATGACAAGCGCAGCCTGCATGACCAATATCGATATCCTCTTGGAAGACAACGGGGCGCTCATCAAGCGAGCCGCTGAATTGGGTTCGGAAATTTCCCAGCAGCTGCAGGAAGGTGCCCGGGACTCCCGCGTGATCGGCGATGTGCGCGGAAAAGGCCTGATGATCGGCGTCGAGATGGTAGAAGACAAAGAATCGCGCAAACCGCTCAACAGAGAGGCGGTGGGAAAGATCGTCATGGGACTTCTGGAGCGCGGACTGGTGATGGTGCCCTGCGGCCGGTTCGGCAACGTTTTTCGTTTCATGCCGCCGCTGATCCTGACAAGAAAGCATGCGACCAAAGCAGCGGAAATTCTGATCGAGACGATCAAGACGGTGTAGTCCGGCTGAAAATAACCCTGTCGGTCTTGAAAAAGCCCGTTTTTAATCACGGGCTATAACAACCGCGGTCTATAATCGCGGTGTTGACGAAGTCAGCACCGCGATTATCGGCGGTGTAGCCGCCGAGAACAACCAAATAGCCGGTTAACTCAACTTTCGATTTTCATATCGGTTCACTGATGCACCGCTGCGGTGTTCAAAAACGCCACGGTCACAGTGTTCGCTCTTTGACACAAGCCATTTTCACACTGCCCTTTGTCGGAAAGAACTTCTTTCGCGGCATTGTCATCAATAAAGACATTACATTCCTACCCTGCTGCAGCACATTCGGTGTGGCACCAGCCCGTCGGGCGAGCCTGTCGGGGCAGGCTTAGATTGGCTCCAAAGCCATGAGATGACAGATATCTGTGACACCTCGGATGGATCTTTTTCAAGCGTCAATGTTCTCGATATCGTTGATTAGGTTTGCGCCAATAAGCCTATCACCTTCGTACACCAGCAGTCGAAAACCTCCTTTGAAGGGTGTTCCGGAAGTCTCTACGCGAATCCTTTTCCCTTGCCGGCAGGCATCACCGATCTGTACATAGGTCCAGTCGTAGAAAGGGCTGACATGCCGGCGCGGATTGCCAGGGTAGGCGGAGGGGTTCCCGGCCATGTGCCTTCCTGCGGCTCTGCCCTGGTAGCAGGCATTCGCCCAGGTCCCTAGCCATTCGTGGACGTGAGACAACGGATTGATTCCCTGGGCGCAGTCACCGGCCGCATATAATCCTTCGGCACTGGTGCGGGAGTGGGCGTCGATGAGAATGGCCGCGTCGGTGGCCACTTGGTCCCTGTCGATAAACGCGATATTAGGTCGAATTGCGGTACAGACGGCAACGAAATCGGCCCTCTCGGTGATGCTTTGCGGGAAAAAACAACACACCCGGCCCCTCTCTTCTTCCAGGCCTTCCAGCGAGCAACCCAGGCGCACTGAGACGCCGTGCTGTTCCAGGTACTACTGCAAATAAGCCGCCGTAATGGGATGGGCGCCCCCGGGCATCACCTGATCAGTGACGTCCACCAGCAGAACTTCGGCCTGCTGCGCGCTCATGATCTCGGCCAGCTTGAGACCGACCAGGGACGCCCCCAGAACCACCAGCTCGCCTGCTCCGGCGATGGCATCCTTCAGTCGCAAAATGCTTGCGGAGGAGCGTACAGCAAAGGCCCGGGAGGATTCCCTCAGACCCGGCACCGGCGGGATGGAGGGTGTGGCCCCGGTGGCAGCCAGACAGCGCTGGTACGCCCATGTACTCCCGTCGACGCAGCGCACTGTGCGGTTGGCGGCATCCAGAAATTCCACCGGACTTCCGAAATGGCATTCGATGTCATACCGCCCATAAAAATCCCGACCAAAAGGAAAGCATTGTTCCCATCCAATGCGGCCTTTTAAATAGTACGGCCCCAGCATGGGGTTGAAAGCAGCCTCTTTCCGATCGGAAATCATGTGGACGGCGCCCGCGTAGCCCGCGCCACGCACGGCCATGACGGCATGGCAGGCTGCGCCTCCGTTGCCCAGGATGACGATAGGTGCTTCTTTTTTCATGGGTTAGCTGGGCTGGACACAGGCAGTGGCGTCCTTTTGATCGGCGACTGCTTCGGCGCTGCCGAAAGTCAGGGCCCGGGTGGGCAGACTCTGACACAGAGGGCAGGACAAAAACACAGCTATGTTTTCATAGGGCCTTGTAAACAATACATACCATTCAAACCTTCAAACCCTTTCCACAGTCTTTCATCATAGGGTTTAGTTGCCCGGTAACACATGCTTGATCAGCAACTGGCCGGCCTTGCCGGCCTTTTCGGCGCCTATCTCTTCCGTCGTCCCGAAACCAAGCGCCCGGGTGGGACAAGCCCTGACACACGCCGGTGCCATGCCGTGATTGATGCGCATGTAGCACAGATCACATTTGACCATCTTCCCATCGGCACTGAAGTGGGGCGCGCCAAAAGGACAGGCCAATATACAGCTATGACATCCAACGCAGATATCACGATTCAAATGGACGATACCATTGTTTTCATCCCGAAACAGCGCGCCCGTCGGGCAAACCATGACGCAGGGGGCGTCGCCGCAGTGAAAACAGGCCAGGGAAAAGAAGGATATCAAGGCATGCTCATAGTGGCCCTGTTCGCAAGGCACTACTCTTCGGAAAGCGATATCGGAATCGTTCTGGTCCTGGCAGGCAACTACACAGGCATAGCAGCCGGAGCAGCGCGACGCGTCAAATGAAAAAGCTAGTTGTGTCCGCATAAACACTCCTTGTCTATATTATCCGTCTTGTTGATTTGACAAAGCAAAGACTTAAATCCCGGATACCCTGAAATCGGGTCCAGGTAATCCGGTTCTATGAGCAAGTTGACATCCGCCCCCGGAAAAGCATGGTACATGTTCACAACTCCGGGTGGCGTAATTTCCGTAATATTGGCCCTCACCTTGATCGATGCCCTGGGCGTCTCCAATTGCACCCAGTCATTATGGCTTATCTGTCTACTCCGAGCGTCAAGGGGATTCAGATCCAGCTTTGGATCCGGTCTGATCATTCGATTCCACGGAAGGCGGAACGTGCGTGAATGTATGAACATGGGAAGACGGGCGCCTGTGGTTAAGACAAGCGGGTATTTTTCAGCGATGTGCGGGGTGGAAACCGGGCTGATCGCCGGTTCCATGTATCTGGGCAATGGATCCAGGCCTGCTTCGGCCAGGAGGGATGAGGTGAATTCCATCTTCCCGGTGGGTGTGGCAAAACCATCCTTTTCATATTTCAGGTAGGGTGTTAGGGGTTGGTTTTCAATGAACCGGCCTTGGGGCGATACTTTCAACTCTGCCATTTTTAAGCCGATCGGCGCCATGATCCAATCCATACAGGCCTCATGGCCTTGGGACAGCAATGGGTCGTTAAGGTTTAATCGATCGGCCAAATCACAGATAATATCAATATCGGAGCGGGATTGACCGATGGGGGCAATGACAGGCTGGGTCCACATAGCATACCGTTCCGGCCAGATTTTCATTTCGCTTCTTTCGAAGGAACTGGCAGCCGGCAGTACAATATCAGCGAGTTTCGCCGAATCGGTCAGAAAAAGATCAACATCAACCAGAAAATCAAGCTTTTTAAGACTGGCCTGCATATGATCGGATCCGGGCCACATCCGGTAATTCAATCCGAAGGCCACCATGGCGCGGATCGGGTAGGGAACGCCTGTATCGATCTGCGTCGGGACATGCATGGCCTGGGCCTCGTTGACGACGGCGCTCCATATGGGAAAACGATCATGTCCTGCTCGCGGCGCCATGCCGTCCCAGGGGCAGGGGTGTTCAAACTCAGCTTCTCGGGTAACAAAACCTGCGGGCACATGGCAATATGAAGGAGAAATAACCTTGTTGCCGCCTTTGCAGTCGAAATTCCCGGTAAGGCCGATCAGGGTGACAATCGCCCGATGATTTTGCACTCCATTGGTATGGTGAACCGTTGCCGAAGCGCCGTTGTACATGGCCGCCGGCTTGGTCGTCGCATATAGGCGGGCGGCTTTGATGATTAACCCGGCCGGTACATTGGTGATCTGGCTAGTGACCGAAGGGGTAAATTCGGCGGCATAAGTTTTGAACGCATCGAATCCGTATGACCACTTGCTCACAAACGCCAGGTCGTGCAAGTTCTCCTGTATAATGATGTTGGCCATGCCCAATGCCAGGGCTCCACTGGTGCCGGGCCTGAGGCGAAGGTGCAGGTCGGCAAGACGCGACATGGGGGTGAGAAAGGGGCCGACTTCGATGATTTTCATGCCATTTTGCTTGGCATCCATCAGGTGGCGGGCATCTGGTGTTTCAGAGTGCATGGGATTGGCACTCCACATCATCAAACACCTGGCGTGTTCGACGTCGGGACCGCCCATATCCCCATAGGTCAGCATACTTGCAATCAGAGTTGCAAAAAAACAGGTGCTCGATTCGGAACAGTAGTTTGGGGTGCCGAATAAATGCGCCAGGCGCTGCAAAAAAGGCCGCATCCATTTGGAATATCCTGCAAAAAAGACCACTGCCTCGGGACCTGAATCCACCTTGATTTTTTGCAGGCGCGAAGCGATGTCATCAAGGGCGCTGTCCCAATCGATAGCTTCAAACAGGCCCGATTTCCCATCACCCTTTTTCCTGAGCGGCGCTTTGATCCGCTCGGGGTGATAGATGTATTGTCGGCTGGCCGCGCCTTTGCAGCAAAGTGTACCTTCGTTATGGGGATGGTTCAGGCTTCCCTCAACTTTGATAACCGTCCCGTTTCTCACATAGGCATCGATACCGCAATGGGTCGTTGGATTGCAGATGGAACAGATGGTTTTTTTAATTTCGATCCCGCTGGTTTCACCAGGAATCTTGGCTTTGATCAAATCATCCGACAGAAGGGAATCAATGTTCTTCATGGAATCACTCCTTGAATTGCGAAACAATGGATGAGGAAATTATTTCCGGACAAAGAGCAAAATCGCCAAATTGTTCTTTTAACCAACCATCTTGAATTTGGGGCAACCACAATTTCGGCGATCTACAAGGAACGCTGGCAGATCGAGCTGTTTTTCAAAGCCTTGAAACAAAACCTGAAGGCCAAGATCTTTGTCGGCACCAGTGAAAATGCTCTTTTCATCCAGATTTGGACAGCATTAATCGCATTCCCACTTTGTATGGCTTAAACTCTGTTCATTGTTCATTGAAAGCCTCTCTTTCTGTGAATTTTGAGCGGTTCACTTTAGAGGGGCTTTCATACCAAATATAGGCCTTTTAAGAGAGGAATTTCATTTTCCCCAATCCAATCCTTCATGTGGATAACGTATTCCGGCCTCTCTCCATTACGCCATTTTGGGTAGCCTCCCTCCCACACATACTGAATTAGCTCCTTGAAAACATTTGTACTAAAAAAATATTCGCCAATTTGAATATATTCCCCCGCTCGATCAACTCGGAAAGGGATCTGTTTTATCTTACCATATTTCTCGATAATCTTTTCGATCTCCGGCTGTGTCCGCCATCCCTCCGGTTTTTGTTTAAAATCACCGGGAAGGACCGGGAATGGAAATTTTCTATACAACTCTCCCATAAACCCAATGAAACGTATACCATCCATGGCGCCCATGAAGTCGCCAATGTCTTCTCTTTTTGCGATATACCAGACCTGACACCGGGACTCCGAACCATCCTTAGAAGAATTGATAATTTTCTCTACACTCTTGCAAAAATTATCTGCAAAAAAGAAATATTTTTCAAGCAGCAACATATCACTTTCGATATTGAAAAAACCGAAAGCGATCCTGCCATGGCTTAGTGATTCAAACGCGAGCGGCATGATGATGTTTCTCCTTGCATTCCATTTCGGGTGATACCGAGTTCTTTAA
>JBAPTR010000222.1:0-3783 GCA_049282265.1 Desulfatiglandaceae bacterium | reverse complement strand
GACCAGGAAGATAATGTCATTTTACCCTTGATTTTTCCAAACGTTTTCTTGAAAGTACGTTTCAGGCTCCAAAATGCCTTTTTGAAAACCTATTTGGCTGCAAAAGTAAATGTTTTATTAATTGCATATTGCCGCCGGTTAGAAAGTCCCTAGGAATGGCCGGTTAAGAAATGGCTGGAGGGGAGGAAGAGGCATAGATCAGCGCAATCCCGGATTTTTGAGAGGCTGAACGAGAGTGGTGCGCCGTATCATTAATGGACGGGCGCCTATGGTATTCGATTCAGTTGTGGCTATTTTTGTTTTCTTCGATAGCTTGTACCTCCGAGGATAAGGACCTCCGAGTTGTAAACGAGGCGGTCGGCAATCGCTGTGGCCACAGTGGTGGAATCAAACACCTTTCCCCAGTCTGCGAAAGGCAAATTCGTTGTAATCAACGTGGACTTTGCCTGGTGCCTTGCGCTGATGACTTGGAAGAAGAGGTGAGAACCCTGTTGGCCGAGGGATAGATAACCGAGCTCGTCACATACAAGAAGGGCCGGAGATTGATAATAGCGGAGTTTTTTGAGGAGCGAGTGATCGGCCTCTGCGGCGATGAGATGATTGATCATATCGATGGCGCTGGTGAAGAGGACCTTGATGTTGACATTGCATGCGGCGTAGGCGATGCATTTGGCGATGAAGGTCTTTCCGGTGCCTGGGTTGCCGATCAGTATTACGTCCCTGTGGTTTGAGGTGAAGTCCAGGTTCAGGAGGTCGAGGATCCGAGCTTTTTGGTCTTGTCTTGATTTATGGTGGTGGAAGTCGAAGGCATCCAGGGTGATTTTTTCATTGAGCCTGGCTTGCTGGAATCGGAGCTTGATAGCGGTTTGCAAACGATGCTCTGCTTCGGCCTCAGCGAGCTGATTGATCACAAAAAGGGTGTCGCGATTTTTTTCTTTGGCCTGCTGGATGACCTCTTCAAGGCATTGGGCCATGATTTTGAGTCGCAAGCGGATGAGTTTTTCCTTGACTTGATCGAGCGTTGTCATGATCGGCGGTTTCTCCTTTTAACGATGAAGGCGTCGTAATCGGCCAGGGAGGGTTCATCGAGGCGGATGCGATTGAGTTTTTCCTGTTTGAGCTTGACCGGAGGATGGTGTGTTTTGGGGGTCATTTCCTGGTAGAGGATATTTTCGATGTAGTGTGCGCCGTAGGCGTGGTGTATAGAGGCCCGTTTGATGGCCTCGATGAGTGCGTAGGAGCCGTATTCATCTTTGAGGGCGAGGAGTTTTTCGAGGTTTTTTCTGAGAGGTTCGTGAGTATCGGCGAGGTGTTCGAGGTAGGCTTTGGCCTCCTCTCCGAGACTGATGAAGGCTTGGACCAGATCTGATTTCCACAACCTTCGTTTTTGCCTGAGTGCCGCTTCCTTGTGTGCGGGCAGCTCGACACGTTCTTTGCGCTTGTAGGAGCGAGGGTGAGTGGCAATGACTCTGTCTTTGAGATAGATGGTGAGGGTGCGGTGGTTTGCTTTGACAATCACCTGCTTGCCTATGGCCCAAGGGGGCACGGTGTAGGTATTGGCATCAAAGCGGACGGAGAAGTCGGGGTGGACTTTGGCAGGATTGGTGTCCCTGCAGTCGGGGAGAAACTCCGGCAGGGGTCTGAGGGCCTTTTCTTGAAAGCGTTCGATGGGTCTTTGCCCTGTTGTGCCGTGGAATCTCACATTGGCCACGGAGTCCCTCCAGTGGTCGGCCTGGGTCTGGAGGTCGAACAGATCTGAGAAGGAGCGCAGGGGCCAGAAGTTGTGCCGGATATAATGGATCACCCCTTTTTCCACTTTTCCCTTTTCGTGGGGGCTTCGAGGATTGCAGGCCCGGGGGACAATGGCAAAGGGGCGGAGGAAGTCGAGGAAGGCCCCGTTGAAACGGATGATGGGTCCTACGCGCTCCGTTACTGCTGTCAACATATTGTCTGTAACAAGTTCCTTTGGGGTGCCCTTGAAGAAACGGAAGGCATTAAGAAGGCAGCGGTGGAGGGTTTCCTGCCGTTGGGAGTGGGTGAACTCCAGGTAGAGAAGACGGCTGTGGCATTCCAGGATTGCCAGACAGTAGAGCTTGCGTTTTGTATCTCCGTAGGGGATGGATCCGAAGTGGCCCCAATCAACCTGGCACTGCTCCCCGGGCAGGGACTCAAAACGGATGAAGGCTTCTTTCTTTTTGATGCGCCCTCGAAGGGTGTGCAGATAGTCCTTGAGGATGGTCGCGCCTCCGTCAAAGCCCTGTGGGGCGATCCGTTGGAGGATCACGGCGGCGGAGGCCTTTGGGTCGATCTCAAGAAGCCTCCGGATTTCCTCTTTGAAAGGATCCAGCTTGCTTGGTCTTCTTATGGGAGGCCTCTTGGGGTCGGGATCTTTGAGGAACTTCCTCACGGTTTTTGGATCGATATGAAGAATGGCGGCTATTTTTTGTTTTGAGAGCCCTTCATGGTAGAGGCGATGGATCTCGAAGACGGTGTGTCTATTGATCATAGCTTCCTCCAAGGGATCGGAGAATCTGTTGGTGTATGGTGGCGGGGTCTTTTTCCTGCATTTGTTCTTTTTCTTTGAGCGGAATTGAGCGTGGTCCGGATCGGGGAAGAGACAGAACCTGGAAGGTGCGGCCGTCAAAGGCGATGAGGTCCTTGTAAATGAGCCCGTCCCTAGCCAGGATGAACTCGTCGACCGTGATCCTCAAAAGGGTGCAGATCTTGTCATAGCCGTAGAAAGACAGGCCGTGACGATCGCCCACCAGCACCAGGAACAGGTAGAGCAAAAGCTGATGGTGGCTGAGGGTGTAGAAAAAGCCCTCTTTGAGGAAGCGATGCTCGATGAAGCCGAAAGTGCCGGCGATCTTACGGACCCGGTCGGGGCAAAGGATAATTTTTTCCATCATGGGCTGCGACCTCCTATTGGGGGGAAGCCTAAATCAGAAAGAGAGCGCAAGTCCATCGAGTCCTTCTTTGCAAGAAATGGGTAGGCCTGTGGAATCAGGAAGTATTTGGGCGGTAACGCGTCCATCTTTGCAAGATTGCTTTTGGCAGAAATCAGGTAGTAACTCCCTGGGTTTACATAAGAAACACCTCTTGACGCGTCCATCTTTGCAAGATCTGGAAAGAGCCGCCTCCTGTCCCGTGCTCTCTGAAGGAGCCGGTTGCGTTTTACATATCCAGGATGGTGCTCCCTGTATCGTCGCCAGTAGTCCCGGTTTTGTTCCATCCAGCACTGCTGGGCGTCACGCTGGTTATCCCGGTAGTCCGGATCATCCGCGATCTTTTGGCGTTGCCATTGTCTTTTTCGGACACGCCGGCACTCCTTCTTGCTGCAATATCGCTGGCCCTTTACCCGGGGGTCGGGAAGAAAAAGCCTGCGGCAGTTGGGGTTGGCACATCGGATCTTCTGGCTCATGGTCTTCCCTCCAGGAGAAAACCATGACCTTAGTCCGAAGACCTCCAGCAGGGGAAGAATAAGAATCAGATCAGAAGAAGATGGGTTTTAAACTTATGGCAAGACGGGAAGAATATCCAGAAAGGGCATTTCCTGACCGACCACCCATAGGTACTTTTTCACCGGCTAAAACCAGGGACTTTCTCCCCGGCGGCAATAGCATACCCTTGTGAAGCCGTCTGGATGAATCCTGAAAGGTCTTTCGCGACCCCGTAAAGACCTATTATGGTTTGCTTTTGGAGCACATCCTTTACGGCCTGTTCCGGGAGGCTGAAACCAAGGTTTTTCTTGAGGTGTGACTGGACCTCTCCCAATATCCGTGC
>JBAPTR010000221.1:0-2711 GCA_049282265.1 Desulfatiglandaceae bacterium | reverse complement strand
ACACAGAATTCAGAGGATCTGGTTCTACCTTAAATCTGGCAATGTATTGGTCATAGAACTTTCTGGCACCCGGCCATTTGCCCTTTGGGCTCCAGTGTCCCATGGTGGTAATGCCTTCTGTTGCAGCACCGAATTTTGGCCTGAAGGCCACGACAGCCGGTCCCACCAGTTCAAAGAGAAATTTAGGGTTGAGGCCCACTTCCTTGGCTTGGGCTGTAATAGTGAACGCTCCGGCGGGATAACACAGGGCGATAACAGCCTCGGGACTCTTGCTTTTTACCTGAGAAAGAAGGGTGGTCAAATCCCTTGCACCCATTGGATAGTCTTTGTGGAGCAGGACGTTAAAACCTGCTTCCTTCACTAAGGGGTCCAAAAACTGGAGGTTTTCGCGTGGAAATAACTCCTGGGCGTAAATAATAGCAATGTCCTTGATCTTCAAATGCTTGAGTAGATCCACAAGGGCTTTCATTTGTCTGTCTGGAATGGCTGATGTAATGAACCAGAAATAGCTTGTTTTGATATCCCTGAATTTTACTGATGCAGCAGTACTCCCAACTATGGGGATTTTGTACCTCTCAGCCATTGGGGCCACCGCGAAATGGATGGCTGTACCGTATGGCGAGAGAACAACATCTACCTTATCTTCTGTGATTAGCTTTTCGTAAATTCGCACAGCTGTATTTGCTTCACTCTTATCGTCATAGTAAACTAACTTAATAGGCAGCTTCTTGCCATATTTCTTCACATAGATGCCGCCGTGCTTGTTGACGGTTTCCTCCCAGAGCTGATAGGCCTGCATTTGTCCTGCAGCACCTGGCGCGTACATACCTGTAAGAGACATTGAAAACCCGACAGTAATCTTGTCCTTAGCCAAGGCCGTCTGAACGGACAGGGAGGTAGTGACAATTGCGGAAATGAAAAATACAATTAGAAAAAGAATCCATCTGCTTTTGTTTTTCATGAGTGCCCTCCTTCTTCGGTTAAAGGTCTTATCTTAAGCATCCCGATAGGATGCGGTTAAGTGTTTCTCGGCGCACCTTATTTATTAGGCCAATCCGGTTTGGGAAACATCGGACTTGCTGTTGCAGCCTCAGGCGGCCAGACGATCTCCAGATTACCGCCCTGGTATTGAAGTATCATGCTCGGAGTGACGGCGTTCTCTGTACCCTTGAATCTGACGGCACCGTCGATGGTTTCGAATTCACCGCCAGCGATAGCATTTCGTATTTTTTCCCGATTCAGAGTTCCTGCCTTTTCAATGGCCTGGGCAAGAATCTGGCATCCCATATAAGCAAGAACAGAGTCCAGATAATCCGGTCGTATTTTCCATTTCTTCATATAACGGTTTTCAAAGGCTTTTGCTCCAGGCCATGGCCCCTTCGGACTCCAGTGTCCCATGGTGGCGATGCCTCCACTCGCCTTGGCAAAGACTTTGCCAAAGGCAGCGATGGAGGGTCCAACCAGCTCAAAGAGAAATGGTGGATTGAACTGAACACCTTGTAACTGACGTGTGAGGAGGAAAGAATCGGCGGGATAACAAAGAGCAATAAGTGCCTGTGGGTTTTTCCGCGTAACATTAGTGAGCAGGACAGTTAGATCTCTTGCTCCTAACGGGTAGTCTTTTACCATGAGGAGCTTGATGTTGGCTTTTTTCAATTCTGGGATGAGGAATTGAAGATTTTCCCTTGGAAAAAGATCCTGCGCATAAATGATGGCCGCAGTTTTGATTCTCAAAGATTTCAACAAATCTACGAGCGCTTGCATTTGCTTGTCTGGAATGGCTGATGTAATAAACCAGAAATATCGGCTCTTGATATCCCGAAGCTTGACTGAAGCAGCTGTGGTACCTACCATTGGGATTTTGTATTTCTCCGCCAAAGGCGCCACGGCAAAGTGGATGGTGGTTCCCCAAGGGCTGAGGACCAAGTCCACTTTATCCTGCGTGATGAGTTTTTCATAGACCCTCACAGCTGTTCCAGGATCACTCTTATCGTCGTAATAGACAAATTCAACAGGGAGCTTTTTCCCCAGTGATCTGATATAGATTCCCCCTTCCTCGTTTATTTTTTCTTTCCATACCTCATAAGCATTCATCTGGCTCACAGCAGCCTGTGAATAAATCCCTGTCAAAGAGATCGAAAAACCCAACCGAACAGTATCTTTCGCTAAGGAAAACGGAACGGAAAAGATAAGAGTTAAAAACAAAACCAGCGGGAAGAGTGAAAAGCATTTTTTTTTGATATGCATAAAATTCCTCCTTTTTTTGGGTTCCCTTTTCACTATTTCAAGGGTCTTTAAGGAACAGACGATTGTTTAAAGCACCTCGGGGGCCCTTGGCTAGGCATATTCCTTCAGCCCCCAACAAGGGGAAGACTGAAAACGACTACGTCTCCGTGTTTGAGTTTTCTTTGCAAATCAGTTGTTCGTTGACCTTCGACGAGAATCCAGACATAGGAGTTTGGTTTTTTGTCCCTGTCAAGAACAAAATCCCTGAATTTTTTTGTGGAATTCCGGACTATTCTGTCAAACAGTTCACCTAACAAAATGGTTTCATGAAACTCAACAGAATCCTCCTTTCTCCGGATCATATCGGAATAGATGTTCAAATATTTGACTTTGACTATAGATATCATAACTATTAGCTATCACAAATCAATTCTCCATCTCTATAGCCTTTCGTTTTTGCAGATCTGCCGCGATATCCTCAAGCC
>JBAPTR010000220.1:0-71366 GCA_049282265.1 Desulfatiglandaceae bacterium | reverse complement strand
GACCAGGAAGATAATGTCATTTTACCCTTGATTTTTCCAAACGTTTTCTTGAAAGTACGTTTCAGGCTCCAAAATGCCTTTTTGAAAACCTATTTGGCTGCAAAAGTAAATGTTTTATTAATTGCATCAAATTGTTTCCGTGATCCGACCCCCATTCACCATTCAATTCAACATGCAATTTAACGTGCCCGACTCGCATTCCAATCGAACAAAGGCCCCTCTATGACGATTTGGTACTTGTATATGATCCGGTGCGGGGATGACACCCTTTACACGGGGATAACCACCGATGTCGACCGTCGGTTCGCCGAGCATCAAAGTGGAGGCCCAAGAGCTGCAAGGTACCTGAAAGGAAGAGGTCCCCTTCAGCTCGTGCTCAAATTGAATGCCGGCAGCCGGGAAAGTGCCTTGAAGCTGGAACTCAGGATAAAAAGCCTGTCTAGGGCCCGGAAGGAAACGCTCATACGACACCCGGAAACCCTGCAGGAAATTCTTGGGTCCCTGAGCGGTTTCCATCAATAAACGGCAGTCTCCATCGGTGAAAATGTCTGCTGTCGACGTTTGCAACTTCGGGTGAGCGGGTTTATTTTAGTGGGTTCTTTATGGATTCCATGGGACTCATAGTGGTGCTGATTCCCATCTTTTTTCCATTAGTGACCAAGCTCGGCTTTGACCCGATCTGGTTCGGGGTGATTGTTGTACTGGTCACAGAGATGGGTGTTATTACTCCGCCGGTGGGCGTCAATGTCTTTGTGATAAAAGGCATTGCCCCGGATATACCTCTTGAGCTTATCTTCAGGGGAATCATGCCTTTTCTTGGTGCACTGATCATTATGACTATTTTACTCTTAATTTTCCCGCATGTCGCCACATTTCTGCCCAGCCTTGTTTCCTATTAACCTAGACCGGATTTCTCGCGGATCTTTGTCGCGTGACAGTGGAAAGACCCGTGAATAGCAAGTTGGCCTTAAGAAATCCCGCTTTGGGGGGGCGCGCGAAGGAAAATGGCCACAGATGCATTTCCAGTAAAGCAAAAAACCCTTTTTTTCTTGACATAAATTACTAATCTGGATTGAATAGAATTTGAAAGTCTGACATTCATACTTTGGGGATCAAAACTATGCCGTTGGACTCAATCCAATTTAATCCCATCAAGAGCAAAAGGGCCTTCGAAGAAGTCTCAAACCAGATAAAAAAGCTTATCTTCGAAGGCGTTCTTAAGCCGGGAGACCGCCTGCCCCCCGAAACCGAACTGGCGCAGCAATTCAATGTCGGCCGCCAGTCGATTCGTGAAGCACTGCGCATCCTGGAGCTTTCCGGTTTGACCGCAACCCAAAAAGGCGGCAACGGCGGGTCCATCATCAAAGATACCATTTCCAATACTATCGGCAGCCTGTTTTTGGATGCTTGTTTTTTGGAGAAGATTTCTATCGAGGAACTCACTGTGGCTCGCATCGATATTGAAAAGGCCGTATTGGTACATGCGATCAAGAATGCTGATGAAGCCGATATAGAAAGTCTGCAGCAGAATATTTCAGACACCAAACAAAAAATCGAAGCAAATATCAACTCCATCGACGAAAACATCCAGTTCCACAATCTTGTAGCGAAAGCGTCTAAGAATCAATTTTTTGTCATTGTGGTGGAAGCTCTTACAATGGCTGTAAGGCATTTCATGAGCCAGATCGGGCCTGAATCACAAGATTCAAACAACCATGAGCGGTTCAACGAAAGTATTCTGAAATCCAAAAATACGCTCTCCTATCATACGGATATATTGGCAGCAATAATCGCAAAAAATCAGCCCGGTGCCGTTGATTTGATCGAAACGCATCTGCTTGAAGTAAAAGAACGACTGGAGGTATTCGCTGATCAGCCGCATACTGTAGGACCTGACAGGGTTTGAACATAAAAAATCACCTTTTAGGAAAAGGAGGGCAGGATGAAGAAGATCGACATTTTCAACCACATTTTCCCCAAGAAATTTTACGATAAAATGATAGAGGTCGCCCCGAATCTGCCAAATCTGGGCAAGCGGGTTCGGGGGGTACCGGCGCTGGTGGATCTGGAGCTGCGCTTGAAGATGATGGACCTTTTTGAAGATTATGCCCAGATACTCTGTTTGGCGTCTCCACCATTGGAGGTCATAGGCGGACCGGATATTTCACCGGAACTTGCGCAGATAGGCAATGACGGAATGGCCGAATACTGTGCCAAATATCCGGATCGCTTCCCCGGCTTTATCGCCTCGCTGCCGATGAACAACCCGGATGCGGCGGTGGAAGAAACCGACCGCGCTATTAAGGATTTAAATGCCGTCGGTATCCAGTTTTTCACCAATGTTAATGGAAAGCCCCTGGATCTGCCGGAATTCAAGCCTTTGTTTGCCAGGATGGCGGAATACGATCTACCGATCTGGATCCATCCGGCCCGTGGCGCGCGATTTTCAGACTATGCCTCTGAAGATAGCTCCAAATATGAAATCTGGTGGACGTTCGGCTGGCCCTATGAAACCAGCGTTACCATGGCACGTCTTGTGTTCGGCGGTTATTTCGATGAGTTTCCCGATTTGAAAATAATCACCCATCACATGGGCGGTATGATCCCCTATTTCGAAGGCCGCGTCGGGCCGGGATGGGCCCAGCTGGGCAGTCGCACCACGGATGAGGATTACACGGGCGTCCTCAAGCAGCTCAAGAAACCGCATATGGATTATTTCAAGATGTTTCTGGCAGACACAGCCCTTTTCGGCTCGGTGGCGGGAACCATCTGCGGCCTTGACTTTTTTGGCGCAGACAAGGTGCTGTTCGCATCCGACATGCCGTTTGATCCGGAAAAAGGTACTGCTTACATCCGGGAAACCATCAAAATTGTGGAAGAACTGCCCATATCGGATGACGATCGGCAGAAAATATTTGAGGGCAATGCCCGTAAATACCTTAAACTTCGGTGAAAAACTGTTGATTAATCCAACCCCTAAATTGTAAAGGAGGAAATTATGTCCAGGTACTTGAAAAAACTATTTTTTGTCAGTATCGGAACGTTGTTTTTTTCACTTGCTTTCCAGGGAGCTGTGCTGCCTACCCAAAATGCACTGGCAGTCGAACAGCTTTCCCTGGGTACATCGCTTGTGGGCGGCCTGTTTTACAATATCGGGAATCCCATCGCACAGTGCCTTAACGAGAACCTTCCCGAGGTCAACGTGACCGCTGAATTCACCGAAGGATCCGTGGAGAACCTTCGCCTCATCAAAAGGAAAGAAATGCAATTAGCGGTTATTTCACCGATGATAGGATATTTCGCCCGCAAGGGCCTGCGGATGTTCAAGGGCAAACCGGTGGCATTTAAAGTTGTTGCACGCCTGCTGCCCAATGGAAATATCTGGACGACGTTGGCCAAGAACAAGGATATCAAAACCATTTACGATATAAAAGGCCACAAGACGGGAGTCGGCACCGGTGGAATCGGTGTCATGGCGAGGATGCAATTGGCAGCGCATGGGATCAACGTCAAGAAAGATATCAAACCCTACTTTCTGCCGACAGGTGCCCTGGCGGATGCCCTGAAGGACGGCACGGTGGAAGTCTCCTTCCTGACCAAGGAACTGGCCAAGATGGTCACCGCCACCCATGCCATCAGGATTATCCCCTGGCAGGAGAAAAATCTGGACGCATACGTAGGCAAAAACCCCTATTTTGGAAGGTACGTCTATCCTCCCGGAACTTTCAAGGGCATCGATTCTGAGATTTTGACGGTCGATAACGGGATCCAGTTAATTTGCGACGCAAGCATGAGTGATGCCGTGGTTTATAAGCTGGCCAAGTCCATCACCGAACATCTCGACTGTATCACCAAATTTTATGCACCGGCCAAGGTTCTCACCAAAGAGTGGGTTGCTTCCAAATTGGGCAACCCGTTTCATCCTGGGGCAATCAAGTATTTTAAAGACGCAGGATTATGGAAAGAGTAATCAATACACCAGGCTAGATACTTTTCTCAATTGGAATATTGATGACTTTTGGCAAGGTCATCAATATTCCATGTCTGATGGAACCGTAAAAAATCCGGTCCTCAGGACTTTTTGCTAACGGAAACTGAAAAGTGTGATTTTCGGTTTCCTTACAAATCAACGGGTTGCGATGCACCCCATTGATTTGCGTGCCCGCCCATAGGCACGATGATGACTTTTTACAAAGTCATCATATTTGAAGTAAAGGCCAAAGTCTCGAAAGTTTCATATTCTTTTGGGTCAGAGAGTATCTGAGATGTTTTCTTTCTGGAGGGGAAGATGGCGGAGAAAATGCAACCCGAAGAACGCAAATCAAGAATTCGCTCTGTAGTGGGAAAATGGCTGGCCATCGGGTGCTCGGTTTTCGTGCTTTACACCTTGGCCACCCTGTCTATTCAGGCATTGCAGCTATTGAGTCTTTTCCTGGCGTTTTCCCTGGCAGTGGTCTTTGTTCATTATCCCCTCATTTCAAAAAAACCGGAGTCCCTGCCCCTCATCGTCGTGGATCTTCTGCTGGCAGCGCTCAGCTTTTCCTTTGCCATCTATATTTACTTTGATTACTGGGATTTTATCTTTCGAGTTGGGGATCCGACCGGTTGGGATTTGTTTTTCGGTGTTGTCTGTATCGTGCTGATTTTCGAGGCCACCCGCCGCGTCGTGGGGTGGGCCTTGCTCATCATTGGTTTCGGTTTTCTGGCCTATTGTTTTTTAGGACAATATCTGCCCCCACCCTTTTCACACAGGGGCTATGACATTCAACGCATCGCTACCACGCTCTTTATGTCGAAAAACGGGATGTTCGGCATCCCATTGAAGGTGATGACCAATTTCATTTATCCCTTCATCGCTTTTGGGGCCTTTTTCGAGATCTGCGGCGGCACGGAGTTTTTTGTCGATCTGGCCAGTGCCCTTTTTGGTAAACACCGGGGAGGACCGGCCAAGATCGCAGTAGCTGTGAGCGGCATGATGGGAACGGTCTCCGGAAGTGCTGTCGCCAATACCGTGACCACGGGGACCTTGACCATTCCATTGATGAAGCGCATCGGTTTTGAATCCCATGTGGCCGGGGCCGTTGAGGCAACGGCATCTACCGGGGGCCAGCTCATGCCTCCGGTGATGGGGGCGTCCGCTTTTATCATGGCCGAGTATCTGGGCATTGCCTATATCGATGTATGCAAAGCTGCCATCATCCCGGCATTACTTTACTTTTTGGCGATCTACAGCGTGGTTCATTTTTATTCCCTGAAAATCGGAATTCAAGGTCTGCCTGCGAATGAAATCCCCTCAATCAAACTCGTTTTCCGGGACAAATGGATGTTTACGGTTCCCCTCATCATATTAATCGTGATTTTGATTCGCGGTTATTCTCCGAGGATAGCCGTGCTTTACGCCCTGTTGGCCACCGTAGTCGTGAGCTTCTTGAGAAAAGAATCCAGAATGACGCCTTCCAGGATATTTTCGGCCCTGGCAAAATCAGCATTCAACAGCGTCATGGTGTCCTCCGCCTGCGCCATGGCCGGCATCGTTATCGGCGTGGTCCTATTGACAGGCATGAGCGCCAAGATTACGTCTCTTGTGATCACCCTTTCATCCGGATCACTGCTGCTCGCACTTCCAATCGTCATGCTGGCATCGCTTCTTTTCGGCATGGGACTTCCAACAGTGGTTTGTTATGTCCTCCTGGCAACAACGGTCGCACCGTCTTTAATCAATATGGGGGTGTTACCGTTGGCGGCCCATCTTTACATTTTTTATTTCGGGATGCTGTGTATGGTCACACCGCCGGTTTCCTTTGCCGCCTATGCCGGAGCAGCCATTGCCAAGGCGGACCCCATGAAAACAGGCTGGACCGCATGGACCTTCGCCCTGGCCGGTTTCATGCTGCCTTATATGTTTGTTTACGACAATTCACTGCTGTTGATGGGAAGCTCCGGCAAAATCATACTTTCCGTATTCACTGCCTCGGTGGGCATCATTTGCCTGGGCAGCGCCATCGTCGGCTACCTGCAAAAAGCAACATCATGGTACGAGCGCATCCTGCTTTTTGCTGCGGCGCTCTTTCTCATTAAACCGGGATTGACAAGCGATATAGCCGGGCTGCTCTGCATTGCACTGACACTGACTTTTCAATTTCGCAGATCTAAGATCAAAGCCCCCGACCCGGCAACGATCTCCTGAACCGCAAACCATTCGGGACTGTGAGGTTCAGGGTTCTGTCCGATTTGAACCGCTGAACCCTCGTAATAAATAACTGGCCTGGATAAACCAAGTATATTAGGAGGTAATTATGCCACCTGTCATTGATGAAGACAAATGTAACGCCTGCGGAATCTGTGACCAGCATTGCCCTTTGGATGTGCTTTATCTGGTGGACGGAAAGGTGCAGGTGCGCTACCCGTATGAATGCTGGCACTGCGGGGCCTGCCGCCAGGATTGCCCAACCGGGGCTATAGAAATTGAATTCCTGCCAATTATGTTGGGCGTCTGACGCGAGTATGAAGTGAACGCAGTCTGAGACATGCCGAATCGCAACGAAAGGAGTCTGCAATGAATGCACCCAACGATTACCGCATTGATACCGATCTGGCCGTCATCGGCGGAGGAACTGCCGGGCTCAACTCCGCCATGGCTGCTGCGGAAAGAGGCCTCAAGGTTCTGGTCGTCGATAAAGCCAATATCAATCGCAGCGGTGCCATTGCCGGCGGCATCGACCATTTCCAGACCTACCTCGAAACCGGCGAAGCGTGGGACACCAGGGAAAGCTGGCTCAAATATGCCGGGCGGGTCGCCCGGGGCGCCACCAATCTGAAGATTCATGAAGCCGTATTTTGTGAAGAAAGAACGGCTGCCATCGAAAGGGTGGAACGCATCGGAATACCGCTTCGCAATCCGTCCACCGGTGAATTTTTCAGAACCCAGGCCATGGGCCAGCCGGGTCCGTACTCGATTAATTTCAACGGCAAAAAACTAAAACTCAAAATGGCAAGAGAAGTACGCAGGCTCAAATGCAAGGTGTTGAACCGGGTTCAGGTCTCCAATCTATTTCTGCACGATGGGGAACTGGCCGGCTTTACCGGCTTTGATATCCGTACGGGAGACTTCTATCAGGTGCGGGCTAAGGCCATCATTATTTCAACCGGCAACACCAATCGCATGTTCAAATCCCAAACCGGAAATCCCTTCAATCTCTGGTACTGCCCGGCCTGTACCGGGGATTTACATCGCCAGGCCTTTGATGCCGGGGTTGAATTGGCCAACATGGAATATATCCGCATGACCATTGTCCCCAAGGGCTTCAGCGCACCCGGATTTAACGCCTTTTTCGGGATGGGCTCCCGCCTGGTAAATTCCCTGGGCGAACCCTTTATGGAGCGCTATCACCCCATGGCCGAGGGAGCGCCGCGTAATATCATGGTCTGGTCCACCATCCAGGAATTGAAGGAAGGGCGCGGCCCCATCTACGTGGATTGCCGGCATTTGAGTCAAAAAGACATGGAACACTTGTTTGCCACCTTGGGTTATGACAAAGACACCCTGCCTGATTTTTTTGTGAAAAAAGGGTATAATCTGGGAGGGACCATGATTGAAATGACGGTATCCGAACCCATGCAGGCCCGTCCCGGAGAACAATGTGGCAGCGGAATCAAGATTGATGAGACTTGCGCTTCCAATATTCCCGGTATATTTGCCGCCGGAGATTCGGCAGACCAGATGGGATGCCTCCACATGTGTGTCGCCGGCGGTTATGCTGCCGGAAAGAATGCTGCCGACTATGCAGCCAAGGTAAACGCGCTGCGTCCCATGGATGCAGGTAAAATGGCCGATGAAAAGGCACGCATTTTCAGACCACTTGAAAAAAAATCGGGCATGCCGTATTGGGAGTTTGAAGACATTGTTCGGTACATTACCACCGATCATTTTGGCCCGGTAAAGACCGAAAAAAGCCTCACAACGGCGTTAACGAAACTGGACCGCCTGGATGCCGCCCGGGAAGATCTGAAGGCCGACAATCTACACGAGTTGATGCGCGTTCACGAAGCCACGAACATTCAGCAGGTGGCCAAGATCACTGCAACGACGGCGCTGGCCCGCAAGGAATCGCGCTTTCCGCCCTATCATTACCGCGCGGATTTCCCGGAAACCGATGATGCAAACTTCTGCGGTCTGATGGTTGCAAGAAAAGGAACAGAGGGTGAAGTGACGACGCGGTTTGAACCATTGTCGTATGAAGACTGATGACTTCGAAAAAGTCATCACTTTTAAACAACAAAACAAATGAGCCGATTTCAAAATGTTCAATTTTGAACCGGACCACGGGATGTTTTGAAATTGACTAAAATAAAATTACCAGAGGGTATGTAACATGGAAACGAAAAATTTGGCCGCAGGAAAACGAATCCTTATCGTAGACGACGAGCCTGACATCCTGGACACTCTTGCGGATCTATTATCCGAATCCACCGTAATCAGAGCATCGAGATTCGAGGCGGCCAAAGAGCTATTAGAAAACGAGCAATTTGATCTAGCCATATTGGATATCATGGGTGTTGACGGTTACAAACTGTTGGAGATTGCCGGTCAGCAAAATATCATCGCTCTCATGTTGACCGCCCATGCCATGAGCCCGGAGGATACCGTCAAGTCGTTCAAAAAGGGCGCGGCCTATTTTGTTCCCAAGGACGAAATGGCCAACATCAAAACCTATTTGAATGACATCCTGGAGGCCCACCAAAAGAAAAAAAATCCGTGGCTGCGGTGGCTCGAACGCTTTTCGCCGTATTACAACCAACGTTTCGGTTCCGATTGGCAGAATATGGATAAAGAGTTTTGGGAGAAGTACATTGAAAAGTATTCGAACTGGTAGAACCCGCCTCAAATAATGACGCACTATTGATCGCATCTTCCATGATACCACCACTGCCAGCCGCCTATAGGCAAAGAAGGGGTGCTTTGGCACCCCTTGATTTGTACCATCAAAATTCAGAACTATTGATCAAACATCCAGCTCAAAGACCTTTTTGGGCGTCTTGTGTAGGCACTCACTGACACCGGTTTCCGTGACCAAATAATTATCACACACCCAGGCATACACCGTATCGGTGGCGACTATGGGATGAAGGGTAATATTCATGTTGGCGGCCAGCTTCATGGATTCGTCATCCCGGATGGCGGGCCTTTCCACCAGGTCGTATCCCTGCCCGTGGCCGTACAGCCTCTTTTCTTCGGGGAAGCCCTTGCTTCTCAGAAACGCGTTGTTGGCTGCAACCAGATCCTTGGGGTCGGCTCCGGGTTTCATCAAGTCCAGTGTGACTTTCTGCGCCTCTATGGCAATCTCTACGTTTTTCAATAACGCATCCGACGCCTTGCCAAGGACGGCGTTGCGGGAAAGTTCCGTGTACAGACCGCCCGGAC
This sequence comes from Desulfatiglandaceae bacterium, assembly GCA_049282265.1. Classification (GTDB taxonomy): domain Bacteria; phylum Desulfobacterota; class DSM-4660; order Desulfatiglandales; family Desulfatiglandaceae; genus CAYUCJ01. Next base: position 61,945 of record JBAPTR010000220.1, on the reverse strand, counting down.
CGCTGACTTCGATCATCAGGGTAAACTGATCGCCGGCCTGTATCTGCCGGTTCGCGAAATGGCGTTTCAGCATCATGCAGGGTGTTCCCATGGGAGCGGATCCGGCCATGATCAACTGCTCTTCACTGCCCAGGTTCTGAACCGTATGTTGAACCATTGACATGATTTCATAGTCCCGCATCCCGGGTTTGAGGGCCTGCAGGGCCTCTTCAAAGGCAACGTCCTGCAATGCTGCCGTCCGCTTAATAAGCCCTATTTCTTCTTCGCTCTTAATGGCCTTGATGTTGTCCACCAGATCGGTGGCATCGACAAACACGGCGGACGTGAGATGGGAGGTAACATAATGATGGGTTGCGGCGTTGATCTGGCCTAATCCCACAAACCCGATTGTGCAGTCTTTCATGGGTTTCAGCTCATCCACAACGAATTCCGCATCGAAAGTCTTGGTATAATGCAGCGAGGCAAAAAAAGGCGCGGTGATTCGGTTCTTAACACCTCTGAAGGCCCAATCCTGAGCACTCAGGTCAGTCAGCGCACTTTCAGGATTTTTTCGGGGTCCGCAGGCGATGGTCGTCATATCGTCGTCTCGCGGAAAAATGACGGTTATCGGATACCCATGGAAGGCCGGCACATCCGTAAACCACTTCACATATCCCCCTAAAAACTGATTCGTATTCTGCATAATAAGGAAATCGATGCCTTTGTCTGACATGGCATGTCGAACCGCCTTCCAACGCCTTTCCAGTTCCTGTGTCGAAATCGGGTTACAGGTCCTCTCGCTTGCACTATCCATAATCAAAGTCTCCTCAATGTGATTTTCCGTTATCAAGCCATCTCATCATTTTAATACAAAAAAACCATCATGAATGTAAACGAATAACTATATAGAAATGAACCAATTTCAAATTCAATTGGTAAATACTGGACCAACGAGATGAAGCCCGCGAATGTTCTTCAAAATCTGGCTGAAACCGTGAATGATCGTCAATAGTGAGCACACGCTCATGACGTGCTGCTTCGGAAACGCACCCATGTCCGGAATATGTTTGTGGATGGCTAGATACGTTTGAATCTGGTGGATGATCTGGCACGGTCTGAAAAAAGTTTGGAACAGGTGGGGCAGTATCTGTGATGTTCCTTGACATCCACATGGGGTCTTGCAAGATCGGAAACATGTGTCAGGAAACGCTCTGAAGCAAAATACCGATTGCATGCCTCGCAGCGAACAAGGTGGTGGATACCGATAATTTCTTCACGGATGGACAGGGTGCGAATTCCATCCCGGTCCTCCATGTGGATCGTGTGTGTGGGACAGATATTGGCGCATGTACCGCATCCGATGCAAAGGGCTTCTGTCGGCGTGACGAGACTTCTTCCCTCCCGCTTTTCCATCTGGAGGGCCCCGGCGCCAACCACCTCCTTGCACACCCTGATGCAAAGTCTGCAACGGAGGCACCCGTCGGGTATGGGTCCGGTGGCAATGTTGTATTCCTTTGCGATCTTAAGCAGGATTTCAGCTTGGGGTGCCCGGGCAAAGAGGTTCCGCATGGCCCCTTCCCGTGCCTTTTGGACCAGTGGGCTCTCTGTCTTGAGTTCCAATCCTTCCCTGGCCTTGAGTATACAGGAGAGCATGACCCTTGGCTTATCGGTCTTGCCCTTCACTTCCACAGCACAGAGTTTGCAGGCGCCTATGGGCCTGAGGGCCTTGTGGTAGCAGAGGGTTGGAACCCCGATGCCGTTCAGCCTCAAGACCTCCAGGACGGTCATCCCCTCCTCGGCCTCGTAATGATTTTCATTGATGGTGATGCTGGTCTTTTTCAAGTCCTGGTGTCCTCCGATTAGTCCTTGCCGGCGTCATGCAGGTCTGCCAGATAATCCTCCAGATACCGGAGTTCCGTACTCAGGCTGCCCAGGTAGTGATGCAGGAGGTCGCAAATATAGATCACACCCACAATCTCCCGCCCTTCAAAGATGGGCAGATGCCTGATGTCGGCCTGGACCATGAGGCCGATGGTCTTCTCAACGTCATCATCCGATTTCCCCACGATCAGCTTGTTGGTCATGGCATCTTTCAGGAGGATTTGATTGAAGGGCCGCTTATCGCATCGAATGTAGGCCAGCACGACATCCCGTTCGGTAAAAATACCCACAGGCCGATCATCTTCAGTGACAATCAGGGCACTCAGATGCTTTTCCGACAGGAGGCTGATGGCCTCTTCAGCGTTCTGGGAGCTTTCAATGAAAAAAAATGCCCTGTTTGTCTCGTTCAGGATCTCTTGGAGTCTCATCGTCTTCCTCTCTTTTCCAAATCCCTATCAAGAAAGCGCTTCTCCGATTTCAGGATGCCGGAGACCGGCGCCATGGACGCTACCCCTCCAGAGAGCGGAGGCAATCCTGGGGAAATCGGTGGGTCCCCTCTTCGTCCAAAGTGACCTCAATAAGCGCATCGATGTCATTCTTGGCCGTGTCGGGGTCGGTAACAATACCATGGGCACCGATGAAGTTGTCCATGAACGGCTGCCAGCTCTCGTCGAGAGATTTCCTGAACACTTCTACCCTCTGGCCTCTACGAAACGTCATTTGATTTCTCCTTCTGATTTCAGGCGATCGGCGGCATATTCTCGCCGTGTTTTTTTGCTGCTGCTTTTCTGGCGCATGCCATACAGAGATTCCCGTCCCTGATCGTTGCGCCTATGCCTTCCGTTTTCCGCTTTATGAAATCATGGTACCTGGCCGGCCCCAGCGGGCTCCCACAATCGTCGCAGAATTCAAGTTCAAGACGGTTCAACACGGTGCCGCAAAGGCTCAGAATTCTCTCGCCCTCCTTGTCTTCCATGCGCATGGCGCCGGTGGGACAGTTTGCGGCGCATGCCCCGCAAAGGATACATCTCTCCGCGGCAACCCTGAAGTCCGTGCGTCCTGGTTTATCAAAATCCAGATACCCCATCTGGAGGGCGTCCACGCCCATCTTGTCGCGGCAGATATCCACACAGGCACCACATCGAACGCAGATATCACATCTCAGGCAGCGACTTGCTTCTTCTCTCACGCCTTTTTCCAAAAGGCCCAGTTCCACCTGCTGAAAGGTAACGCGTCTCCGATCGTTCCCCAGCATGGACATTTGAGGCCTGTCAAGGCTCATCTTTGTGGTGGCGGGAACCTCCAGGCAGCCCAGATGTTGTCGACGTACCGGAACGGAGAGCATCTTAGGCTGGGGAATGCCCTCAAAATACCTGTCAATGGCCTCCGCCGCCCGTTTTCCGCCTCCTATAGCCTCAACGACCGTTGCCGGGCCGGAGACGACGTCCCCAGCGGCAAAGAAACCATCCATCGCGGTCATCATGCTGGCTTGGTCCACCCGAATCGTTTGACGTCGCGTCCACTGCAGGTCATCCAGGGATTCAAAACCGGTCCTGTCAATGGTTTGCCCGATAGCTGAAATCACGGCATCCACTTCCATGGAGAAGTCGCTGCCTTTGACGACGACCGGCCTTCTTCTCCCGCTTTCATCGACCTTTCCCATCTCCGTCCTGAGGCAGTGAAGTGCGTTTACCCTGTTGTCCCGGCCCAGAATCTCCAGAGGGGTTGTCAGAAAACTGAATTTCACACCCTCTTCTTCCGCCTGCTGGACCTCTTCTTCATTGGCGGGCATGTCGGACCGCCTCCTGCGGTAGACGACGGTGACCTCATCGCACCCCAGTCGAATGCAGCTTCTGGCTGCATCCATGGCAACGTTTCCGCCTCCAATAACGGCTACTCTTCTTCCGGGCATATGATGTTCGCCCAATGCAATCCGCTTCAGAAAATCAATGGCATCCCGGACCTGAGGGAAGTCGTCCTCTCCTGGAATGCGCATTTTTGAGGACCCATGGGCACCCACGGCAATGAAAAAGACCTTGAATCCCTCATTTTTCAGTTCATCAAGGGTGATGTCTCTCCCCAGGTGAGTGTTGTAGCGTATTTCCACCCCAAGGTCCTCTATCATGGCCACTTCCCGGTCAATGACTTCACGGGGAAGTCTGTACCGGGGTATCCCCACCATCATCATCCCCCCTGCCATGGGGAGGGACTCGATCATGGTGATTCGGTAACCTTTGAGAGCCAGGTAGTAGGCGGTCGTCAGTCCTCCGGGACCGGCCCCGATGATACAGACTTTACGCCCATTGTCCGGAGCTTTTTCGGGGTTTCTGTAATGCCCCTCCGACATGGCCCTCTCGGCCGCAAATCCCTTGAGGTCCTTGATGGCAATGGGTTCATCGATGCGGCCCCGAACACACATGAATTCGCAGGGATGTGTGCAGACCAGGCCGCAAATCCAGGGAAAGGGGTTGTCTTTTCGAATCAATTCAACGGCTTCATCGTCAAGACCCTGCCCGATCAGGGTGACATAGCCCGGGACATCAATGCCCGACGGACAGGCCATCTGGCAAGGGGCGGGGCTCAACGCGATACAGTCACCGAGAGGACAATTGCGTGTTTCCAGGTGGCTCAGAAATACTTCCCGATGCGCCTTAAGTTCCGACAGGAGCATCTGACCGATTTCAACGCAGGTCTGGTTTTCCTCTTCCCCGGCCAGCCGTTTTGAAAGCACCTCTATGGCCGGGAAGTGATCCGGTCCACCACGACCGGAGGCAAGGTCCTTCATGAGTCTCAGGATATCCTCGGCCCACTGCCTGCCACGGGCCAGAGATATGCGGCCCCGGGCAAGAATATCGGAAAGTCTTCTTACATTATCTGCCACCGGGCAGTTATTCTTATCCATAGCAAACATCCTGGTCCAGAGGGCTGGCTTTCGTTATCCCAAGAGAGGAATACTTTGTTGAAATTTCTAAAGCTCAATAAACCCTTGCTTGAAAAGTCATTAAGATGAGGCTAGTCCAAGGCCGCCACGGCCTTTGCATACCGCTCCCGGCGGATCGCCGGAATCTCGTTCGACTCTCCAAAATGGAGACAGCTTGTGGTGCAAATGGTCACACAGGCCGGTTTGAGCCCGCGGTCCACGCGATCCATACAATAATCGCACTTCACCGCTTTCCCCAATTCCGGGTCCCACTGGGGAGCCCCCCATGGACATGCGGACATGCAGGTCTTGCACCCCACACAGAGATCGTGATCGATAAACACGATGCCGTCCTTGGCACGCTTCTGCATGGCCCCTGTGGGGCAGGCAGCTACACACCACGGGTCTTCGCAGTGAAAACAGGGCATAAAGATATAGGCCGCCTTGGGAACACTGTCAACCAGTCTGGGTCCGATGGTCAGGATCTGGCAAACCTTCGGGCCCACAGGCAAATTTTTGTTGCTCTTGCAGATAACTTCACAACTGTGGCATCCAATGCATTTCTTGGCATCTTGAAACAGGTAGTATTTGCTCATCGTTTTCCTCCGGAATCGCAACATAGAATATTAGGCAGGCTTCACGGTGACTAAGGTCTCGTGAAGGGCGGGGCTCCCGCCGATCATATCCGAAATATTTTCCTGCAACAGGGCATCGGATATCCCTTTGTTAAAGGCGCGCGTCCCCCTCTCTCCCTGATGACCAAAGCCGTGCAGCATAAATACGACCTCGGGGTGAATCAGGTCCGTCACATAGGCCTTGATATTCCCGGAAGCCCTGCTGGATGCAACCGTTACCAGGCTCCCGTCTGAAATTCCCAGGTTCGCTGCCTGGCTGGAATTGATCCAGAGCTTGTTCTCAGACACGATTTCGTTCAGATAGGGATTGTTTTGCGTTGATACATGGGTGTGCAAGGCACATCTCCCCACCACAAGCCTGAACTCGTTCTTGGGAGGTGATGGGAAATGTTCATAGGCGGGGAAAGACTCGAACCCGGCATTTTCCAACAGGGAAGACACGAATTCTATCTTACCGGAAGGCGTCTTCAATTTGATTCCGTCATTCCTGTCCCAGAAAATCTGTTTGTCCGTATAGGCCACAAAACCCTTCTTTTCAAAGTCCTCGAAACAGAACCCTGTCCCTTCCAACTGCCACTTCACGAGATCTTCTATGGTATTGTAGGGGAAATAGTCACCAATACCCAACCGTTCACCGAGTTGTTTCAGGATAATGGCGCCGTGCCTGGTGTCGTAACGGGGGGTGACGACCTGCCGTCTCAGGAACATCTGCGGTTTCAGACCGTTGGCCTGTCTGGGGCAGTCGGTGCGTTCAAGGAACATGGACTCCGGCAGGATCACGTCCGAATACCAGGCGATGTCGCTGTAATTGATCTCAATGGAAACGACCAGATCCAGTTTTTTCAGGGCCTCCAGGGTCAGGCTGTTATCCGGGATGGACATGAGCGGGTCAAAGCGGTAGACAATTAAGGCCTTGATAGGATAGGGATCTTCATTCAAGATGGCTGCAGGGAGCATTTGTCCCAGACCGTGGTTGGGGTCCGGCAAGGGAAAATCGGGGGTCCCCACCTTGTCAAAGCGCACGGCCTCGATCTTGGGAAATTTCTGTTCCGTCAATTTGCGAGCCGGTTTGCCGCCGACTTCGCCCGGGCCCTTTTTGAAAAAGAAACCGCCTTTCGACTCGATGCTCCCCATCAGTGTATTCAGGATCATAATGGAGCGTCTCAGATAGATCTCATTTGAATTGTTGGCCCCGCGATACCCGAAGTGAAAGAGGACAGAGGGTTTGTCTTTGGCCAATTCCCGGGCCAGTGTAATCATTTCCTGTGCCGGGATGCCGGTTTCTTCCTCGGCCCATTCAGGAGTGTAAGGCTGGACAAAAGCCTGGAGTTCCTGAAAGCCCTTTACCCAGCGGTCCACATAGGGTTTGTCATACAGCCTTTCCTTGATGATGACGTGCATGAGGGCGTAGTTCAGGGCCAGGTCGGTCCCGGGCCGAATCATCCAGTAACGATGAGCCTTGGTTGCCGTGACGGTGACCCTCGGGTCAATGTAGGTCAGCTTTGCCCCCTTATCCAGGGCCTTCATGACGCTTCGGGTCGGCTTGACTTCAATGGATTCCATAATATTTCGCCCATAGAGGACGATGTGCTTGGAGTTCCCCATATCCACGCCCATCTGGGAATCGGTATAGCCGAAAAGCGATCGGCATGCGGTATTCACGGAACCCTTGCACAAGGCGTCGTGGGTGAAATGGTTGGGGGACCCTATGGCCTTCAGGAAGGTCTTGCTCACATGGGTGGACTGTTGCGTCCTCTCGCCCAGCACGACGCTTTGCCCGCCATATTTCTTGATGATCTTTTTCATCTTGTCCGCAACGTAATCGAGGGCCTCGTCCCAGGTGGCCCGTTTCCATTTGCCGGATCCCCTCGGTCCCGTCCTGATCATAGGCGTCTGGACGCGTTCCTGGTCCTTCAGGAGAGACATGCCGGCTGAACCCCTCGGGCAGAGGGCGCCATCAATGCCGGCCACGTGAGGATTTCCTTCGATCCATTTGACATCGTCATTTTCCTCAATGACCCTTATGGGACACCGGACCGAGCACATAAAACAGTTACTGTAGACTTCTCTCTCCATAATCTTCCTCCAGTTCCTCCAGCAAAATTAGAATGACTTCACAAAGTCCTTGCCGCACCCATGGACAGGTGCGCAGATCGCAAATCAAAGCGCGTCATTTTCACAAAAGCAATAATCATACCACGCTGTCGTACCAAAGGGACAAGGATTCCCTTCAGTCTCATACTTATCATTTGGTAACGTTCAAGAGTGTTCGCATGCGCTAAGGTGTTGAATAAAATACGATCTCTTTCTATGGTTAGAGTTTGCCAACCAGAACCAAGAGAAAAAGATCGTTATCGAACAAGAGATATATATAACACTTCAATACAATCTTGCAACCGGTAAATGGGCCTTGCTGAAATCATCCATAAACCGAAAGAACTCCAAGATCCTCTGATGCTCAAGATTTTGGAAGATATTTTAAGCCGTTATGATGATCTCATATCCGATATAAAAGGAATATCGGAAGCAGCACTTCCCTTTCAATAGCAACTGATTTGTAAATGGACCTTCCGGAACCCGCACCGATCATGATATTATTTGAGAGCCTTGGAGCTGTACCCCCTTTTTCCACCTCTTGGCTTGGCCCAATGCTAACCCGGCAAACCAAAAGTCCAACTTCAAGCGATTCCTTTACTTTTTTCTTGACAAGCCGAATTCTATTTTAGAAACTGTATTTCTAATATGAAACTGGGTGCCCAATGATCGTTAAAGCCGTTGATCGAATTACCCGTATTCTAAAAGCAGTCGGCGAGTCCAGGAATGGGCTGACCAACGCCGACTTGGCGGAGACGCTCGACCTCCCAAAAAGCACCTTGTCCAAAATTCTGGGAAGTCTGACCTCATACGATTGGCTCGCCATGGCCCCCTCCTCGAAGCGATATCAACTGGGGCCTTTAAACCTGTCCATGGGGGGACGCTATTTGGACAATCTCGATTTGGTCAGGATGGGCCAGCGGTTTTTGAGGAAGCTAAACGAGGAGACTGAGGAAACCACCGCCATGGAAATCCCCAATGGATTGGAAGTGGTTATGGTGGCCAAAATACTGGCCGGCCACGCCAGGATTCGAAATGAGACAATTTCGGGCGAGGTCGAGCGGTTAGCCGAACTTGGCCAACGCGCTCCGCTGTATGCCACCGCCGCCGGCAAATGCATTCTGGCCTATCGGACAAAGACCGAGATTGAACAGTATATGAAGTCCGTCCAATTCGTCCCTTTCACTTCCAACACGATCACCGAAACCGAACGCCTGTGGCGCGAAATAAAGAAAATCCGTGAAGAGGCGTTGGCCTACAACTTCCGGGAACTCAATCCCCATACCATCGCTGTCGCCGCGCCCGTTTTCGACTTATATAAAAGAGTCATTGCCGCTTTGGCAGTTATCACGCCCGATTTTAATTTTGATGACAACAAGAGAAGACACATCGAAGAGGCGACCCGCAGGGAGTCCGCCGAATTTTCAAAGATGCTAGGCTATCAGGAGAGATGAGACCGCTTACACCGTCTGCTCCTTAACGGTTAGAGGATGAAGACTTAAGGATTCGGAAAATGGCCTGTATGTCGCGTTTGGAATACAAGAGACGACCTGCCGACTCGGAACGGGACATGGGCCTGTTATTGAGGTTGAAACGGCCGATAATAGGGCACCTAACAAAAAACAGGAGGTTTTGAGATGAAAAAAATGAGTTATGTTTGTGTGGTCGTATCCATAGTCTTAATGGGTCTGTTGTTCCTTCCTCTAAGCGGAACCGCCTCAGCTAAGGAGATCAAGTTGTACTGGGCTTCATTTTTACCCAAGAACATACCCGAAACCAAGGATTTTCAGACCCTGTTTGTGGACAAGGTAAACGAGCGCGCCAAGGGCAAACTGAAGATCATCTATCGTGGCGGGCCGGAAGCGATCCCCCCCACGGATCTGGGTAACGCCACGCAGAAGGGCATCATAGACATGTGCAGCACCACGGTGGGTTGGTATGAGTCTGTCGTGCCTGGCGTCGGTGCGTTAATGCTGAGTGACTACACGCCCCAGGAGGAACGGGCCAACAAAGCCTTCATGGACTATGTCGAAAAGCTTCATGCGGATCACGGCCTCTATTGGCTGGGTCGCTCAGCCCCCACCAAGAATAATTTCTTTTATATTTTCCTGAACAAAAAGGTGGAGAAACCCGAAGATTTCAAAAAGATGATGCTTGGCGTCGCCACAGCCGCTCGAGCGGCGGCCAAGGCATGGGGCGCTACCATCACCCCGGTAAAAATATCCGATTACTTTACGGCCATGGAGCGCAAAATGGTGGACGGCATTCCCGGTTGTCCCATTACCACCTGGGTCGCCCTAGGCTGCCAGGAAGTTACCAAATACGTTCTGGACTACCAATTTTACCAAGGTACGGCCACAGCGCTCATGAACTTGAAGTCCTGGAACAAGCTTCCGGATGACCTGAAAAAACTTATGTACGACACCATGGGTGAATTTTACGCGGCCAGAATGGACGCGGCCGCCAGGCGCGTTGAGGGCGCCGAGAAAAAAATGAAGGATATGGGCATCGAATTCTACAAGTTCAAGAACCCCAAGGACGGCGAATGGTTGATGAAGACGACTTACGATGCCGGCTGGAAATATCAGCATGACCGGTTTCCCGAGGTAACGGATCAGTTGGAAAAGTTTCTCAGAAAGCAGTAACTAAGCGGATGGTCCCGCGCGAATCGCATCGGCCTCTCCAGAACGATCGCGCGGGGCAATTCCTGAAAACCTGGCAGAAGCCCCGATTTGCTTTTGTATTTCAACATTCCTGAGCCTGAATGTTTCGAGACATGAAAAAATCATCCACGTTTGCTCAAAGGATAGTGGCTGTCTACAACGGCATCATGAATTTATTTGTGATCTTCGCCGGCATCTTGCTAAGTTTTGCCGCTTTGAGCGTAGCTGCGGGAATCGCCACACGGTATTTCTTCAGTTATCCCCTCCCCTGGGTGACGGAAATTGCCGAGTTCAGTCTGCTCTATCTCCCTTTTCTGCTTGGCGCCTGGGTCCTGAAAAAGGACTCTCATGTCAAAATGGACATTATTATAAATCTGTTCCCCCCCAAAGTACAGAAGGTCGTCAATACCATCACATCAATCATATGTGCGCTGATTTGCCTGGTTCTGGCCGTTTTCGCCGCCAAGGTGACGTACGATCAATACCTGTCGAAGGCCTTTACTTATACAATCCTGGAAATTCCCAAGTGGATTTTGACGATCATTATTTTTCTCGGGAGTCTAATGCTCATCATAGAATTTTCCCGTAAAGCTTATGGGTACATCAAGCTTGTGAATCTTCCCGAAGGGCAAAACCATCTCGCACCCTCCCCTAAACATTGAGACGCACGGTGATCTGACATGAGTTGGGAACTACCACTTATTCTTATTTTCGGCGGCATGCTTTTCATGATGGCCACGGGGATACCCATCGCCTTTGCATTCCTCACCGTGGTGCTGATCGGAGCCTATGCGCTTTTAGGGGGACTGGTCGGTCTCGAGCAGGTGATTCTGAGCATCACGTCGACGATGACAACGTTTACCTTGCTCCCCATTCCATTATTCATTCTCATGGGAGATCTGATGGTCCAATCCGGCATCGGCATGAAAGTGATCGATGTCCTGAACAAATGGCTGGGCAAGGTGCCCGGACGGCTGGGTTTGCTCTCGGTCCTGTCCGGGACGCTGCTGGCCACCCTTACCGGGGCCAGCATGGCCAGCACCGCCACCCTGGGATCCGTCTTGGTTCCAGAAATGAAAAAAAGAGGCTATTCGAATTTCATGACCATCGGGCCCATCCTCGGTAGCGGCGGCCTGGCCATCATGATTCCGCCCAGTTCCTTGGCCATCATATTGGGGGCGATCGGCGAAATCTCCATCGGCAGCATTCTGGTGGCCATCATCGTGCCTGGCGTGCTTATGGGCCTGTTTTACTGCGCATTCATCATTATTGCCTGTCTCATCAATCCCTCGATGGCGCCATCGTACGACGTCGCACCCACGCCTTTTCTCGTGAAAGTGGTGGAGTTCCTCCGATACGTGTTGCCCACCGGCATCATCATTTTTCTGGTGATCGGCCTGATCTTTTTCGGGGTGGCCAGTCCGTCCGAGTCGGCGGCCAGCGGGGTGGTCGGCATGCTGATATTGCTGGTTTATTACGGCCGATTCAAATGGACCGTGCTCAGGGAATCTTTGAGGGACACCTTGAAAATAACCGGCATGGTTTTCATGATCATCGCCGGCTCGCAGGTTTACAGCCAGATACTCGCTTTCAGCGGGGCGACCCAGGGTTTGATCGAATACTCGACGCAACTAAACCTCCCGCCGATCATGATCGTGATGCTGATGCAGGTGGTGATCCTGATCATGGGCTGTTTCATGGACCCGGTGGGCATCATGTTGATAACCCTGCCCATCTTCATGCCGGTCATTCGGAGTCTGGGGTTAAGCGACGTCTGGTTTGCGGCCATCATGCTCCTGAACATCGAAATGGCCATGATCACCCCGCCGTTCGGAATGTGCCTGTTTATCATGAAAGGCGTCGTGGGGGAGGGTGCGAGCATGTTGGAAATTTACAAAGCCGGTGCGGCGTTTGTAGGGCTTCAGGTCCTCATTATGGCGATTATGCTTGTCTATCCGCCGGTGGTGCTCTGGCTGCCTTCCGCGATGTAGCCGGGACGACGATGGAGGAGATCGATACGGAAAAGAAAAATTCAGCCCGTTTCAAATTGTTGAGCTATGACGCCGTTGATGGGTCCGCCAGGGCGGGCCTGCTGGTGGATGGCCAAGTCTACGATTTAGCCATGACAATGAAAGCTGCTGGCTGGAAACACGACTTTCAACCTGATTCGGTCATTTCCGTACTTCACGACTGGAATTTGGCCCGGCCGCAAATCGACCTGGCCGTGGAATCCATTTTATCCGCACGGGCTAATTTCGAAAAAATACGGCGCCCGCTTGCGGAGGTGAAAATCCGCGCACCGACTCTCTACCCCGGCGTGCTTTACTGCGCGGGGGCGAACTACCGGGACCACCTCTTGGAAATGACCGGCAAATCCGCGGGCAAGAAGGACAGACAGCCTTTCTTTTTCCTCAAGACGGTGGCGGGGACCATTATCGGCCCGGGGGAGGCGGTTCGCCTACCCTCCTATTCGTCCAAAGTCGATTGGGAAGCGGAGATTGCTCTTGTGGTCGGGCGGGCCGGAAAAAATATTCCAGCCGAGCGGGCGATGGATTACGTGGCCGGGTTTACAATTCTGAACGATCTGTCGGCGCGGGATTTGACCAAACGGGACGACGTGCCTTTCGTGTTCGACTGGATCGGCCAGAAATGTTTCGACACCGCCGCGCCCATGGGGCCTTGGATAACGCCGACAGATGCGATTCCAGACCCGAATGACATGGCCATCCGGCTTTGGGTGAACGGTGAGTTGAAACAAAATTCGAACAGCGGCCAACAGATCTTTTCGTTCAACGAACAAATCGCCTATCTCAGTCATCACGTGACCCTGTTTCCGGGAGACGTCATCGCCACAGGAACACCGGCCGGCGTGGGCATGGCCAAGGGCGAATTTCTGAAGCCCGGGGATCAAATCAAGATTGAAGTCGAAGGACTGGGGGTGCTGGTCAATCCCGTGGTCGCTGATAACGAAGAGTGACTACTGATATTCCAAGGAGAAACCCAAACAAACATGTCGTCTCTGTGAAAGATGGGATCCATCTTAACAAGGTGATATGCCTGTTACAAAAAAAAGGAGAAATGAAAAATGGTTGATTACGGAACCAAATATGACCGCTTGTATGTGACGATCGTTACCCCGTATAGGGACGGTTCATTAGAGGTCGATGAAGCGCAACTGCGGACGTTCCTGCAGTACTTTTTGACGCAAAAGTTCCTGGACGCCGGCGTCGGCATAATCATCAATCCCGAGGCGGGTGAAGTTTTTTACCTGAGCCGTGAAGAGAAGCTCCGGAACGTCAAAATTGCTCTGGAAGAAGTGAAAGGCCGGGTGCCGGTTTTCGCGGGGGTGAGTTCACCCACGACGGCCGCGACGCTCCTGGAAGCCCAAGACGCAATAAAGGCCGGTGCAGACGGCATCTTTACCATGCCGGCGATCGGCGCCTTGGACGTAACCACTGCTTGGAATTCCACGAAATATCCGGAGGTTTGGCTGGAACTGATCAAGGCGGTCGCCAAGACCATCGGAGACAAACCGATCATCGCCCATCCGGTGGGAACGCTGAGCGTCCAGTACGGGGAAGGGTTGCCAGTCGAGGTCGCGGTCCAGACATGCAAGGAAGTCCCGACCGTTGTCGGCTGGAAAATGACTTATAATTACACCGGTTTCCGGATTGTTTCGCGCGCCCTCAGGCGGCTCGATCATCACGTGGCTATCTTGGGCGCGCCAAGTGTCAATTTTCATGAAAACATGGCCAACGACGCCTTTGACGGCACGGTCACCGGCTCCTGGAACTACTCTCCAGAACCGATGCTGGAACACATTCTGGCCTGGCGTCGCGGAGATTGGAAAGGGGCGCTCAAGATCTGGCAGAACGGCCTGGCCGAGCTTCAAGAATACGTGTATTCCGATTTCGCTCGGCTGCACATCAAATACAAAACTGCCACGTGGCTGCGAGGATTCATTTCCAATCCTTACATGCGGCCGCCGCTTCCCAAGCCCCGAAAGGCCGAGGTTGAAACCTTGATCGGCTTGTTGAAGAACGGGGGTATGAGCGTCATAGACGACGCCGCGGTCAAAAAAGTCACAGATGCGTTGCCCCTGTAATTGATAAAATCCTATTCATGCTTCCCCGACAAGGATGGCGTCGTTCAGCGCGAATTCCGCTCCCATGCCGGGGATGTTATTTAAATCAGGAGGCCCTAAATGGTTTATGTTGACGGTTGGAGAGGAAGGATAGGACTGATTACGCCGTCTCCGGGCAGTTCGACCGAGGCGGAATTCAACCGATACCGTCCCGAAGGCGTTGCCGTTCTGACCACCCGGATTCCGCTTCTCGGCATTTCGAAAAGAGCGCTGGACGAGATGAATTCTTATCTCGACGAGGCCGCATCCCTCTTAATCACCGCAGAAGTAGACGCCATCGTGTTCGGCTGCACGGCGGGGAGTCTGATTAGCGGACTAGGTTGGGACAAGGAAATCATCGAAAGGCTGACCAGGTTGACGGGCACAAAGGTCACCACCACTTCTAGCGGCGTCCTGGAGGCGCTCGGTGCCTTGAAGGTCAAAAAGGTGGCGGTGGCCACGCCCTATTCCTTAGAGGTGAACGAGGCGGAGAAGGCTTTTCTAGACGGTTCCGGTTTCAAAGTCACATCCATCATCGGACCGCTGCTGACGGACCCCAAGCTGGTGCCGCAGATCGCTCCCGGGGAAATGTATAGAATGGCCAGAAAGGCCGACACGGACGACGCCGACGCCATGTTCATCAGTTGCACCGGCCTTCATGTCCTCGGCATCATCGATATGCTGGAAAAAGATCTCGGGAAGCCGGTCATCACCAGCAACCAGGTTTCGCTCTGGTCGGCGCTAAAGAAATTGAATATCCATGAAAAGATTGAAGGTTTGGGCAAGCTGTTCACTTTGTAAGTCGACGCTATGGATGTCTACAAACAAATATTCCGCCCATTGTTGTTCAAGCTGGATGCGGAAAATGTTCACAACATGGCCAGGACGCTGCTCAGGCGTCCCGGCTTGAGCCGGCTTTTTGCCAGGCCTGACCTGTTCATCCAGGATGAACGGCTCAAAATCGATTTGGGCGGCGTCGCGGCGCCTAACCCGGTGGGCATTAGCGCCGGATTCGACAAGGACTGCGATTTGGCCAATTCCCTGATGAAATACGGGTTCGGCTATATCGTCTCCGGTTCGGTCATGTATAAAGTCAGGCCCGGGAACCCTCGCCCCCGGATGGTGCGCGATCCCGAGCGTGAGGCGCTCTTCAGTTGCATGGGGCTGCCCAGCCTGGGGCTGGATTACGCGGTCGGTCAACTGCAACGCCGGCGGCATACCGTTGTTCCCTTGATCGTCAACATCAACGCCGAGGAGTTCGACGAGTATTTGAAAACATTCGAGGCGGTCCAGCCATTCAGCGACGCGGTGGAAATCAACCTGTTTTGTCCCAACCGGCCGGGTCAGGCCGGCGAATTTCTCCACCCGGAGGGGGCCGCGCCGCTTTTGGCCGAGATTGTCAAACGGAAAAAGAAGCCGGTATTTATCAAGCTTCCCGGTTATACCACGGAAACCGAACGTCAAAAGCGATTGGAACTGGTTAAAACCCTTCACAAATACGGGATGGAGGGCGTCGCGTTCGCGCCCGAAAGCCGAGTCAAGGAAAAACGGCTGGCGATCGGCCGGGGCACGCTCACCGGCCGCCCCTTCTTTCCCCAAATGGCGGACATCATCAAAGACGTTTATAGCCTGGTGGGCAATGACATGGCCATCAAAGCCTCCGGCGGCATCGTCACGGGTGAGGAGGCTTTCGAAGCGATTTCCGCGGGCGCTTCGTCGGTCGAACTCTACACCGGATTTATTTACGAGGGCTGGAATATCGCGCGAAACATCAACCGCCGGCTGATCGAGTTGATGGATCGGCGCCACATCAAAAATATCACCGCACTTCGGGGGAGCAAGATCCCGGTCGAGTGAACGAGGTTCGGAGCGCTGGCGTTTCGTGAACGCTTCTTCTCGGGCGAAAAGGAGGTTATCATATCAAAAGGCATACTGTTCATGAAAACACGGCATTCCCCGCACATACCCACGGGCTCACGCCCATGGCCTCTGCTAATTGTTGATAGAATGTGCAGTTTTGAAACCGGGGGCCTTCCGCAGGGTCCGGGAGGTCATTTGGAATGGGGGGTAGTAGCCAAGTCAGGCCCCCGTGTGGCAAGCAGGCATCCCCCCGCCACCAGCACACCACCCACCCATTGACTCATACCCGGTATCTCACCCAGGGCCGACAATGCAACCACTGCGGCGTAGAGTGGCAGGGTGTTGTAGAAGGCCATGGCGCCGTTGGGTCCCAGCCTCCTCACCCCTTTTAAGGAAAGTGCGACCTTAAATAGCTAAATAACCATACTTCTTGCTAATGCTATTTTAGTATTTACGGACGTTATATCCCAATTTGTTTAAGCGGCCTTCCGGACCATGGCTTCACGGGTTTCCTCAACTTCCCTGCTTTCAATATACTCATCGAAAGTCATGAGCCGATCGATAACGCCGCCGGGAGTGATCTCGATAATTCGATTTACCACCGTATTCAAGAACTCATGATCATGGGAGGTAAAAAGAACCACCTCCTGAAAATTGAGCAGGCTTTTATTTAAGGACGTGATCGATTCCAGGTCGAGGTGGTTGGTGGGTTCATCCAGCATCAGGACATTGGATTCGGAAAGCATCATCCTTGAGAGCATGCAGCGAACCTTTTCCCCACCGGAGAGCACTCTGATGTTTTTAGCGGCCTCTTCTCCGGAAAAGAGCATGCGTCCCAGGAAGGTCCTGGCAAAGTTTTCGCCCTCTTTGGGAGGAGCGAACTGAAGGAGCCACTCGATAAGGTTCCGGTCGCTGTTAAAATAGGCGCTGTGTTCCTTGGGAAAATAGGAGTGGGTAATGGTAAGTCCCCAGGAGAAAGTACCGCTGTCCGGTTTCATCTCCCCGGCCAGGATTTGAAAAAGGGTGGTCTTGGCCAGACTGTTTGCGCCCATAAAGGCGATCTTGTCCCCGCCGTTCACCATAAAACTCACGTTGTCCAGTACCTTTTCACCATCGATGGTCTTGGTGAGTCCGTCTACTTCCAGAATCACGTTGCCACAGGGTCGTTCCGGCTTGAAGCAGATAAACGGGTATTTTCTTGATGACACCGGCATGTCCTCAATGGTGAGTTTTTCCAGGAGTTTCTTTCGGGAAGTGGCCTGCTTCGATTTGGAGGCGTTTGAACTGAAGCGCTGGATAAAAGCCTTCAGTTCTTTGCTCCGGTCAGTGGTTTTCTTGTTTTCCGCCTGTCTCTGTCTCAGATGTAGCTGGCTGGCCTGATACCAGAAATCATAGTTCCCAACGTATACCGAGATCTTGCCAAAATCGATATCTGCAATGTGGGTGCACACCTGGTTCATAAAATGACGGTCGTGTGATACCACGATGACCGTATTCCGGAACCTGTAGAGAAATTCCTCAAGCCAGGCAATAGCCTTGATGTCCAGGTTGTTGGTAGGCTCGTCCAGGAGCAGGACATCCGGGTTTCCGAACAGGGCCTGGGCAAGAAGCACGCGTACTTTATCCCCGCCCTCGAGTTCCTTCATCTTTTTCTGATGCATCTCTTCGGAAATCACCAGACTTTTCAAAAGAACCGCCGCTTCAGACTCTGCCTCATAGCCGTTCATCTCCTCAAATTCGGACTCAAGCTCACTTGACCTGATCCCGTCCTCTTCGGAGAAATCAGGCTTCGCATAAAGAGAATCTCTCTCAGTCATAATTCGGAACAGCTTTTCATGGCCCATGATCACGGTGTTTAAAACCGTTTCCTCGTCAAAGGCAAAGTGATCCTGTCTTAAAACCGCGATCCGCTCCCTTGATCCCACGGAGACGGTTCCCGAATCCGGTTCGATATCCCCGGCAAGAATTTTCAGAAATGTGGACTTTCCTGCGCCGTTGGCGCCGATGAGTCCGTAACAGTTGCCCGGTGTGAACTTTATATTGACGTCTTTGAACAGAACCCTCTTGCCGTAGGCGAGGGTGATATTGGTTGCGCAAATCATTGTTGTTTTGTTTCCTTTCCATTAAATAAAAAAACCACAGGAACTGATCCCGTGGCTCAGCTGGCGAATTCTTCTATATCATTTTTCGAAGTGAAAGGAAATCTTTTTTCATGCGGAAAGCGGGACGTCGGTGTCATTTAAATACGACCAGGCAAATAATTGCTGATACTTCTCATTTTTAATGCACACCTCCTGTCTAATTTGTGCTAGAAAGCCATTTGGGCAAAAACCCGTCAAATTGTGATCCCATGCACATGGGCACACCGGATACCTTCGGGAACGAGTTTTACGGCAATGACATTTTCCATCTGAAACGGCATTGACTCAACCCCTTTGCCAGGATACTCAATAAAATAGCCGGTGCGCAGGGGAAGCGCACCGTCAGGAGATACAGGCATGATCATGGAACAGCAGGTCAAACGTCGGCCGGAAGGCCATTTCTATTACGGCTGGGTGGTTATTGGCGTAGCGCTGATATCCATGGCCTTCTGGTTCGGATTCCGGTCCATGTTTTCGGTTTTTCTGGTGACGCTGGCGCACGATTTCGGCTGGGGCCTGGCGGAAATATCGGGCGTCCAGTCCGTGGCCATGATTTGCTACATCATCGCCGCGCCGCTGGTCGGGGGCCTGGTGGACCGCTTCGGGCCACGCCGAATCATCCTGCCCGGCATCGTTCTGCTGGCCGCGGGTCTGGCTCTCAATGCCACCATTCACGGACTGCTCCAGTATTACCTGTTCTATGGCGTATTGGGCGGCTTCAGCGTGGCCTTCATTTCTATATCCGCTTACACCGCCATCATTCCCCACTGGTTTGAAAAGCGTCGGGGAACCGCCAGCGGGATCGCGGCGTCGGGTATGGGCCTGGGCATCATGCTGTTTCCCCCGATCACCCAGTCCATCATATCGGATTGGGGCTGGCGTACAGGCTTTCTAGCCATGGGCGTCTTGACAGCTGTCGTACTGTTGCCTCTCAACGGCATTCTGTTGCGCCACAAGCCCGCGGATATGGGATACAGCGGCCCGGACGGGCGCATGGAACCGGATGAAGACAGAATCGACGGTACGGTACGTCCAGCCCGGCAGTCGGACGACGGATTTCAGTGGGGTATCGAGGCGACTGTGCGCACCATCAATTTCTGGGCCCTTTTGATTTTCCCCATGCTCATCATGATCGGCGTTTACATAGTGCTCACTCATTTCGTCGGTTTTCTGGTCACTCAGGGAGTCAGCAAGATGGCGGCCGCTTCGATTTTCGGCCTGATCGGCCTGACCTCCACGATCTTCCGCATTGTCTGGGGCCTGGTCTCGGATCGTATCGGCCGCGAGCGGTCTTTCTCGCTGGGCATGTTTTTCTTCTGCATCAGTTTCTACTGCCTGTTCCGGTTTCAGGCTGGAGGGGGCCTGTGGCTGGTCTATCTATTCGTCATCCCGGTCGGCGTGGGCTGGGGCGCGACGGCGCCCATCTTCATGGCCAGCGCAGCGGACCTCTTTCACGGTCCGGCCATCGGCGCCATCTTCGGCCTGGTCGAAGGGAGCGTGGGCATCGGCGGCGCCTTCGGGTCATGGATCGGCGGTTACCTCTTCGATCTGACGGGCTCCTACCTGTGGGCCTTCGGAGTGGCGGCTCTGGCGGCGGCTCTGGCCGCGATCATGGTCTGGGTTGCCGCCCCGAGCAAGGGACGGGCGCTCAAGGAGAGAGTGGCCGCCAAACGGGGGATTCCGATCGCCGGGTGACCGGCATTCCTATCGCGACCCATTTCATACTGAGAACGAGACCGATGACAAGGGAGCCGCGTTTTGCCGGCACTATATTCTGGGTGAAACTGAACCCCACGGGAGGTCGTCCGTTACCATCGCGTGATCCCGTTATGACCACGCCCGCACATTCCCCCGCGTTCGGAAGAGCGGCTCCATGTTCAATATCCAGGATACAAGTTTCAACGTCCACTACCCCAACCGCCGTGGCTACAGGAATCCGCATAATCCGGATAGGCACTTAAACGACACCTATCCGCTGGAAACATGTCAATAACCTCGTGACGGGGCCCGGGATAAATGCTAAAAGAACAAGCTAGGCAGTAAACTGATTTTCTTGACCGTTCAGGCATAAAAGGAGGGCCCGTCCATGGCGCTGGAGAATATCCTTTACGAAGAAAAAGATCATATCGGCCTAATCACACTGAATCGACCCCGGAAGCGGAATGCCCTTTCACTGGAGCTTCTTGAAGCCTTTACAAACTGTCTGAAACAGGCAGCGCAGGAAGGGAACGTCAAGGTGATTATCGTCAAAGGGGCGGGTGCAGCCTTTTGTTCAGGTCATGACCTGGATGAGATTCTGAACCATGAACTCAATGATATACGTCATCTATTCCAGACCTGTCTCGATCTAATGCTTTGTATCCAGGGCATCCCTCAACCCGTTATTGCACAGGTTCACGGCATTGCTACGGCCGCCGGGTGCCAGCTTGTGGCAGCGTGTGATCTCGCGGTTGCAGAAGAAGAGGCCCGGTTTGCAACGCCCGGGGTAAAAATAGGACTTTTCTGTACCACGCCCATGGTGGCCCTCAGCCGGGCCGTTGGACGCAAAAAGGCCCTTGAAATGCTGCTCACGGGGAAATTTATAAGCGCCCATGAGGCCAAAGCCCATGGCCTGATCAATAGCGTTGTGCCTTTAGAACAGCTCGCTGCGGAGACCCTGAAACTGGCAGGCGAAATCGCCAGATACAGCCGCATCACCCTGGGTGTGGGGAAACAGGCCTTTTACCAGCAGATCGGCATGGCGGACGCCCAGGCCTATCACTATGCCAAAGAAGTGATATCCGCCAATGCCTGTATGGCGGATGCCATTGAGGGGATGAGTGCGTTTCTCGAAAAACGGGAACCCGAATGGAAAGAGGTCTAGAACTGAAATGCTTTCAAAACCTCTTCATGACCCCGGTTGTCCCTATTCCCCATTTTCACCTTTCTGTTCGGTTCTAATCTAATCTCAGAGGTTGCCCTTTTTTCAATGCACTCTCAATTTGTTCTTTACTGAGTCAATTTACTCAAGCCCTCGTCAAGGATGGCGAGGCCCTTTTCCAACTGGCCCTTTTCAATGGAAAGGGGCATGAGCGTCCGGATCACATTCCCGAAATTTCCGCAGGAAAGGAGAATCAATCCTTTTTCAAACGCGAGCTGGACGAGCTTTTTTGCCTCATCCGCAGCCGGTTCCTTTGTTTTCCGGTCCTTCACCAGTTCCAGGGCCAGCATGGGGCCAAGGCCCCGCACCTCACCGATGAGGTCATATTTTTCTCTGAGCTGGTCAAAGGCAAGCCGCACTTCTTGCCCCAGTTTTCTCCCCTTTTCAACGAGATTCTCTTCTTCAAGGGTCTCAAAGACCGCCAGACCAGCCACGCAGGATAACGGGTTGCCTCCGTAGGTTCCACCCAGCCCCCCCACATGAGGAGCATCCATGATCTCGGATTTTCCGGTGACCGCGCTCAAGGGCATGCCCGCGGCCAGGGATTTCGCGGAAAGGATCAAATCCGGTGCAACTTCAAAGTACTCCGAGGCAAAAAGGTACCCTGTTCTGCCCATGCCGGACTGGATCTCATCCATGATGAAAAGGATTCCATTCTCTTCGCAGATCTCTTTCACTCTTTTGAAGTACTCCTTTGGCGGAACAATGAAGCCTCCCTCTCCCTGAACCGGTTCGGCAATTACTGCGGCCACCTGGTCGCTCGAGACCTGGTTCACGAAAAATTCATTCAGGGCCTCAGCGCATCGAAGATTGCACCCGGGATAGGTTTTTCCATAGGAACAACGGTAACAATAGGCATAGGGCATCCGGTACACTTCCGGTGCAAAAGGGCCGAATCCCCATTTGTATGGCTTCACCTTGCTGGTCAGGGTCATCCCCAGCAGGGTCCTCCCGTGAAAGGCATTTTCAAAGGCGATGACGGCCGGCCGTTTCGTGTAGTACCGGGCTATCTTAACAGCGTTTTCCACGGCCTCGGCACCGCTGTTGGCGAACATGGTCATCTTGGAAAAATCACCCGGTGTGACTTCGTTGAGCTTCTTTGCAAGTTCGATATAGGGCTCATACATGACCACATGAAAGCAGGTGTGGATATACCTTTCAGCCTGTTCCCGTATGGCATCGACCACCTTCCCGGCGCAGTGCCCCACGTTCTCCACGCCGATACCCCCGGCAAAATCGATATACTCATTTCCTTCCACGTCCTTGATCACCGCCCCCTTCGCTTCCTTGATGAACAGAGGAAGGATATTAAACACCCCCCGAGGGACGTGCCTGTCCCGTTTCTGCTGTAGTTCCTCTGATTTCCTCATATTGATCTTTCCTCCTCTCTATATTTGGATAATCCAGCGGAAAAGCTGTTGAGCTGAAACAATTCAGTGCTCCTCGGCTGATTGCATAACGGCGTGCAACAAGGTGTTTGCGCCGGCTTCACAATCCTCCCACCTGGTGTTTTCCACCTCAACATGGCTGCGGCCTCCGATGCTGGGGACAAAAATCATGGCGGTCGGACAGACCTGGTTCATATAGCTGGCGTCATGGCCGGCCCCGCTGACCATATGCAGATTGGGATAACCCAAATGGTCGGCGATATCCAGGATTCGCTGAACCAGTTTTGCGTCAAACGGCGAGTGCTGCACCCTCCAGGTTTCTTCTATTGTTATTGGACAGCCTCTTCGGGCCGCAATCTCTTCAAAATCCTCGCGCAACAGTTCCCACGCCTTCAAGGCATGATCATCATCCCAGGAACGGATATCCACGGTGAAATGTACCTTGTCGGGGATGATGTTCCTGGAATTTGGATAGTTTTGGATTTCACCCACCGTTGCCACCAGATTCCCGCCCACACGTTCCGGGAGTTTATTGACCTTCAAAATCATTTCCGCTGCAGCGCACAGGGCATCATGCCGCCCTTCCATGGGAGTCGGACCCACCTGGTTTGCTTCTCCCTTCAGATAGACATCATACCAGTGCAGACAGACGATCCCCTTGGGCGCCCCTATGCCCTTTCCTTCTCTTTCCAGGATCGGTCCCTGTTCGATGTGATATTCATAATAACAGTGGACCGGCCGTTTTTCACACTTTGCCTGCCCTTTGTAGCCAATCCGCACCAATTCCGCTTCAAAGCGGTTGCCGTGTATGTCGGTTCGATCGTAGGCCCAATCTCTCTTCAACGCCCCGGCCCAGACGCCCGATCCCACCATGGCCGGAGCAAAACGGGAGCCCTCTTCATTGGTCCAGTCCGCTATGACGATTGGACGTTCGGTCACAACCCGGTTTTCATGCAGGGTTCTCAATGCTTCAAGGGTGCCCATGACCCCGAGGATGCCGTCAAAACGACCGCCACTTGGCTGAGAATCCATGTGCGACCCGCTCATGACGGGGGGAAGGGTATCGTTCCTGCCTTGTCGCCTTCCGAAGATATTCCCCATCTCATCTATGGTAACATCGAGTTCTATGTCCTCGAGCCACCTGACAAAGAGATCCCTGCCCTCCCTATCCTCATCAGACAGGGCCAGTCTGTGGACCCCTCCGCCGGGAGTTGCCCCGATTTTCGCCATACGTTCCATGCTTTCCCTGAGCCTCTGGCCGTTAACGCTTAATTCCTTGATTTCCACTCTATTTCTCCCTGTGGCAGGTCCTCTGAGATGGACCTCAGGAGCACCGCTCAATAATCGTCGCGACCCCCTGCCCCCCTCCGACGCAGGCTGCTGCACATCCATAACGGGCATCTTTACTCTCGAGTATCCGGGAAAGGGTCCCTATCAGTCTGATGCCGGTTGCGCCCATGGGATGACCAATCGCGATTCCGCCCCCGTTAATATTGACTTTTTCGGGGTTAACCCCCAACTTTTGAATACAGTTCAGCACCACCACGCTAAAGGCCTCATTGATTTCCCAGAAGTCTATGTCCGGAACCTGAAGATTTCTCTTTTTCAGCGCCATCTGAATGGCTGGAAGGGGGCCCGCTCCCATGATGGTAGGGTCAACGCCGGCAAACCCGATGGACCGGATAGTTGCCAAGGGTCTTATTCCTTTTCGTTCGGCGGCAACGGTGGACATGAGTACCATGGAGCCGGCCCCGGCATTGAGTGGGGAAGAATTTCCCGCAGTGATGACCCCATCCGCAAGAAATATCGTCTTCAATCTTGCCATGTCTTCCATTGAGACATTCTCCCGAACGGCCTGATCGCGGTCCACCGTCATGATAGTTCCATCGGCCTGCTCGGCCTCAAGAGGCATTATCTCGCCACCAAAGAATCCCTCTTTCCTTGCCCGAACCGCCCGTTGATGGGAACGTATTCCCCATCTATCAAGATCCTCCCGCGCAAATGAGGTTTCGGAAGCAAGCTTTTCAGCCGTGAGACCCATATTCATGGTGACTTTCATATCCCAGTGCTTGTAACAGCTCTCCGTATACAGCCGTGGATTGAGCGAGATGACCTCCTTCTCAAACAAGGTGGGTCCCATGGGAACACGTGTCATATGCTCCATCCCGCCTGCAAGCACAATATCAGCGAATCCGGTGGCAATCTCCATGAACCCCATATGAACGGCAGCCATACTGGACCCGCACTGCTGATCAAAAAACTTCGCGGGCACCTTTTCCGACAAATTTGCCAGGAACAGGGGCGTTCGCCCCCCGTAGGTCCACTGCTCACTCACTCCCATTGCAGAACCCACAAGGAAATCGTCGATTTCCTCGGAAGGAATTCCGACCCTGTCCAGGAGTTCCGGGATGAGCCTCCCAAGCAGGTCATCGGCCCTCAACTTATGGAACCAGTCTCTGGCCGGATCATCCGGTTTGGATTTCGATTGGGCTGTCCTTAGATATCCTGCAATAACAACTTCATTCATGAGCCTTTCTCCTCCATTCCATTTAACGGCCGGGAGGCCATCCTATTCCCTGAGGCCGCACCAGCGCGACATGAAGAGGGCATATGCTTTCGCAACATGGATGACGCTCTCAATATTGACCCGTTCGTTTGCCCCATGTATGTTTTCAGCCACCGGCCCGTAGCAGGTAGCCTGGCCCGCTCCGAACAGGGTGAAAACCCTGAGATCCGTGGTGCAGGTAGCGATATATTCTCTCGCATCCTCCCCTGTGAGCGCCCTATGGCATGCATTAAGAGTAGAAAAAGCAGGGAGATCAAAAGCCAGGCTGTGCCCCTCGGACCTGAATCCATAGAAATCGATCACGGGCGGGTTCTCTGAAAGCCAGGGGTCTCTTTTCGCGGCGTTCTCTACGGTCTCGATAATGCGCGCACAAATTTGCTCATAGGAGACGCCCGGGGAAAAAGAAAGCCTGCCATGGAATTCGGCGGTGGCCGGTACCGTGGAGGGCCAGTCACCCCCTTTGAAGATACCGATATTCAAGTTCAGGGGATGCTCCAAGTCTTTGTACTTGGGTGGAACGTCAGAGAGGTTGAGTTCCGCTTCCAGTTGCCGCAGCGCCCCAATAATCGGATAACTTTTTTCAATGGCATTGGTGCCGGATGTCGCGGACTGCACGTGAACCGGGACACCCCGGACGGAGACCTTGAACCAAAGCACACCCAGTTGGTTGGTGAGAATGGTAGGCCCGAACGGTTCCGGTATCAACACGGCCTCGGCGTCATATCCGGCCGCCAGGCAGGCCAGTGCCCCGTTGCCACAGCATTCCTCTTCTATCACTGTCTCGATAGTGACAGGGCCTCTCAGCCCGAACCCTGCCTTTTCCACGGCGTGCACAGCATAGGTCATGGCCGCAACACCTGATTTCATATCCCCTGATCCGCGACCATAGAGCCAGCCGTTTTTGACCACCGGGTCAAAAGGGTCCTGATCCCAGAATTCCAGGGGTTCAGGACTCACCACATCCAGGTGTCCATTGAAAAGAAGGCTATGTCCTCCCTCCGCATCCGCTTCCCGGACCGCCACCACGTTCTTGCGGCCTTCATATCCCCAGGGCACCGGTGCAAATCCCGGATGTTTTGCAAGCTCCGTCGGGTCTATCGCAACGCTGACAGGGTTAAATGAAAGACGCTTTAATTCTTCCTCTGCCACCTTTACGGCGGATGCCTCATTCTCGAGAGTGCTGGCTTCCCGCACCAGCCTGCAGGCATAGTCGAACATATCATCAGCCAGATGATCTACTGTTTCTATCAGCTTTTTTTCCTGTTTATTCTCAGGCATAACCTGGTTCTCCATTTGGACTAAAATCGGGGAACTTCTCGGCGCGGGATGATCAGCGGGGCATCGGTTTTTTGAATCACTTCATTCAACGCTGTACCCTCGGCAATTTCCCGTAGCACCAAGCCCTCCGGTGTCACGTCAATCACAGCAAGTTCTGTGATGATGGTGTCCACACAACCCTTGGCGGTGAGAGGCAACGTGCATTTCCTGCGTATTTTCGGTCGTCCTTTTCGGTCTGTATGGGTTGAGGTGACAACGAGCCTCCTGGATTTTTGAGCCAACTCCATGCCCCCTCCAATGCCGGGCGAAAATTTCCCGGGAATGATCCAGTTTGCCAAATCCCCGGTTTCCGATACCTCCAGGGTACCCAGAAAGGCCAGATCCAGCCGCCCGCCCCGGACCAGCGCGAATGAAAGCGTACTGTCGAAAAAAGAGGCCCCTTTAACAAGTGATACATAGTTTCCCCCGGCATCGATAAGGTTACGGTCCTCTTTTCCGGGTTGGGTTCTGGGTCCCATGCCGAGTATTCCGTTCTCGGAATGTATGAAAACGGGCTTTTCACTGGTGAGGTACTTGGGGATGAGGGTCGGGATACCGATCCCCAGGTTTATGACCTGTCCCGCCGCTATTTCCTCTGCCGCACGCTGTGCGATCTTCTCTTTATAGGGCGTGATGTTCCAGTACCCCGTATTCGGACGTGATCTCTTCCATGACCACCACATGGTCCACGAAGGCGCCGGGCGTGTGCACATGCTCGGGATCCAGGTCGCCCGTGTCCACGATCGCTTCAACTTCTGCGATCACGGTGTCTGCCGCAGTAGCCATAAGAGGATTGAAATTCCGCGCGCTCTTCTGATACACCAAATTCCCGAAAGGATCCGCCCTATGGGCATGGATCAACGCCACATCCGCTCTGAGGGCCGGTTCAACAACAGCACTCCGACCATTGACGTCAATGCGCTGCTTTTTTTCCGTGAGGATTGTATCCACCCCGATGTCCGTCAGGATGCCCATCAGGCCGGCCCCACCGGCCCTGATCTTTTCGGCCAGGATACCCTGAGGATAAAACTCCACCTCAATTTCGTTGCGGTTCATCATGCCGATGACCGTCGCGTTCAGACCCAGGTGTGAACAGATCAGCTTTCGTGCCCGCCCCGCCTCGATAAGCCTGGAAAGCCCCATCCCATCTTCATTGGCCTCATTTTTGATCAAGGTCAACCCCCGGGTCCCTTTTTCCAGGAGTCCGTTGATGAGGCTAAAGGGTGTTCCAGGGACACCAAATCCACCGACCATGACGCAATCGCCATCGCGCACATTTTCAAGCGCTTGATCAATAGAGACGCATTTATCGATCATTGCTTCCTCTCCAACGCTGTTCGTCCATGGATTTCCGGAGATCCCCCCCAACCCAGGAACCTTCATTCATAAGTTCAATAATGTATTTTCGTCTGTTGTTTCACCGCCCGCTTCACTCAAGACGCAAAGACCGCAAAGTTTTTTCAGAGCTTTTTCATGGTTCGTTTCAATGCACGATCAAGACGGCTAATGATCTCATGGACCTGATCTTCGTTCACAATCAGTGGCGGTGCCACAAGGACATGGTCTCCTGTCAGCCCGTTGATAGGCTTACGCGGATAGATAATGAGCCCTTCATCATAAGCCTCGTCCGTGAGAAGCAGGTTAACGTCTTTTTCCGCGGGAAACGGCTCTCGGGTATCTCGGTCCTTTACCAGTTCCAGCGCGAGGAGGAGGCCTTTTCCCCTGATCTGCCCGATCATTTCGTAGCGTTCTTCAAGACCCTTTAATCCAGCCTTGAGAACCCGCCCCATCCTGGCGGCGTTTTCAGAAAGGTGTTCCTCCCTGATGATTCTAAACACCTCGAGACCTACCGCGCAGGCCATGGGGTTGCCGGCGTAAGTATGACCGTGTGCAAATCCACCTTTACTTACCACTTCATCTACTATGCTGTCGCGTGCCATGATGGCCCCTAAAGGGTAGTAGCCGGAGGCCATCCCCTTGGAAAGGGCCACGATATCCGCCTCAATATCCCAATGTTCATAGGCAAAGAGCTTCCCGGTCCTGCCGAATCCGGTCATCACCTCATCAAGGATCAAGAATATGCCATACTTCCTGCACGTTTTCTGGATAACTGAAAAATAATCCTCCGGAGGAACCAATGCGCCGATGCTGGCGCCGACTATAGGTTCGACCACGAAGGCGGCAACGTTCTCCCGTCCCTGTTTCAGGATGGTTGTTTCGAGGGCCCTCGCGCATTCCAGGTCACAATGCGGATATTCCTTGTGAAACACGCAACGGTAGCAATAGGGAGCCGGGACCTTCGGGTATGTCCGTATCATGGACCTGAAAGGGATTTCGAGCGGGGCATAGGAAGTAAGCGCCAGCGCTCCCAGTGTGCTGCCATGGTAGGAGGGAGTCCGGCTGATGAACAGATAACGGGAGCCTTCCCCCCTGTTGTAGAAATACTGACGGCAGAGTTTCATGGCCGATTCCACAGCCTCGGAACCACCGGACACATAAAAAACCCTATTGAGATGCGGGGCTGAATACGCCACCAACTCCGTGGCAAGGCGGACAGCAGGCTCATTCTCAAACTGAGTGCGATAGGCAAAGAAGGTTTCATGGGCCTGCTCGGCAATCGCATCCGCTATTCTCGGGTTGCCATATCCGATGTTGCAGATTACGGCACCGGAACAGGCGTCAATATATTCCTTCCCCGCATGATCCCACATATATATACCCTTTGCCTTCTTTATGAAGGGCAATTTCTTTCGGGTTTGATAGAAGAGGTAGTCCCTTTTCAGATTTTCCAATGATTTTTTCCTCTCTTCATTTTGCTGAAATTATCCCTTAAGTACCTGAATTCATAACCTCAATGACGTATTTCTTATATAATTTCACCGCTCGCTTCGCTCAAGGAGGAAAGGGCGGTGACAAGAGACTATCCAATCCCAATTCAGCCGGCCTATGATCGTTGAAAGACAATCCTCCCGTCAAAGATCGTCAAATCAACCTTCGTCTCTATGATTTCCATAGGGTCAATGGCGTAGATATCTCTGTCCAGGACCACCATGTCAGCATATTTGCCCGGCGTAATGCTTCCCAGTCTGTCATCCACCCCATAGCACGTGGCGGGCACGATGGTGTACCCCCTCACCGCTTCCTCAACGGTGATCCTCTGGGAGGGATACCACCCTCCGTTTGGGGTGCCGTCCCTCCTCTGCCGGGTCACTGCAGCGTGAATACCTGCAAGAGGACTCGGATCACAGACCGGTGCATCGGAGCTGAAGAGAACACGCATGCCACAATCAAGCAGGTCACGGTAGGGATAGGTCCATTTCCCCTTTGCCCCGACACACTCATCGATCATGCCTATATCCAGAACCAGGTTATGGGGCTGTACACAGGCCACGATATCCAATGCGGCCAGGCGGGCCAGGTCCTCGGGCCGTATCATCTGGACATGTTCTATTCGATGTGAGACTGTTGGACCTGGAGCAGCCGCTCCACCCGCACCTTTGCGTTGCTTTCTTAGACCTTCGAAGACTGTTATGAGCTCCCGGTTTGCCCGCTCTCCAATGGAATGGATGGCAACGGCAAGTCCGGCCCGGTCCGCCTGTTGAAGGCATCTCTCCAATTGATCCATCGGGGTCAAAGGCATGCCACAGTCGGCATCCAGATACGGTTCCAGCATCCATGCGGTGCGGGCACCCATGCCTCCGTCCGCGAAGTACTTGACGTGCCCGATCCGCAGGTAGTCGTCGCCGAAACCTGTTCTGAGTCCCAGGGAAACCGCCTCCTCCAGACGCTCCCCCGGAATGCTCACCCAACACCGCAATTCCAGCGCGTCAGCACTCCTCAGGCGCTGCCAGGTCTTGAAAGCAGGTGCGCCTTCCTCTCCCCCCATTAACCGGATGTCTTCCAGTCCGGTAAGTCCCAGAGAATGGAACGTATGGATACCGTCCTGCATGGCCGCATATATCTCGCCATCATCCGGAGGAGGGATGACGTCCCTGACCAGGTTCGAGGCAAATTCCCGGAGAATACCATTGGGCCTCGCCGAGGCGTCCCGGGCAATAACCCCATCAGGAGGATCCGGGGTGTCGTCGGTAATGTGGGCCAGTTCAAGTGCAAGGGAGTTGACGGACGCCAGATGCAGATCACAGCGCCAGAGGGCCACAGGATTCGCTGGAGCGGCCCTGTCCAGGTCGCCCCGCATGGGCATTCGATGCTCCGCCCAGTCGGCCTCGTTCCATCCCTGCCCCAGAATCCACTTCCCGGGTTCCGCGGTTTCCGCGGCCGCGGAAACACGATCGAGGAGTTCACGCAATGACCGGACGTCGGCCAACATCAATTGTCGTCTCCCCAGTGCCCACGTATAGTAATGAAAATGAGAGTCCATCATCCCTGGCAGGCAAAGCCTTCCACCAAGGTCGATTACCTCGGAATCCGGACCGGCCAGCGATTGTATCTCTTCGTCATTGCCCGTTGCCAATACGCGCCCACCACCGATAGCCACTGCTTGGACCAAGGGCTTTCTTGTGTCCTGGGTTCGTATGGTGCCGTTTATCAGGATCGTTTCGGGAGCGCAAGCATCCTGCTTCATAGCAGGAACCCCCCGGGAAAAGGATCTCGAGAATCCAGGACAAATTCATGAAAACCGGTGATGTATGCACTGCCCCGGACCTCGGCAACCACGCCGTCAATGTCGCCGATTCTTGTTTCTTTTACGATGCGGCCCTCGAATACGCTCCCCAGAGGGCTGCGGTTGGTAAAGGTCTGGTTTATGCCGAGCACGCCGTGATGATGGAGGAGCGTCATTTTTGCAGCGGTACCGGTGCCGCAGGGAGAACGGTCCATGTGTGCTTCACCATAAACCACCACATTTCTGCCCCGTTTCTTGGAATGTTCTGACGGGTCATAGAATTCTGCTACATCGACGGTTGTTACCTCAGGTCGCGTCGGATGAAGGACCTCCAGCTGTTCGTTTGCAGCTTCGATAATGAGCATACCCAACCGAATCAATTCAGCGGAGTTGGCCTGATCCGGCTCCAGGTTGATCTGATCTGACGAGACCATCACAAAAAAACCACCGACGCAAACCGTATCCACAAGGACTTCTCCCAGCCCGGGAACACGGAGGGTCTCGTTTTCCCCATACACGAAGGAGGGCACCATGTTGATGCCCACCGACTCCACCAGCCCTCCCTTAACCCTTGCAACCGCTTCCATGGGACCGGATGGGGTATCAACGACAACGGCAGTTTCCGGTTCCTCAGCCTCCAGAACGCCTGTTTCAATGAGGGTAGCGACTGCCCCCATGGTGCCGTGGCCGCAGAGAAAAGGATACCGTCGGGGGTCCATGAATACGAGACCGAAATCGGCGCCGTCGGTGACCGGATCGGTGACTATTGCAGCAAATATACCCCGGTGCCCGCGCGGTTCCCGGGTCAACTGAAGCCGCATTTGATCGAGATTGTCCATGATATAGCGGCGTTTGTCTTTCATGGTAACGCCCGGGATAGGATCAAAACCTCCCACAATGAGCCGTGTCGGTTCCCCAGCAGTGTGGGAGTCAATGGAAATCACTCGCGACGGGAATCGGTTCCGGAAGACCCGGGTAATCCTTGAAACGTCCATTACATATCTCCATTTCAATGCAAAACGAGCCTTCTCTCCGAAAAGAGAGGGCCCATCGAAACATCACCAGCTTCTATACTTCTTCCGCAACGATTCAGCTAGTGCCCTAGTCCTCTCTCAGCAATAATCCGCACTGTTGCGGAGGCACCTGTAAACGAACGTCCTGTCCCCGGCGAAGCGGTCGGGATTTACTGGTGTCTATCACATTAATCACAACCTTGTTCCCTATTTCAACAAAGTAGCTCACCTCACCGCCCATGTAACTTCGCTCCGCGATCTTTCCATGAAAAGAGTTGATATCTCCCCCTACCTTTTTCCCCTCCTCAGGGGCGATTTCGAATTTCTGTGCACGTACCACAAGCTCAATCCGATCCCCGACGTTCCAGTCCCCGGGTTGCCGGACCAGCACTTTATTTCCGTCATCAAGCTTGACCTTGACCTGATCACCCTTGGATTCGATAACCGTTCCGTCAAAAAAGTTTGAATGGCCTAAGAAATCGGCAACAAAGTGATTAGCGGGATAATTATAGACTTCTTCAGGATTTCCCTCCTGTTGCATGACACCGTCTTTCATCACCACTATCTTGTCCGACATGGAAAGGGCCTCACGCTGGTCGTGGGTCACAAATATGGTCGTTATGCCAATGACATTCTGGAGGTTATCTATCTCCCGCCTCATCTCCTCTCGAAGGTTCTCATCAAGGGCCGAGAGCGGTTCATCCATAAGGAGAACGACAGGCTCCATGACAATGGCCCGCGCAAGGGCGATTCGTTGCTGCTGACCACCCGATAGCTGTGAAGGCATCCGCTTTTCAACCCCGGGGAGGCGGACCATTTCCAGGGCCTGTTCCACTTTCTTCTTGATTTCCTCTTTAGGAACACCCTTATATTTCAGACCGAAGCCGACATTGTCAAAAATGTTCTTGTGCGGAAAGAGGGCGTAATTTTGAAAGATCATCCCGAGGTTTCGTTTGTGAATAGGGATGTCGTTGACCAGCTTCCCCTCAATATAGATCTCTCCCTCTGTCGGCGTCTCCAAGCCGGCAATCATCCTCAAAAGGGTGGTCTTGCCGCACCCGGAAGGACCCAGGAGGGTAACAAAAGAACCATCTTCAATCTCCAGGTTCATTCTTTCAACGGCAACCAATTTTCCGAAACATTTGACAACGCCTTTCAACTCCACTGCCGGGGGGCGAGGATTCTTGTCCACAGCTTGAAAGCCTCCTAATAAAGTCATCAATCTTGTTTATTGCGGGTCAGAAGGACGTGCAACAAAATGCCGGCCGCACGAAGCTTTTTCCCTCAGATCCCGCAATAAACAATTTACTGATTACGCTCCTGCCTTGACCTTGTCCCATTTTTCGGCCCATTCCTGCTGGTGACCGTTCCAATAGTCAGGGTTGGCAAACAAGTAACCTTTAAGTTTTCCGGTCGGATCGAAAGCAGGCAGTTTTTGGACCGCCATGGGCATCTTGACCTTGGTTGGATCGAGACTGGAAGGGTACTTCTGCCCCTCAGCCACGGCAATGGAGGCCTTCGGGGCCAGCATGAAGTTGAGCAGTTTTTGGGCCACTTCCAGATCAGTCCCCTTCAACACAAAAATACACTCCTGCCAGGAGTAACAATTGAAAGGCGAGAGAAAACCAATGGGATGCCCCTGGGTCTGGAGTGCCTCTACTCTTCCCGACCAGGCTACTGTTGCGTAGATTTCTTCATTGGCCAGGAGGCTCATAAGTTCGGCGCCCGATCCCCAGTACTTTTTAATCATCCCGCGCTGTTCCCGCAAGGCATCCCACACGGCCTTCATGTCTTTTATGTCGTTTGGATTCTGCCCCGTATAGAGTGCGCCGTACCAGATGTTGGTGCGCCAGTCCCCCCAACTGCCGAGCTTGCCCTTGAGGTCCTTGTCCCAGAGGAGGGCTGCACCCGCTTTTTCCGCCTTGGCCTTGGAGATGTACTTGGTGTTATAGGCAATTCCGGTCTGGCCATAGTCATACGGCACAGCGGAAAGCGTGCCGTTTGTAATCGCCCGGTAGGGCGTCATCATGGCCGCCATCACATTCTTTAGATTCGGGATCTTGCTTTCATCCAGAACCACACTGTAGCCCAGCTTCACATACCTGGCGTAATCAAAAACACCGCTCAGATGAGCGAGATTGAATTCACCACCCGGGGGAAAGGACGCCTTGACCCGCGTCAGGTAGGTATCCATGTCTCCAAACTCGCCGTCTATCACCTTGGTACCGGTTGCCTTGGTGAATGGGTCAAAGGCGTATTTGCGAAAGGCTTTGGAGACCACACCACCCCAACCGTCAAAGCGTATGGAATTGGCCGCCCACGCCTGCCGGGGAAGGAATCCGAAGGGCCCCCCGACCAGGCCTATGGAAGCACCGGCTATCCCCAGGTACTTAAAAAAATCACGCCTGCTTATCTCTCCATTACTGTAGCGATCATAAACCCTGTCCAGTCGTTCTTTCCAAACCTTGGCCATGTTTCTACTCCTTTCTTTGATTAATAGTTATTTAAACAAGGACCCATCTCATGTGTCCCATCCCGGCCTTCTCTGTCCAGCGTTCCAATCAAAACAGCTTCTCAACGTGCAATTTTCGTCACAGGTTTGTTTTTGAAAATCTGCGGATCAAATAACCTGCCAAGAGTGGTATCGCAACCGTGAGGATCACCATAATCGTTCCCAGTGCGTTTATCTCGGGGCTGATGGAGTTTCTGAGCATCCCGAATATCTTGACAGGAAGGGTCTGATTCTCGGCGGTAGCCCAAAACAATGTGGCGGTAATGTCGTCCAGGGATATGGTAAAGGAAAAAAGGACTCCTCCCAGTATGGCGGGTGCCAACAGGGGAAAAGTAATCTCTCGGAACGTCTGGAATGCATTGGCACCCAGGGACTGCGCCGCCTCCTCATACTCTTTTTTGATGCCCACCAGCCGGGCCTGTACAATCAGGAGCACATAGGGCAGCGTGAGAACGACATGTCCTATCACAAGAAGGGCGAAAGACTTGGGTTGCTGAAGCCAACGGAGGAAGAGAAGCAGGGCCACGCCGAGGATGACTTCCGGGATCATAATCGGCGCCAGGAGAAGCGTGTTGAAGGTATTCTTGCCGGGAAAATCGAACCGGACAAACGCCATGGCAGCCAGGATACCTATGGCTGTGGAAATCACAGAGGTAAAAGCCCCCAGGACCATGGAATTCTTAAACGCCGTCAGTATGGCATCGTCATGGGCCAACTCGGAGAACCACTTCAGACTGACGCCCGTCATGGGAAAGCATCCGAATTGTTGGGGATTAAAAGATAAAACCATTACCACAACAATGGGGGTAAACATGAAGACGTATATTAAAATGGTGTACAACCGAATCAGTGACCATCCCGATACCTTCATCATACCCAAATACCTCATTGAAGAGCTTTGAATATCTGGTTGATCCCCAGATAACGGTTATAGGTCCACACGATAATCACCAGCAGCGTCAGGAGCACAACGCTGATAGCAGAACCGAAAGGCCAGTCCAGGGTACCGATAACGCGGGCAAAAATAAGGTTGGCGATCATCTGGTTCCCGGGGCCGCCCAGGATCATTGGCGGCAGATACGTCCCTGCCGTCAATACAAAGACAAGCAGACAGCCCGCGCTGAGGCCTGGAAGGCTTAAAGGCAAAGTCACTTCCCTGAAGGCCTGCCATTCCGTGCAGCCCATACTCATGGCCGCCTCGAGAAGACTTTCGTCTATCCCTTCCAGACTGACATATATATTCAGGATCATAAAAGGGAGCAGATATTGAATGAGCCCCATAAGGACCGATCCCTCGTTGTAGAGCATGCTCAATGGACGGGAAAGCAAATGGATTTTCAGCAGAAAATGATTGATGAGACCTGTATCACCCAGGATATTGATCCAGCTCATGGTTCTGATAATAAAGCTGATCCAGAAAGGGAGCATAATGAGAAGCAGGAGCAGTGCCTTGTTCTTCGTCTTGCTCCGGTTAAAAAAATAGGCAGGGATATATCCCATGGCAACGCACAGCAGGACCGTCTCCAGCGAAACTCTAATGGTGCGCCCAAGAATCATGGGATAGAATGAGTCCGCAAAAAACTTGGCATAATTTCCCAACTGAAATGCCGGGATGTCGGCTCCTGTTGGAGCTCGGAGCCAGAAGCTGTAAACCACGATAAAACATACGGGGATCACGAGCAGCAGGAAAACGGCGCTCATGGCCGGTGCAAGCAGTGCTATGGGTTTCCAGATCTTATTCTGCATCTCTCATAACCTTTGGAAATTCACGCTCATCTTCACTCGTCGTTATCCTCCCTTTTCAGCACCTCGGAAATTGAGCGAGCCAATTCAAGTATAAGGCCGGAATACTCCTCTTCCATCGCTTGAGCAACTTTTTGAATAATCGAAAAATCAAACGAAACCCCGCCCAATCCCCTACCGGTATCCAGATTGATCAAAGGGGCACCAATAGTGATAAGTCCGGGTAAATACTCTTCAACACACATGGCATAACCCCGGCCTTTTGTCCTTTCGATTTCCTTGAGCAATTGGTCCTTGGCGACTATGGTTTTTTTGGTTTTCGCTGTGAACTCTATCCTGGCAACTTTTTTCTTCAGAGAATCATCAGGGAGAGTAGAGAGATAAGCCTTTCCTATTGAAGTGTTGTGAAGGGAATTCCTAGCCACAGCAGGAAGGTGGTAGGTAAGCGTTTCTTTAGCCTCACGCTGATAAGCTCTCATGAGATTGTCATCCACCACAAAAGCAACGTCTATGGTAATGTTGTACCGGTTATAAACCTCGTCGACTAACTTTTTTATAAGTCGTAAATCATCGCTTGATCGAATGACATTTGTGCTGAGTGCCAGGGATCTGATTCCCAACCTTACTTCTTTTGTCTTGGCGTCTTTTTCGAGATACGCCAGTTCCACGAGGGTATTAACGAATCGATAGGTGGAGGTCATGTTCAGCGTTAAAATTCGTGAAATTTCGGTTTGGGTGAGGCTGCGGGTTTCTGTATCGAACAGGGAAAGTATTTTCAGCCCTTTTTCTAATGAGGTCGAGAAATACTGTTTTTCAGGCGACATATTTGACCATATTGCAATAAATTTACTATTATCGTAAATGGCTTGCGATTATAGTAAATAAACTTCCACCCACTGTCAAGAAATTATTTTGGAAATTATTTTGGTACTGTCACGGAAAACAGTCCCCGTGAATTCCGGGGACACCACACTTGATGGAACCGTAAAAAGTCCGTCCATGGACTTTTTACTGACGGAATCCGAAAAGTGTGATTTTCGGCTTCCTTACAAATCAACAGGTTGCGACGCACCCCATCGATTTGCGTGCCCGTCGATGGGCACGATGATGACTTTTTACGAAGTCATCACACTTGCCTTGGCCGCAATTAGCCTCAGGCCCACATTGGCCCGCATTTCTCAACCCGCGATGTGCGGGACTGAGGTGTCGGTGAGGAACCCGGGCTAGAATGCTTTCAAGACCTCCATGGCCGCCCTTTTGACTTTCATGTCCGGGTCCCTGAGCATGTCCCTGATTTTGCTCTCCAGTTTCAAGAAGTCGGCTCTATCGAGTTTTGCAAATTCTCTCAGGGCAAGGGCCCGAATCCTTGGTTCCCTGTCGGAGAGACAGCGGACATATACCGGCAGATGGGGTTTGACTTCGGCAACCGTCCCCAGGAATACCAGGGCGTTCAAACGAAGTTCCGCGTTTTCATGTTCCGCGTACTTCAGGTACACGGACACCACTTCATCCCTTTTGGAGTAGAAGCGCCACAGGTTCAGGAGGATGGTGATTTTTTGCACCACCGAGCCGTGTTCCAATCTGTCCAGCATCAGGCGGAAAATGCGGTCATCCCGGAGATTGGAAAGGGCATTGACTGCCGTCTGTTGGACCCGCGTGTCGGGATCGTACAACAGCTCTATGAGCGGGATGGCGGCCTGGGCATTCCCTTCCCAACCCAGGGCAAAGGCGGCGTTCAGACGCACTATGGGGTCATGGGCCTTGAGATCTTCAAACAGTCGATCTATGAGGGGTTGCGGATTTTTCAGAAAACGAAACAGGACTCTCAGTTGGATGGAGGCATGGTGCCGGCTGTCCTCGCTTTCCTCGGGGTCTGTCATCATCTCGTAGAGAGGCCAGGCCGCATCCTGTTTGGCGAAACTGCCCAATAGGAGAATGATCTCGTGCTTCAGGTCATCGTCGCCCAGCT
Source organism: Desulfatiglandaceae bacterium (assembly GCA_049282265.1). Classification (GTDB taxonomy): domain Bacteria; phylum Desulfobacterota; class DSM-4660; order Desulfatiglandales; family Desulfatiglandaceae; genus CAYUCJ01. The sequence continues at coordinate 23,597 of JBAPTR010000220.1, read as the reverse complement.
TTAAGGCCTTCAGGAGGAGGGGAACGGCCTTTTCACGCTCTTCGAGAAAGCGTTCCACGGATTCCAGGTAACCCTTTGCCCTGCCGAGGAGAGCCCCTTTAGATTCAAATTCAATGATCTTTTTCTTTGTCATGCCACTCGTCCTGGCACAAAGCCACATCATTCCCCGATTCCGGGAACTTCTGCAAAAATAAACAAAGCAGATCGCTAAATCAAGGACTTTTCCAGTCCGTTGCCGGAGGATTTCTAATAAAACTCGTGTTCACAAACAGAGCTGATTCTGCTATACTAGTTGGTTTTGGAGTAAATGATACCGGGCGGTTGATGTTCCGCTGAAAACCAAGGAGAATAGCAACGCATGAGCAACTTCAACAGGATTGAGATACCAATCCCCTTTCCCGTCAAAGCGGTCAACATCTATCTCATCGAGGATTCAGTCCCCACCCTGAGACGGACGGAGGCTTTGCCCGTAAATACAGTCCTGCCAGGGCATGGGCAGGTTTTCTCTCATCCTGAGAGACGGATTGCCAAGATAAGAGAGCACCACACGTTGCGAAGAGAAGAGATCCTCCGGATCCTCCGTTCCGCTCCCGATGCGGGAAAAGGGATGACCCTGTTTGAAATCACCATGACCGTATTTCCCCAACTCAAGGCGTGGGACATCTTCCTCGGCATGTCCGAGACCGTGGGGCACCTCGAAATCCTGGAAGACAAGGGATTGATTCAAACCAGGGTAACCGATACCCTGCGAATTTACGAGGCTGCCCGATGAACACGCAGTATTGATGACTTTGCAAAAAGTCATCATCGTGCCCAGGGACGGGCGCGCAAATCAATGGGTTGCAGTTTAACCCATTGATTTGTAAGGAAAACGAAAACCACGCTTTTCGGTTTTCGTCAGTAAAAAGTCCACGGACGGACTTTTTACGATTCCATCAGCATTTGATGACTTCGTAAAAGGCGGGATTATGCCGCAAAGGGCAGCCTATGAACAACGAAGTCGAGGGGCATTGGGCCGAACCTGACACTCTTTTTCGTAGGCTTTCTAAACACGCCGGAGGAGATGGACGCCCATTTGGGGTTTAAGGCTAGCGATTAGAAAGCGCCTGGGCTTCTGGAATATGCCGTTTGCCTGGCTCTTGGGGGTCACCACATCCTCGGAAGTCTAGGAAAAAACTTATTATGGTACGTTCACATTTGCAAAGGAGCAGGAAATGTCGTTTGCACAAATAAACGACCTGAATATCTATTACGAGGAACATGGAGCAGGCGACCCCATCGTGCTTCTCCACCACGGCTTCGGCTGTACGAGGATGTGGAAAGCTATCTACCCGCCTCTCGTTCAGAACGGCCACAGAGTGATCATGTATGACCGGAGGGGATACGGCAGATCGGACGGGGGAGACAATTTCGAGGCATTTTATGTGAGTGACAGGTTTCGAAGGGAGAGCGTGGAGGAACTGGATTCCCTGGCCGGCATCCTCGGTCTGGACGCCTTTCATCTCATGGGACAATGCGAAGGCGGTGTCGTTGCGGTGGACTTTGCTGCCGCCTATCCGGAGCGCGTGAAATCGGTGACCACCTCGAGCACCCAATGCTACAGCGAAATTCCCATGGTTGCCTTCAACAAGCCCAAGTTCCCCAACACCTTTGAAGAACTGGACCCGGACCTCAAGCAGAAGCTCATTGCCTGGCATGGGGAAGACCGGGCCGGCCCTTTCTACAACCAGTTCCGGAGATTCGGGGGCGCCTACGGAAAAGACGTCTTCGACCTCAGGCCCGTGCTGTCCCGAGTCGCCTGCCCCGCCCTTGTGCTCTATCCGGACCGGAGTTTTCTCTTTGATATCGAGCAGGGGGTGGCCTTCTATCGGCACCTGCCCCAGGGAGAACTGGCAGTGCTCCCGGGATGCGGCCACAACACCTATGACCACCGGCCCGCTGAATATGTCCGCCAGGTGATCGATTTTCTGAAAAGGCTCCATTTGAAAATGCTCTCCCGCCAACCCTATTCCGGGGGAAGAATCACCTGTTGTTGAATCACGCCGACAGGACACGACAGGAGCGATGGGTTCATGCCAGACCGACTGGGGGCCAGGCACATCATCACCGTTTGTGCCTCCATACCGGTTGCGGGCGTCATCATGATGGGCACGGAAGGACCGCGGCCTTCACCGTCTCCTAGGGAATGGACAGGGGGGTGAAATGCCCCTGTCCAGCTTCACCCAAATCCACCGCCTAACTTGCGCATCATGTACTTGGACGGGGGATTTGGAGAGCTTCCTGATCACCAGCAAGTTGTCAGATGCAAGGCGGCGCATCGTAGATCCCGCTGTATTGTGCGGGAGGAGCGACCGAAGGCAACTAGCTCTTTAGATCCCGCCCGCCGGGGAGATGATATCTTGATGGCGGATCAGGGCTTCACAAAATACCTTGCACCCTGCGCTTGAAAGGAATATGCTTCGCGGACTGCGTTTATCATTCTGAAAACAGAACTTGAGGAGAACCCTTTATGAAAAAGAGAGTGACAATCGGCCTGATCCTTATCGCCCTGATCCTTGTCTGGTGGGGCCTTTCCATCTACCCTGACTGGCTCTGGTTCGGGAAACTCCACTATTCTCATGTTTTCTGGACGATGATCTACAGCAAGTTCGGCATCGGTGCGGGGATCTGGCTCCTCCTGATGATTCTCGTTGCCCTGAACATCTGGGTGGCCGGCCGTTCCAAGGCCCTTTCGCGATCCGGACCGGTACAGGGGCCTGGTGATGCTCTTCTCGCCCAATTCGGACTTTCAGGAAAATCCGCCGGCTTTCTCCTGGCAGCCCTGGTGATGGTGATCAGTTTTGTTATAGCCGAAAAGGGCGCCTCCCAATGGGACATGATCCTCCGTTTCTTTCATCAACAGCCCTTCGGGGGGAAGGACCCTGTCTTCAACAAGGACATAGGGTTTTATGTATTTTCCCTGCCGTTCTATCTCTTCCTCCAGAGTGGCCTCATGGTCCTTGTTGTTTTTGCAGGCATCGTCACGGTGGGGTCGTATTTGAAAAACGGCACCATCCAGGTATCCAATCTTGAGGGGCTGGCCCAGGCCGAAGGTAAACCGCCCGCCATGCCCAAAATCGACATCGACCCCAAGGTATTCAGACACCTCATGTTTCTGGCAGGCATCATCGTCCTGCTCATGGCCTGGGGTTATCGCCTGAAGATGTTCAACCTCCTGTATTCGACCCAGGGAGCCGCCTTCGGTGCAGGCTATACCGACATCCATGTCACGCTCCTGGCATACGGGGTATTGATTTTTGTTTCTCTGGCCTTCGCATTGATCCTGCTTTTCAAAGGCTTCGGAATGAAAAGAAAAATGATCTGGCTCAGCGGTGGCGTCTGGGTGGGACTGATCGTGCTTTTTGCCACCGTCATCCCAATGGTGGTGCAGAAGACCGTGGTCAAGCCGAACGAACTGGCGAAGGAATCGCCCTATATCGCCTACAATATTGACTATACCCGCGAGGGTTACAACCTCAACAAGATCAAAGAAGTCCAATTCCCGGTCGGTGACAAACTGACCAAGAAGAATATCCAGTCGAACCGGGCGACCATCAACAATATCAGGATATGGGACAAGCGCCCCCTGCTGCAGACCTACGATCAACTTCAATCCATACGGCTGTACTACGACTTCAACGATGTGGACGTGGATCGTTATGAGATCAACAACGACTACAGGCAGGTCATGTTGTCCGCGCGGGAACTCAACGTGAACCAGCTACCGGCTCAGGCCAACACCTGGGTCAACAGACACTTGATCTACACCCATGGTTACGGCTTGACCATGAGCCCGGTCAACAACGTGACCAGTGAAGGGCTCCCGGACCTCATCATCAAGGATCTGCCTCCGACCATTGACTTTAATCTGAAGATCGACCATCCTGAAATCTATTATGGGGAAAAGACAAACGACTATGTCCTCGTGAAGACCAAGACCAAGGAATTCGACTACCCCAAGGGAGACGAGAACGTCTATACCCACTATGAAGGGACGGGAGGCGTTCTCATCACGTCATTTGTCAGGAGGGCACTCTTTTCCCTTGAATTCATGGATCCTCAGATACTCTTCACCACCTACCTGAGTCCCGAGAGCAGAATCATGTACAACCGCAGGATCGACAAACGGGTCCGGGCCATCGCACCATTTCTCGACTATGACGGCGACCCATACCTGGTCGTCTCGGGCGGCAGGCTCTACTGGATGCAGGACGCCTACACCACCTCCAACATGTATCCCTATTCCACCCGTTCCTACGGCCATTTTTACAAGGGCTTGAACTACATCCGCAATTCGGTCAAGGTGGTCGTCGATGCCTACAGCGGCGATGTATCCTTCTACATGATCGACCAAAAGGACCCCATCGTCAGGACCTATGCGAGCATATTTCCGGGCCTGTTCAAACCCTTCAGCAAAATGCCCGCCGATCTGAAGAAACACATCCGCTATCCCAAGGACCTGTTTAAGATTCAGGCCGACACCTACAAGATCTACCACATGAAGGACGTGCAGGTCTTTTACAACCAGGAAGACCTCTGGCAAACCCCCAATGAAATCTACGCCAGCAACACGCGGAAGATGGAGCCCTACTACATCATCATGCGGCTTCCCGAAGAGAAGAGCGAAGAGTTCGTCCTGATGCTTCCCTTTACGCCTTCCAAAAAAGACAATATGATCGCATGGCTTGCGGCAAGGTGCGACGTTCCCGAATACGGGAACCTGATCGTGTACAAACTTCCCAAGGATAAGCTCATCTACGGTCCGATGCAGATTGAGGCGAGGGTGGACCAGCAGACGAGCATTTCAAGAGAGATGACTCTGTGGGGACAGGGAGGTTCCACGGTCATCAGAGGCAACCTCCTTGCCATTCCCATTGACAACACCTTTATCTATGTGGAGCCCGTATATCTGCAAGCCAACCAGTCCGATTCGCAATCCGCCCAACCTCAACAGGCTTCTCCTCAAACACGCAGGGGATTCAGGAAACCCGGATCAACGGGTGCGGCCGGTCCTGGGGGCGTGGGCGGTCAGCCCGGCACGGCCCTGCCTGAACTGAAAAGGGTCATCGTTTCCTTCGGGGGTCGTCTGATCATGAGGGAAAATCTGGAAAGCGCCCTCTACGGTGTCCTGGGGGAGGAAGTCCCCACCGCCGAATCAGGCACGGGCACGGTCATGGCGCCGGTTACCGGTGCCATTAAGGAGGTCCTGGACGAAGCCCTGAAACACTTTGAAAAGGCCAAGGCCTATTCACGTCAGGGTAACTGGTCCGGATACGGGGAGGAGTTGAAAGGCCTTGGAAAGGCATTGAACGAGATGACCGCCAAAACGCAGAAGCCTTCGGAAAAGCCATAGGCCTTTTGCCATAGGGAGACTTGAAAAAATGGCTGGAAACCCTTTTCTGAGAAGGAATCGGATCTCTCTTCTACTTATCGCCGTCATGGTCATGTGGACGTCTGTCCAGTCGGCCCACGCCAAGGTGGACCTGACATCTATGGAAGACATCAAACTTGATGTGGGGCCTCTGGATGTCGCCACATCGACAGACGGCAAACTTGTCTTCCTGCTGGCGCCGGGGAAACTCCTGGTCTATTCCGTGCCTGAAAAAAAGGTCACCAAAAGCCTTGTCGTGGACGCGGACTTCGATAGGGTAACCTATTCGGAAGGCAGCAAGCTCCTCATTTTGACGGGGAGCACCTCCAAGAGGCTCAGGATTGTCCGGGTGGAACCGATCCAGGAGATCGATATTTCCGGCCACCCTTTCAAGGGGCCTTCCGACGCACCGGTCACCGTGGCTGTATTCGATGATTACCAGTGACCCTACTGTGCGCGGATGGAGCGCCTTATCCAGCAGGTGCTGGATCAATACCCGAAAAAAGTCCGATTGGTTCCGATGAACTTCCCCCTCAGAAGTCACACGTTTGCGAGAAAGGCAGCCCAGGCCGCCATGGCGGCAAACGCCCAGGGAAAATTCTGGGAGTTCCGACAGAAGCTGTTTGAAGACTATCGGTCCATCAACGATGTCAAGATCCAGGACATCGCCAAAGGTCTCGGGCTTGACATGGAAAAGTTCAATAAAGACAAGGACTCCCGATCCATCAGGGATTTCGTGACCAGGGATGTGGTCAACGGCAGGAAAATAGGCGTCCGCGGCACGCCGACCATTTTTGTGAACGGCAAGCTCGCCGTAGTCCGGAACCCTTTCGACCTGTTTGGTATCATCAGCGCTGAACTGAAGAAGAAGAGCGCTACTCCACAAAATTGATGCTTCGTTCGAAATTATTTGATATAGAGACCATCTACTTACTGCGACAGGGGGCGATTTCCGTCTCGATCGGCGTGGTCGGGACCACACTGATCGTGATGTTTCTGGCCACATTCTTGACTTTATCCTGGACACTCGGTTTGCTCCCATGGATCGTCGGCTTCAACACGGCCATGAGCGGATTTTCCCTGGTCGACAAGACCCGCGATGCCCTCAAACACAAACTTCCGCTTTCCGTGGGAGCCGGCATCTTAAATGTGGTCATGACCTTGACGGTACTGACGGGCCTCTCTTTCTATTTTACCGGGATTGCTCTCTTCGGGATTACGGATTTGGCACTGCTTTCAGGCCTTGGCGGTTTGTGTGGTGCGCTGGGCGGTTGGCTGGCGATCAAATATCTCAAATTTAAGGGATGAATTGAGGCGTTATCGATGAAATCGAAAAGCCCATGGACGGAGTCCTTACGATTTCATCACTTGGCTTATTGGGGAAAGAATAAATTTTAAAACCTAGGAGGAGGAAAAAATGAGAAAAAAATTACCCCTGTTCTTTTCATTGCTTGTGGTTCTGGCGGGCCTTTGGATAGTCCCCACCGGTGCGTTCGCAGCGGCGACCCTATCCGCTACGGACTATAAGGCCGGAGATACAGTGACAATAGAAGGCACCATCACCCCGGGCCAGGACCTTTTTATTGCCATCGCGGAAAAGAAATTGTTTGCGCCCAAGGACTCCAGCGGCGTCAATGAGGGCAAGCGGTTCAAGAAGGATGCCAAGGAGAAGGGCTTTGGTCTTGACACCGCCATACCTCCCCTTTTCTACATGCTGACAACAGCCCCTGAAGATTTCGGCAAGGTGTCCCAGAAGAAATTCGGTGGGCCTTCCTTTTTTACCCAGGGTGGCAAAAGGGGCCTCTATAAAACCAATATGTTCAAGCTGGCCAAATATGACCAGCTGAACCCGGAGGCCAAGGCCGTTCTGGGTCCCATAAAGACGGCCGAACAGTGGAATTTTCTGAAGTATGCCCACGAGAACGGCAATGGCATCGAAACGGTCGTGAAAGAAAAAACCCTTGTGGGCAAGGTCACCATCTTTTCCCGCAGTGTCCTGGCCGACTACGCCACCTCCAAGAATTACTGGGACAAGGGCACCAGTATTTCCCTGGACAAGAAGACGGGGAAATTTACCGCCTCATTCAAGACCTTTCGCCACACGCCTCCAAACACGAAGTTTGAGGTCTACGTCAACGGCAACACGGCAGGCAGTTACAATGTCAAGGCCAAGGGATTCTGGTTGAGCCTTGCCGGTCGATACATGAACCCGCTCTGGATTATCCTGGGCGCCATTATTGTCGGCACCTACTTCTCCATGATCGGCGCCGCCGGCGGCATGCTTATGGCAGCCTTTCAGGTCATGATCGTTCAGACCGCCGGACCGGTGGGGATCAATGCGGCCAACGTGCTGCGCCCGTCCAACATGGCCTTAACCCTGTTTTCACCGCTGGGTTCATTTTACCGCTATGCGGTCAAGGAAAGGAGGGTTGCCTGGCCGGTCGGCATCTCGTTCGGGGTGGGTATTTTCATAGGGTCCATCTGGCTCGGAAAATATGCCACCCAGTACCTCCCGATGCAAACCTACAAGGAATGGCTGGCCATCCTCGTGGTCCTCATGGGCATTCGAACCCTTTTCGAGCTTTCGCCGAAGGTCATGGAGAAACGAAAGAATATCAAGGCCATGGTCAAAAAGTTCAACGCAGCGGTTGCCAAGGCCAAGGCCGACGGCACCTCCGTGGAGATGGGCCGAATCGAGCCGGTCAAAACAGGACTGACTGATTACCGGTTCAAGTTCTGGGGCGAGGAGTTCACCATCAACCCCCTGCTTTTCGGCCTGCTTGGGGTGGGCATCGGCATCGTATCGAGGAGCTTCGGCATCGGCGGCGGTTTTCTGCTGGTACCGGCCATGACCACACTTGGCGCCCTTCCCATGTACGTGGCCGTGCCGATTTCCCTCATCGGCACCTGTTTCAGCAGTATCGGCTCCTTCCTGGGATACCTGATGAACGGATACCTGCCTGATCTCTGGCTCATGGTCTCTATCATTATCGGCGGATTTGTCGGCGGCATGCTCGGGAGCCGGGCACAGAAACTCTTCAGCGAAAGGGCCTTGAAGATTATCCTGGCGGCAACGCTGTTCTTCCTGTTCTTCCGCTTTTTCAAGATTGAAATCTGGATTTGATTTTTCGATCTAACCTCAGCGGGAGGGGAGGGTCATCGGCCTTCCCCCTCCCAATCGACAATGACAGGTTCGGGCCAAATGGAAAACATTATGGATAGTCTCTGGGATTACATCCTGGCCGGGATTCAGCAAATCAAGCACTTTCTCGATTGGGTTTTCGGGCCCCTGAACGCTGCAGGGCCGGCGTTTGCCATACTGATCATCGCACTAGTGGCCGTGGCTGTGGCCAAACTGCTGTCTGCCAAATTCAAGACAAAAAGATACCGGGAACTTCAGAAGCAATTTGTCCACTGGTACAACATTCGCCAGAAAGCCCAGCAATGTGAAGACCCTGAAAAGGCCAGACTGCTGACCAAGAACATTGATCAGGCCAAGCTGAACAGGGTCTATTATGACTACTTTTTCGAGGGTTTTCTGAACAGTCTTGCCACGAAATATCTTCCCATCTTTATCCTTTTAGCCTATGTCAATGAGACCTACCAGCCCGGAAATCTCCTGAAGCGCTTTGGGCGGAGCTACGTCTTCAAGTTCGGTGGTTTCCAGGGAAAGGAGATCATAGTGGGGGCCGTCTTCTGGTTTGTGGTGTCCATTTTCTTTGTCTATCTGATATGGTACGTCGCTAAAAAAATCGGTCTGCATTTTCACTTGCGCAAGAGGCAGCCTACCAGTCCCACCTCCCTATCCTGAACGCCCCAGTCCCTTATCATCGTTCTCCGCTTTTACCAGTCCGCGGGGCACCCTGATCCGCCATAAAGGTATCATCTTCCCGCTGCGCGGAATCTCGGGAGCCGCGTTGCCTTCGGTCACCCTTCCTTGCGACGTACTGGCTATACAGCCGTCGCTCCTCCCGCACAAAACAGCAGGATCTACCATGTGGTGCCTTGCTTTTTCACAGGTTATCGAAAAACTTCGCCCTTGTGTCGGTGAATCTCGCCCTCTATCATATAGATGACCTCTTCCGCAATATTGGTGGCATGATCGGCAATACGTTCCAAATGACGGGAGACCAGCAGAAGATTGATGAGGCAGCTTGCCCTGCGAGGTTCCTCTTGGATCGCCTCCTTGATCAGATCATAACAACGGTGATTCAGGCCGTCCACCTCATCATCCATGAACCCTACCTTGTAGGCCATATCCACATCCCCGTTCACCAGAGAATCAAGGCTCATCTTCAGCATGGCCTCCACCTTTGATGCCATCGCGTCAAATTCGAAGGCAAGAGAGACAGGAGGTGTTTTTGCCACGACCAGGACGCGCTCGGCAATATTCACCGCCATATCACCCACACGCTCAAGATCGTTATTGATCTTAATAACGGCCGCAATAAAACGGAGATCCACGGCCACGGGCTGATGGAGCGCCAGGATTTTCAGACATTCTTCTTCGATCTCCACCTCCATTTCGTTGATGGCCTGGTCCCCTTCTATGGTTCGTTCCGCAAGATCCAGATCCCGGGACTTGAGGGCCTTGACCGCGTTCTGCACACTTTCTTCCGCCATTCCCCCCATGAGCAGGATTCGTTTCTTGAGTCTTTCCAGCTCAGCCTGCAGATGTCTTTTCATTACCCGAACCTCCCGGTAATATAGTCCTGCGTTTGTTTTTTCCCGGGCCTGGTAAATATTCTTGATGTCTCATCATACTCAATAAGTTTCCCCAGGTACAGAAATCCGGTATGATCAGACACCCGTGCCGCCTGCTGCATGTTGTGCGTAACGATCACAATGGTGTAATCCTGTTTCAATTCGTCAATCAGTTCCTCAATCTTCAGGGTTGAAATGGGGTCTAAGGCAGAAGCCGGCTCGTCAAGCAGCAGAATTTCCGGTTTGATGGCAATGGCACGCGCTATACAGAGGCGCTGTTGCTGCCCTCCCGAGATATCCGTGCCGATTTGATTCAGCTTGTCCTTTACCTCATCCCATATGGCCGCTTTTCTGAGCGTCCATTCCACCCGCTTATCCATTTCCACGCGGGAGAGCCGCTCATACAACCGCACGCCGAAGGCGATATTATCGTAAATGGACATGGGGAAAGGGGTCGGCTTCTGAAACACCATACCGACCTTGGCCCGCAGCAGGTTGAGATTTTCACCTTGTCCAAGGATGTTGCGACCGTCAAGCAGAATCTCGCCCTCAGCGCGCTGCTTGGGATACATCTCGTATATGCGGTTGAAGCACCGCAGCAGGGTCGACTTTCCACACCCTGAGGGACCGATAAAGGCGGTGACGCGATTAGCCCGGACATCCAGAGAAATGGAGAATAGCGCCTGTGATTTTTCATAGAAAAAATCAAGGTTGCGTACTGACAATTTGATCTCGCCCATTTTTTCGGGCACCCCCCTCGGAGTGACCGTTTGCCGAATTTCCGGACCAGGCCCTGCCTTGGGCCCATTTTCCAGGAGTGATATTCCCGGTGCAACATGATTCATCATCATGGTGTTAATACCTCGATTTTGGCGTCCTCAGGAACACCCGCACCAAAATGTTGATCAGCAAAATAGTCAAGGTGATCAATACGGCTCCGGCCCAGGCCAGATGCTGCCAATCGTCATAAGGGCTCATGGCAAACTGAAAAATCACCACCGGCAGGTTGGCGATGGGCTCGTTGACTGAATGACTCCAGAACTGATTATTTAGTGCGGTAAACAAAAGCGGCGCTGTTTCACCGCTGATACGCGCCACAGCGAGCAGGATGCCGGTGAGGATGCCGCTCCTTGCTGCACAAAACACAATGGCAACGGTGACCTTCCACTGCGGCGCTCCCAACGCGGCCGCCGCCTCGCGCACGGAATTGGGTACCAGGCGCATCATATCCTCGGTGGTACGAACCACAATGGGCAGCGCAATCAGCGCCAGCGCCAGTGAACCTGCCCACCCTGAAAAATGTCCCATTCTGAGCACAACAACCTCGTACACGAACACCCCGAGAATGATGGAGGGAGCGCTCAGTAGAATGTCATTTACAAAACGGATCACCGACGCAGTTTTTGATTTCCGTGCGAATTCAGAGAGATAGGTGCCGGCCAATACCCCAGCGGGCGCACCAATCAAGACACCCACCACCGTCAGGACAATGCTTCCCAGAATGGCATTGCCTAGGCCGCCATGGTTGCCCGGGGGCGGGGTCGCCTGATAAAAGATGGACAAATCGAGATATGGCAGACCCTGGCTCAGCAAGGTCCACAATAACCATATCAGCCAGAATAATCCGAAGAGCGTTGTCAACAAAGAAATGGCTAGAATCAAGAAGTTTACGAAACGCCTGCGGCGATAAAGGCCCATATCGGTCAGCGCTTGCATCAGCTCCGGCTCCCTTCCCGGCCGGCAAGCCGAAACAGCATAAACTTTGCCACTGCCAATACCACGAACGTAATCAAGAAAAGGATCAGACCCAGTGCTATTAATGATGAGGTGTACATCTTTCCAACCGCCTCTGTAAATTCATTGGCAAGGGTCGATGAAATGGTAGTTCCCGGCATGAACAGGGAGGCATGGATACGATTTGCATTCCCGATCACAAAGGTGACCGCCATGGTTTCGCCTAAGGCACGGCCCAGCCCCAGCATAATGCCCCCCACTACTCCGATCTTGGTATAGGGCAGTACCACGTGACGAACCACTTCCCAGGTGGTTGCTCCGATGCCGTACGCGGATTCTTTCAAAACAGGCGGTACGACTTCAAACATATCCCGCATCACCGCGCTCATAAAAGGGATCACCATGATGGCCAGGATAATGCCGGCCGTGAAAACCCCGATTCCCAGCGGCGGCCCGCTGAAGAGCGCTCCAATCAGAGGCACAGGGCCCAGATGATCAGTGATCCAGGGCTGGATGGTGTCGCCGAAGTACGGCGCGAACACAAACAGCCCCCACATCCCGTAAACAATGCTTGGGATGGCGGCAAGCAATTCAATGGCTGTTCCTATGGGGCGTTTCAACCAGATGGGGCTAAGCTCGGTGATAAAGAGGGCAATCCCGAAGCTGACGGGAATCCCGATAACCATGGCGATCGCCGAAGTGATCAGGGTGCCGTAGATGGAGACAAGGGCGCCAAATTCTTCGGTTACCGGGTTCCACGCCCTGCTGGCAAGAAAACCGAATCCGAATTTCTTGAGGGCCGGAGCTGCGCCTATAAACAGGGACACAAGGATGGCTATGATCACTGCCAGGACCGCCCACGCGAAAATGCGGGTGCCGTGATAAAACACTTTGTCAAGAAACACACCTCGCCGAATGCGGGTGTTCATGGCACTCCCAAGTGTCTCTTCCCAATTCATTTGCGTACCCTCTTTTACCGAACTAAGATCGGCTTTTCAGGGCCGACTGTCAGCTCCAGGTTTCAGTTGTCCAGAGAAGACTTTCTGAACACTGAAACCTGAGACCAGACATCACTTCCAGATTGGGCTCCCTTGCAGATCTTTGATCTCCCTTTGCCACGCCGCTTCCACCAGATTTACGACGTTGGCGGGCATGGGAATATAGTCCAGGTCCTGGGCCATTTTTGCGCCGTTACGATAGGCCCAGTCAAAAAACGCTAACACGGCCCTGGCAGTATCCGGTTTTGCCTGTTTCTTATACACCAGGATAAAACTCGCGCCGGTAATCGGCCAACTGTCTTTCCCGGGCTGGTTCGTGAGCACCATGTAAAAACCCTTCGCATGGGTCCAGTCCGCGTTTGCCGCAGCCGCCTGGAATGTCCCGCTCGACGGCTCAACATATCCGCCGTCACGGTTCTTCAGTTTTATGTGGGCCAAACGATTCTGCAGGGCGTAGGCATACTCCACATACCCAATGGACCCCTTAATGCGCTTGACGTAAGAGGCAACGCCTTCGTTGCCTTTCCCGCCGATCCCCACCGGCCAGGCCACCGCCTTGTTGTTCCCCACCTTGTTCTTCCACTCCGCGCTGACCTTGGAGAGATAGTTGGTAAAAATCCAGGTTGTACCGGAACCGTCTGATCGGTGGACCACCATAATGCTCTTCGAGGGCAATGAAAGACCCGGATTTTCAGCCTTGATACGGCTGTCGTTCCACTTTTTAATCTTGCCGAGATAGATGTCAGCCAGCAATGCATTGCTCATCTTCAGGCCTCCGGGTCCCACCCCCTTTATATTCACTACCGGCACCACTCCCCCCATGATCATGGGGAATTGCAGCAAGCCGGAGTTATCAAGATCCCCGGGTTTCAATGGGGCGTCCGAGGCGCCGAAATCGACGGTTTTTGCCTTGATCTGTTTAATCCCTCCGCCGGAACCAATGGACTGGTAATTGAACCTAATGCCCGTTTCCCGGTTGTAGACATCGGCCCATTTCGAATAGACCGGATAAGGGAAAGTGGCCCCTGCGCCGGAAATGGACTTCAACTCTGCCGCATACCCGGAAGGAACGGTGAACAAAAGGGTCATACCCATAATGATAGCCATCATTCTTAGAGCTGATTTAAGCATTTTTTCCCTCCATACAATTTTTTGAGTTTAGTGCTGAATTGTTAGATTTTCGTTAAGAAGATATTAGGATTTTATGAGCACCTCCCGGTCATCACCTCCTCTCAATATAGTCGGATGTTCTGATTTCCTTTCGTTCAAATGATGTGAGACAATGGTAAGGATCGATTGTTAGGGATGTGTTAGAGCGGCATGAGGATATTATGAAAAAAAGGATGGCTTTTCCGATGCTGCATCTATTTCCCTCCATTCGCTTTTGTCTTTGTTCTCATCATTCAGACCTCCATTCATCTATCTCTACCCCTTGCGCCATTAGAACAAAATTACCGTGTCAATTCACCCTTGACATATCTGAAAAATATGCAAACATTGGCAACGGGCAATTCCACTCATTCTCATCGCTCTGTCGCGTGCTCGCCCGTGTTCCCACCATTCCATTTTGGGGAGGCCAATGGGTATGACCATCGATTTTTCCAAGTCCTCAAGCTACCGGGCACGCTATCCTGATGTTCCCTTTGGTCTGGCCCTGATCACGGGCTGTACCAACCATTTAAATCCCCCTGGGTTCGATCAATACAAGAGGAAACGGTTGCGAAAGATGAGGAAACGTGAAACGCTCTCGGAAATCAAGGACCGCATAGGCCTCTATGACAGGTTTTTTGCGGCCTTCGGCCAGGAATGCCCGCTTCCGGAACACCTGAAAAGGACAGTCAACAGCGGTTTCCCCCGGTATGACCTCATGGTGGATGCGCATTTCTTGGCGGAAATGTGCGCCGGAATCCTGGTGGCCGTGACCGACTACCGGAGGTTTGACGGGAGTCTGAAACTGGACCTTGCAGGAGAGGGAGAGATTTGTCGGGGAATGGGTGCCCGGGACTTCCGCACAAAGGAGGGGGAAATCGTCTTCAGGGATGAAAAGGAGATTGTGTGTGTCCTCTGCCAGGGCGCCGATGAAAAAACGAGAGTGAGGGACACCACCCGGGATGTCCTCTTTTATGCCTATGGTATTCCGGGCATCGACGGGCGCTTTCTGGAAGCGGGGCTGACCATAGCCGCAGAGTCCATGACCGAATTCGGAAGGGGTACACTGGAGGCCATGGAGTTATATTAAAAAAACGCTTACGCCGAGCAAAAACCAGAGGAGAGTGAATCATGAAGAAATGGATACTGATCGGAGCAGGGGTAGTGGTCGCTGTCATCATTGTAGCAGTAATCCTCATCGCGACGAACATTGGACCCATGATAAAGAAGGCAGTGAATACATACGGGCCCGACATAACCAAAACGGATGTGCGTCTCGGAGATGTGGATATTTCCCTCTTGTCAGGCAAGGCAAAATTAAAGAAACTCTTCCTCGGGAACCCGAAGGGTTTCAAGTCGCCCTATGCCATGAAGGTAGGTTCCATCCTCGTGGATATTGATAAAAAATCCATTACCAAAGATACCATTATCATAGATCGAATTGAAGTTATGTCGCCTGATATCAGTTACGAAAAAATCAAGGGGGGTGACAACTTTCAGACCATTATGAAAAACGTAACATCATCCGTCGGGTCTGAGAAGCAGGCCGCCAAGAAACAACCGGAGAAAAAGGAGGGGGGGAAGAAACTTCTGATCAAGGACTTTGTCGTAAAGGGAGGCAAAGTCAACCTTACCATGTCCCTTCTGGGCGAGAAGTCAATCACTGCCCCTCTTCCTGATATTCACCTGACGGATATCGGCAAGAAAAAGGGCGGGGCGTCCCCCGCCGAAGCATTCAAGGAAATATTTCAATCCCTGTACGCAAAGATCACATCCCCTGCAGTGACCGACACCTTGAACAAAGGGCTCAAGTCCCTGGGTGCCGGCCTGAATGCCCTTGGCTCCGGCTCAACCGAGCAATTGAAATCGACCCAGGAAAGCGCCAAGAAAGCAGCGGAGGGATTGAAAGGAAAATTAGAGGGCCTGCTGGGCAAGTAGAAAAAGAGGGGGCGTTCTTCACTTCTTACACTAATGCTGAACTTTCACCTTGACACCCGGGTTTGTGTAATTAGTGAAGAATGCCCCCGAAATGGATGGTGAACGTACTCCCCTTCCCCGGTGTGCTTTCGACAGAGATTTCCCCACCGTGGGCCTGGGCGATGTGTTTCACAATGGCAAGGCCGAGGCCTGTCCCGCCGGCGGCCCTGCTCCTGCCCCTGTCCACCCGGTAGAACCGTTCAAAGATTCTCTGAATATGTTCAGGTGCAATGCCACATCCCTCATCAGTGACACTGATTACTGTCTCCCCGTCTTCGTCGCGCGCGTTGACGCGGATGCTGCTTTCCCGGGGGCTGTATTGTATTGCATTGTCAAGCAGATTCACGACCGCCTGTTCCATCTGCCCTGCATTTCCCCTTGTCACAAGTTTCACAGGGCAGCCCAGCGAAACCGTAACCCCTTTTGCCTCCGCCTTTGCGTGACAGAGCTGGATCGCGGAATTGAGGACGCCTCTCCAATCGAATTCTTCGAAAGCCGTTTTGGCAAGCTCTCCCTCCTGTTCAATCCTTGAGAGACTGAGCAGATCTTCCACCAGGGCCTCCAGTCTCCTGGTATGCTTCGCTATGATGCCCAGGAAACGCCTTGCGTCGCCGGGATGCTCCAGCGCACCGTCGAGAAGGGTTTCAACAAATCCCTTTACAGCCGTTATGGGCGTTTTGATCTCGTGGGACACATTCGCCACAAAGTCCCGGCGCATGTTTTCAAGTTCCCTGACACGGGTCACATCGGCGATCACCAGGAGCGTTCCGATACGCTCTGCATCGGCATCCAGTAATGAGGTGGAGCGGAGGTTGAGCATTCGATCCTCGGTTCCCACCCGGATGGTCATATCCTCCTCAAAGGTATCCTGCTCGCGCAATGCGCGTCTGACGAAACCGGCAAGCCTCGGATTTCTGGAAAGTTCCTCTATCATCATGCCCATGCTATTTCCTGCGTCCACATGAAAAAGGCGCGCGGCCGTCCCATTGATGCTCAGGATCCTCCCTTGAAGATCTACGGCGATCACCCCTTCGATCATACTGCTGAGGATCGTATCCAGCTCATTTCGCTGGCGGGTAATCGTCTCGATCCGCTCACGCATCCCGTCCGCCATCCCTTTCATGGTGCCGGCTATTTCGTCTATTTCCTTTATCCTGGAAGCAGGGGCTCTTGCTCCAAGATTTCCCTTGGAATAGGCTTCCGCCACCTGGCGGATTTCTTCGAGCGGTCGGCTCATATGCCGGGAAACAAAGAAGCTCAGGACCGCTGAAAACAGTGCAATAAAAAACCCCGCCAGCGCTATCCTCAGTTGAATGCGGCGGAGAACCCTATCCACCACATCCACGGGAATGGAAGTCCGAACAATTGCGGCAATCGTTTTTCCTCTGCGGACAGCCAAGCCCTTATACATCAGCTTCCTTTGCAGGGTCCTGCTGAAACGGATGGATTTGCCCGTTCCCTCCTGCAAGGCCGCCCTGACCTCGGGCCGGGTGCCGTGGTTGTCCATGGTCAAAGGATCATGATGGGAATCACCGTACACCAGCCCAGTGGGCCCAATCACCGTAATGCGGGTCTCGGCCCTCTTCCCCATACTTTTGCATATCTCATCGATTCTCTTTTTGTTCAAAGGCTCCAGCAGGGGCAGGATGCGATCTTCCACCAGGAGGGCCCTTGCCTCAAGGTCGAGCGAGGTCTGGTGCAGGTAAAACGTCTTCAAGGAGCTGCCCGCGTACCAGGTCACGGAAACTATGGACAAGAGAGCAATAAAGAGGAACGCCGGATAGAGGTGCCAGAGCAAACGCTTTTGTTTCACCATCGGTTACTCCTTGAGGCGGTACCCAACGCCGCGAACCGTCTCAATATACTTCCCATATGGCCCCAGTTTCTTTCGCAGACCAGCGACCTGCACATCCACCGAGCGGTCCGTCACGTTGTATTCCTGACCATGAACCGCATCCACGATCTGATACCGGGTAAAGACCCATCCCGGCCGGTGTGCCAGGTGTTTCAGAATGGCAAATTCCGTAAAGGTCAGAGAAACGGGTTCCCCTTGTACAATGACCTCATGACGGCCCGGATGAATCTCCAGTTCGTGGACCTTTAGAGGGAGTCCTTTTTCCGAAAGGCCTTCTTCCATTTTCCTTCGCAAGACGGCCTTTACCCTGGCCGTCAACACGCGGGGGCTGAAGGGCTTGGTCACATAATCGTCCGCACCGAGTTCGAGGCCCGTGACAATATCAGCCTCTTCTCCCTTGGCGGTGAGCATAATGATAGGGATGTCCTCCGTGGACGAATCTTTCTTGAGTCTCCTGGCGGCATCCAAGCCATCCATTCCAGGCAGCATGAGGTCCAGGATAATCAGATGGGGGATATGCCTTTTTACCGACACCAGTGCCTCTTCCCCGGAAGACGCACACCGGACGAGATACCCTTCTCTGGTGAGATTGAATCTTACCAGCTCCAGGATGTCTTCCTCATCATCTACTACCAGGAGTTCCTTTTTCGCCATTCTTCCCTTCCACCTCGTTTCTTCTTCAATGCAACTGCAAGAGATATGTGTCTGCCTTCCTTCACCATCGGGCCTTGGGGACGCTCGCTTTTCCACCTGGAATCAGGATTCACTCCCATATTCTCACATTCCGGTCCGTTCAGTGTTAGGAACTCGTGAGATCTTCGTGAGTAATTTGTTAAGGCATGCGTAATGACGCCTCCTCATTTCACACCAGGCATCCTCTGATCCGGGCTAATCCAGCCGCTTCTTGAAACGGTTCACGGCCCCGGCCAAAACCACAAATCCGAGTAAGGCAAGCCCCAGGAACTGGGGCCAGAGGACCTGGAACCCCACACCCTTGAGAAAAATGCCTCGTATGATGTCCAGGAGATACCGCAGGGGATTCAGGAGGGTGAGCCACTGGATGGATTTCGGCATATTGGCTATGGGGAATACAAAGCCGCTCAGCATGAAGAAGGGCAGGGCAAAGAAGAAGGTGGTCATCATGGCCTGCTGCTGCGTAACCGACACCGTGGAGATAAAAAGCCCGATACCCAGTGTGCTCAGGAGAAAGAGCCAGGTAGCGGCAAACAAGAGAAGCGCACTTCCCTTCATGGGCACCTTAAACCAGACAATGGCAAACAGGGTGACGACAACCATCTGTGATTCCACGACGATGATATAGGGAATGGTCTTCCCCAGGATCAATTCGATCGGTTTCAAAGGCGTCACAATGAGCTGTTCCATGGTACCGCTCTCCTTTTCCCGGATTACGGCCATGGAGGTGAAAAGCAGCGTCAGGAGCATGATGAGGAAGGCCACTACGCCGGGAACATAGAAATTCCGGCTGTCCAGGTTCGGATTGTACCAGGTCCTGATCCGGGCATCGATCTTACCGTAGCTCATCTTCCGGGGGTAGAGTTCATGCAGGAAACGGACATTGAATTGCTGTATCACATTCATGAGATAAGCAATTCTCACGGAGGCCATATTGCTCATGCTTCCGTCCACCAGGACCTGTACCGATGCGGTCCTCCCGCTGCGGATGATACGGCTGAAGTCAGGAGGGATCTTGATGATCAGATCAACCTTCCGCCGCAGAAGCAGATCTTCAAGTTCCGCAGGATGCTCCCGATATTGCACAACCCGGAAAGTCCTGTTCCCTTCTATGGCATTGATGAATTGTCGGCTCTCTATGGTCTTTGACTGATCCAGGAGTGCCAGGGTGACGTCCCTGACATCCGTACTCACCACATAACCAAAAATAATGAGCTGCACGAGCGGGGAGATGACCAGCAGAGGTCTGATCCTCCTGTCCCTGAAAAGTTGAATAAATTCCTTCCGCACCAGCTCGCGAATTCTCACCCAGTTCATCTAAAACCCCTCCTTCTTCAGAAGCATGATATTCAGGCTTGAGAGAAAAGCGAACATGGCGATCAGGACCAGGAACTGAGGCCAGAGATAATGGATGCCTACGTTACGAAGGTAGAGGCCATTCAGGATGTCAATGAAATAGGTGGCCGGAATGATGCCACTCACCAGTTGAAGGACCTCCGGCATGTTGGAAACCGGGAAAACGAAATTAGAAAGCAACAGGGATGGAAGGTAGGTGATGAGGATGGCCAATTGATTTGCCACGAGCTGTGATTTGGTGACCGTCGAAATAAGAAGGCCGAGGCTCAGGGCAACGGCAAGGTAAATAGCGGAGGCCAGGACCAAGAGCCAGAAACTCGCTTTCACGACAACGCCGAAGAGGATCTGGCCCATGAAGACCGCAACGAAGACATCCATCATCGCGATGAAGAAGTAGGGGATGGCCTTTCCCAGAAGGAATTCCCCCGATCGTAGCGGCAGGGAACGGATGGTCTCCATGGTCCCGTTTTCGTATTCCTTCGCAACGACGAGAGACGTCAGGAGTGCCCCCACGATCATGATGATAATGGCGATGATCCCGGGCACGATGAACACGCGGCTTTCCAGGTCCTCGTTGAACCAGACGCGGATGGCCCCCTCAACAGGTGGGTCTATCTCCTTGAGACCCTTCCGGTTGATGAAATTCCTCAATTGGCGCTCGTTATATTTTTCTACGAACGCCGTCACATATCCCTTTGAAATCCCTGCGTAGTTTGGATCGCTTCCGTCCAGGATGAACTGAACGGGCGTTTCACGGTCCGACCTCATATCCCCGGTCCATCCGGCCGGGATCACCATGCCCATCCTGGCCCGGCCCCTGTCGAGATAATCGGCGACGGCGTCACTGTTCCGGAGGTGGGCGATGACCTGGAAATAGGGAGAAGCATCGAGATTCCTGATGAGATCCCTGCTGAGCGGGGTCTGATCATAATCCACGACCACGGTCTCTATGTTGTCCACGTCCAGGCTGAGGGCGTATCCGAACATGAGGATGAGGAGCAGGGGGATGAAAAAGGCGAGATACAGGCTCCTGAAATCCCTGATCAGGTGGAAGTATTCTTTGCGTGCAACGGCCTGTATCCTTACGAGGTTCAAGGCTTCGCCCCTGACATGAGGGAAATGAAGACATCGTTCAGGTCGGCCTTCCGGTCTTGGGGAAACATCTCTTTCACAATCTCTTCCGGAGCCCCGGAAGCCACGATTTTTCCGTCATTGATCATGACAACGCGATCGCAATGCTCAGCCTCGTCCATGTAGTGGGTAGTCACAAAAACCGTCGCCCCTTCTGCCGCAAGCTTCTTGATGAAGGTCCAGAAGCGCCTCCGCGTAATGGGGTCCACTCCTGACGTGGGCTCATCCAGGAACAGGATGTCCGGTTGATGCAGCATGGCACAGCCGAGGGCCAGACGCTGGCGCCACCCCGGAGGGAGTTCCCTTGTGAGGCGGTTACGCACTTCTCTCAATTTCGTCATCTCGAGGACCCACCGGGTCCGTTCTTTCCACAGATGCGTCGGGACACTGTAGATCCCCAGGTAGAACCTGATGTTCTCAAAAGGGGTCATGTCCTCATACAGGGAAAATTTCTGGGACATATATCCGATGGCGTGTTTGATCTTTTCCGGTTCGGTAAAGATATCAAACCCGGCGACGCGCCCGGTCCCGGACGTGGGGGTGATGATGCCGCAAAGCATACGGATGGTGGTGGATTTGCCTGCGCCATTGGGACCGAGGAGACCGAATATTTCTCCTTTGTTGACTGAAAACGAAATCCTGTCCACGGCAACAAACCGGCCGAAGCGCTTCTCCAGATTCTCCACCACTACGGATTCGCCTGCAGTCCGCATCTCAGAATTCATCATTGGCAAGGACCTCGTCCACCTGTTGGATCCGGTGTATCATGGCCTCTTCCAGGCTGGGAAAATGCGACCTGATTTCCTCCGGACTAGCCTCCTCCAGGATTCTGGACTGATGCATAAGGAGGAGCCTGTCACATTTTTCGCCTTCATCCAGGTAGGCGGTGGACACCAGGATGGTCATTCCTTTCCGCTTCATTTCAAGGAGCATGTCCCAGAACTCCTGCCGCGAGACGGGATCCACCCCGTTGGTCGGTTCATCCAGGATAAGGACTTTTGGTTCATGGACCAGGACGCAGGCCAGGCCCAGTTTCTGCCTCATTCCGCCTGAGAGGTCTGCGGCCCTCCTCTCCAAAAATGGAAGCAGGTTGGAAAAACCCAGGTAGTATTCCCTCCTTTCTGCCCTTTCTTCCCTGCGGATGCCGTAGATATCCATGAAAAAATCGAAGTTTTCGGCCACGGTGAGGTCCTGATAGAGACCGAAGCGCTGCGGCATATATCCGAGCAGTTCCTTCACCCTGCCCCGCTGTTTCACCACATCAAGCCCTTCAATGCTTATCCTGCCGGAGGACGGACCAATCATGGTCGCAATCATCCTCAAGAGCGTGGTTTTTCCAGCTCCGTCAGATCCTACCAGCCCGAATATCTTTTCCTTCGGCGTGGTGAAAGAAACCTTTGAGACCGCTTCCAGGCCTCCAAACCTCTTGGATACCTCTTCTACCTGAATGACGGGAAGAGATGACTTCGGCCCGGAAGGAGTAGCATGGGACTGGCTATTCGAACCATGCATCGGCTGGCGTCCCCGACTTCAACTCCAGGTCAGGATTTGGGAGGGTGATCTTGACCAGGTACACGAGCTTTACCCTTTCCTTGTGGGTCTGGATGATCTTGGGGGTAAATTCCGCTTCCGGGGAGATGTAGGAGACATACCCCTCATAGGTTTTTCCAGGGAAGGTATCCGTTTTAACGCGGGCTTTCTGACCGGGTTTCACCTTGCCGATCTCTTTTTCTCCGACAAAGACCTTGAGGTCCACCTCCGACAGGTCTGAAATGGAGATGACTTCCCTTCCGGGAGTCACCACCTCTCCCGGCTCCACGTCCCGGCTGGTGATAATCCCTTTGAACGGGGCCTGCAATTGCGTATATTTCAACTGGATATCGGCCAGCTTGAGTGCGGCTTTTGCCCCGTCCACTTGCGCCATGGCAACCTTGACCTCCTTCTCAGTAATGGCGAGCTTCCGGAGGTTGCTTTTTGCCTGCCTGAGCGCCGCCAATCCCTCGGCAAGTTGTGCCTGCGCTCCCTCAATGGACTCCTTGCGAAACCCCTCCTTCAAGAGGGAATAGGCTTCTTTTGCCTTCTGGTAATTTTTCAGGGTGGCTTCATATTTTAACTGCATGGCATCCCGCTCCTTTTCGGAGACGATCTTTTTCGCATACAGTGTGTCGAATCGAATCTTGTCTTTCTTCGCGTCTTCCATGGTGAGTCTTGCAGCCTCAAGCGTACGCCGGCCCTGGGCTACCACCTGGACCCTGTGCCCCGTTTCCATTTCGTGGACCCTGGCTTTGAGGGCAGACACATTTGCACCGGCCCGTGAAACCTGGTCCGGAAGCGTCTCTTTATAAAGGGCCAGCAGGCCCTCCAGTTTTGCCAGGTTTTCCACTGTCCCCTGGACATTGGCCTGGGCCTGGGCCCGACGGGCCTTGAACTCGGCCTGGTCCAGCTCTGCCAGAAGCTGTCCCTTTTCAGCCTGTCGGCCATCATCCACCAGGACCCTATCCACCTTTCCGCTTACCTGGAAGGCCAGGTTTGATTCAGTGGCTTCAATGGTGCCTGAATAGTAAAGCTGGGCCGTCTTCTGGCGCCACTG
>JBAPTR010000219.1:0-3549 GCA_049282265.1 Desulfatiglandaceae bacterium | reverse complement strand
TCAAACTCTCGGGCGTTCTCGCCACCCCGCGATTCAAGATCTTCCAGGTGCTCCTGTACAACCTTCTGCACCGATTTGCTGTAGTAAGTCCCGCCCCGCGTCACCGCCTTCAAGGCCAAAATCAGGTCTGAGATGGTCTCCTCTTTCAGGACATAACCCGATATTCCAGCCCTGAAAAGAGACAAGACATACTCTTTGTCCCGGTACATCGTAAATATGACGATTCGAACCTTCTTGTTGAACTTCTTGATCTCGTAGGCCGCATCTATGCCGTTCAGGTTAGGCATGGAAATGTCCATGATCACAATATCGGGTTCCAGAGATTTCACCCGTTTGATGGCCTCGAGTCCGTCAAAGGCCGTGCCCACCACCTCAAATTCGTCGTGATCCTCCAGCGCGGCTCTGATCCCCTCCACCACAACCCAATGGTCGTCCACGATGAGGACTTTGGTCTTGGCGCCACGGGGGGGCTTCCTTGATTTCTCCTCCATAATATAAGCCTTTCCGACAACGAATGTTAACCGTTCCACCAACCGTCACATCTGTTCAATCGATCGGTATTTCCACGACCACCTGCGTGCCTTTGCCGATCTCTGACTCCACCCACAACTCGCCGCCCGAAATAGCAGCCCTCTCCCTCATAATCATAATCCCTAAAGGTCCTTCGCCGGTCGTCTTTTTTGCCATCTCCCCGTAATTGAAACCGATTCCGTCGTCTTCCACACTCAATCGGAGTAAATTGTCTTTCACAATCAGGTTTACAAATACCTCCTTTGCGCGAGCATGTTTGGCAACATTGTTGAGGGCTTCCTGTGTGATACGGTAAAGAGAAAGCGCTTTGTCCGGATCAATTTCCTGAGAGAACTCATTATAATAACAGCGGACCGGAAGGCCTGCCTCGTCTCTGAAACTTTCAACGAGGGAGCGAAAAGCCGGGATGAGTCCCATGGTATCCAGGACGTCAGGCCGCAGTCTCCCAGAGACGCCTCTCAGCTGGCCCATAATGGCCGAAACCTTCCGGGCGACTGCCTCCAGTTTTTCACGGACCGCTCTGCCGGTTCCAGTATGGTCCGTCACGAGCAGCTCAATTTCCATCTTCAATGTGCCCATCTTCTGGCTGATCTCGTCATGAAGATACATGGCAACATCACGACGATCCTTTTCCAGTGTATCCACGAGCCTTCGCGAGAGGAACCGCCTCCTCTCGACCTCCGCCAATATCTTTCCCGCGGTGCCTTTCAGTGCCGCCTCATACTGTCTACGTTTTTCCACTTCGTCCCTGAGGGCCGTGTCCATCCGCTTCCCCTGTGTAATGTCCATCACGGCCGACCGGATGTGAATGACATCCCCTGTTTCATTCCTCATAGGCGAGCTTTCCATACGACCGTAAATGCCCGCATCGTGCGCGGTCACCAGGCGCAGTTCACAAATCTGTGGTGCGGCGTTTTCAAGAACTCTGCTCATATGAGAAAAGAAGATCTTCTGATCCTCCTTCAGGACAAATCGTGAGAACAATTTTCCCTTCAAATGGCGTCTTTCCTGCTTCAGCAGGTCGCTACCCCTAAGATTCACCTCAAGGATCAAGCCATTTCCATCTATTGTGAAATATCCGACGGGAGCCAGTTCATAGAGGTCAAAGTACCTGTTCCGTGATTCTTCCAACGTGACTTGGACGTGGCGAAGCTCCTCATTCTGTATCTCCAGTTCGACCTGGTGCACTTCCAATTCATGGAGCAGGCTCTTGAAGTCCGTTCCCGATTCAGACCAGGCTTCGGGGTTCGCGCGGAAACCTTGGAGCAGCCGTTCCGCCTGTCTGCGGAGTTCATCGAACCGTTTCGACTCATCTGACAGGGTTGTTTTCTTCTTACCCATTTGCATCCTCCATAGCCAGCAGTATGGATCCGGGTGTCTCATCCGCCCGCTCTATCCTGCGGGCGTTGACCAGCATTTTCTTCCGGCCGATCTTCGGAAACTGATATTCGACCTCGAAACCATCGAAAAAGCGATTTTCCGGTATGATCTGCTCGAGAAGTTTTCGCAACTCCGGCAGGTTCCATTGCCCGTTCCCCAGGTCATACACCCACCGTCCCTCTGTTTCCCCGGGGACTGTCTCGAATGTCTTGTAAAAGGAGGCGTTCGCCCTCTCAACCCGAAGCTTCTCGTCCAGCACCAAGAGGGGCTCACGAACCGTATCTATGATTTCATCCGCACGTTGAAGCGCCATCCGTTGCGTGTGGATATCCAGGACGGTCAAAACAAGCCCGTCGATCACATTGTCGGCCGATCGATAGGGTCTCATTTTGACAAGATACCACCGACCATTCTTTGCAGGCGCCTCGATTTCTCTGGGAACGAGAGACACCAGCACCTGCTTTGCATCCTCTATCAGATTCTCGTACTGGAGATGGGTCACCATGTCGCTGAGAGGGCGTCCGACATCCGAATCCCTCAGGTTGAAGATTTTCTGAATGCCGGATGTAAACCGACTGATTCGAAGCTGATTATCCAGGAAAATCGTCGGGATCTCCACACTGTCCAGGAGGTTCTTCATGTCGTCATTGATCTTGGTCAGCTCGACATTCTTGCCCTGAAGTTCCGCGTTGACGGTCTCCAGCTCCTCATTAAGGGATTGAAGTTCCTCTTTTGACGAGTTCAGTTCCTCGTTGGCGCTTTGCAACTCCTCGTTCGCGGACTGATATTCCTCGTTAAGGGATCTGAGTTCCTCGTTGGAGGCTTCCAGTTCTTCAATGGTTGTCTGGAGACTTTCCCTCGCATATCTCAACTCTTCTTCCAATTGGTGAAGCTTCTCTGTATCCCCTTCCCTTGGCAAAAGTTTTCTCTCTTTCTCCTTTTCCTCCTCGAAAGGGAATTCTTCAAACAGGACCATGTAAAATCCCCCGGCCTCCGGCTCAAGCAGGGGCTTGACAATCACATTTACCGTGAGAAAATCCCCGTTCCGTCGTACGCGAAGTTTATCCTGAATTTCCGTTCTTTCTCTCACAGCGATGCGAATCATGGAGGGCAGTCGCATCCTCAGCCCTTCTCGCGCCATCTCGTTGATATTGTTTGTCCGTGTGAGGCCCGACGCGGGTTCAAGATAGTTGCCTGTTCTGCCGTGGATATAAGCGACCACCCCATTCTCGTCAATAACGACGGTGGCAGGCGTGTGATGCTGCATCAGGTGCCTTTGCAGGATCTGAGAAAGCTGCGGCGCTACCGACGGTCTGACCTCCGGCAGGTGCTCGGGATGTGCTTTGGGACCGGAATTGTAATTCATCACTGGATGCCCGCCTCTTGCTGTTTCCTTGCGTTTGTATATTTTCCATTTGGTATCAATCGCAACAAAAAGATCCGTGAATTCCCCCACACTTTCAGATGAACCCAGAAAGAGAACCCCTCCGGGCTTCAAGCAATAGTGAAAGAGGGGCATCAGCATTTTCTGAGGATCCCTCTGGAGATAAATGAGGAGATTCCGACAGCAAATGAGATCCAGTCGGGTGAACGGAGGATCCTTTATGATACTCTGAGCTGCAAAAACAAGCATTTCCC
>JBAPTR010000218.1:0-2171 GCA_049282265.1 Desulfatiglandaceae bacterium | reverse complement strand
ATGGAGGCCCTTGGCCTCAATGATCGAGCGACGTGAGACAAAAGAAAGCAAAACAAAAAAATTATCTCACACCCCGGTGAAATAGGAATAGGCATTTCATAGGGCAGGCAGTGCCTTACCGGTCTTCGCTTGAAGCTACTCCCCGACAAGGGGAACACAGAGTTCTTAAGCCAAAAAGAAAATGTTTTTCTCTGGTAACTCTGCGGCTCTAGAGAGGCCACAGGCCGAACGGGCGTGAGGAATTGTTTTTTCGGCATTTGTCACTTCGTCTCTGTTCCCTACCAGCTGTCGGCTTTGAAGTTTTTTGGCTTCCCTCCTCGAGCCCAAAGGAGATGGGCGCTCCTTCCATCCTCATGCCTACCTATAAGTCTCCTCAAGTCCATCAAAAACGGACAGTCCTTCTCTCATTACGTCTCCTGTGATCTTCCCCGACTTCCTGCTTTTCACACAAACTCGGAAAGAAACAGGTGAGCGGAACAAAGGCGGATGCCTTCTTTTGTAATGAGATCCATGTCTTCTTTAAGGCATACCTGGGTGGCCTTTACAGAGGGAAAACGGGCCTTCAAATAACGAAGTGATCGTGTGGGGTTCTTTCCGGATATCTTTGATTCGATGAAATGAATAGGCGCCCCGTCTTCCATAACAACAAAATCTACTTCCCTTCTGTCGACATCCCTGAAGTAACGCAGTTCCATATCCCGCCCTTCGCTGTCCTGCAGGAAAAAACACCATTTCAGGAGATGACAGGCCAAAAGGTTTTCAAACCGTTTGCCCTCATCCTTCACCAAGTTCCAGTCAAGGTGATAGTGTTTAGCTTCTTTCTTTACGGCCCTTATTTTGGGGGCCCCAAATGGATAGAGTCGAAAGATCATATAAAGGTTCTCAAGCATGCTGAGCCACCGCGACACGGATTGATGGGAGACCTGCAGGTCTTCCCTGAGCGCATTGATCGAGAGCGGGGATCCGACGAGTTCGGGGAGGCGCATGACCAGCTTTTCAATGATGCCGAGATCCTGAACATTTTCGAGGTCCGCAAGATCTTCCCTGACGAGGCGGATGCGATATTCTCTGCTCCAACGCTTGGACTCTTTCTCCGACTGCATCAGGAATGGTTCGGGAAAACCGCCGTAGGTGAGAAGATCTAATAGGGGTGACCGCCCCGAGGCCTTTAGTTCCGCGTAGGTCAACGGGAAAAGCCGGAAAAAATGATATCGCCCTTGAAGTGAATCCCCGCCACGGCGATAGAAATCAAGTCGGGCGCTGCCGGTAACAAGGATGTGGAGTTCATCACCTCTCTTGTCGTAGAGGCCTTTTATGACCTGACGCCATCGGGAGAATTTATGTATTTCATCAAGTACAAGGTACCCTGATCCGGCAGGAAATCTTTCAAGAATGATATTTTCCCTGTCTTCCGGTGCGTCCCAATTCAGATAGCGTGTTTTTGCGTCAAATCCGGCAGCAAGGCAAAGCCGTTTTGCCAGGGTTGTCTTGCCGGACTGTCGGGGCCCGCCCACTAAAACCATCTTTTGCTTCAGATCGTTGGCCACGTCTCTTTCAACGTATCGGTGCAGGTAATCTCCCAATTTTCCGCCTCCATCAAAAAATACAAGCGAGTAATTTACGATACGGATAAATATACTCGCTCCCTACCAACCCGTCAATTGTATTATTTAGCCGCAGACAAGCAGGAAAGACATATCTCTCACCCTGGTGAAATAGGCATAGCCATTTCACAGGGCAGGCAGTGCCCCACCGGTCTTCGCTTGAAGCTACGCCCCCGCGAGGGGAACACAGAGTTTATGAATCAAAGAACAAAAAGATTCTCTCTGGTAACCCTGTTTACCCCGTGCAATTCACGCATGATAGTGAAACTATTTCACCGGGGCGTCTCTAGTGAACGAAGTGAACGGGCGTGAGACAATTCCTTTTTTTGCATTTGCCATTGGTGTTAATGATCGCCCTAATGGAACCACCCAGCAACAGGACCGGCAGGCAGGAGAACCGGCGGGCAAGTCCACCACAAAACCGGCGGGCAAGTCCGGCTTGCTTCGACCAGAACTTTAGATTTTCCCCTTGACAAAAACGGCATATGTATATATTTGTAATATATATTTGCCAATGGAGGATACGCATGAAAACTGCAAAACTGTTTAAAAACGGGAATAGCCAGG
>JBAPTR010000217.1:0-2118 GCA_049282265.1 Desulfatiglandaceae bacterium | reverse complement strand
CCGGGAACCACTTCGCATCCCAGTTTTTCCGCCCCGTAGTGCCCTGCCCAGAATGCAACAAAGATGTTGTAGCCAAAAGGAATAAAGACCCTGTCCGTTGATCGGTAGCCCTGGGCATAGAGGATATAGGCCCAGGATTCCGCCCACCATTCCCAGTCCTGCCACGTGTCAGGCTGATACACGGGCTGCCCGGTGGTTCCACTGGTCTGCCGGAATTCCGTCACATCCTCCAAAGGAACACAGAGCATATCGCCGTAAGGGTAGGGCTCTTTCCTTTGTATATCCCTCATCATGGCCTTTTCAACTTTGGGAACCCGGGCGACGTCCGCCATGGTCCTGATGTCTCCGGGCTCTACACCGGCGCCTTCGTAAAGCCGCCGGTGGAACTTCGAGTGTTCATAGGCCCATGCCATAATACGCCTGAATTTTTTCACTTGAAGGGCCTGAATTTTTTCCCTGGGGAGCGTCTCCAGGAGTGGATTCCAAAAATTTGAAGTCATGATAATTAGGTTTCCTCCGGATTTCTTACGCTAGACAGCCAAATGGCTAACCCATGCGAGGGATAAGAAAGCCAGACAAAGGGATCGTGCGATCATGTTTAATATTGATGGCTTTGTAAAAAGCTGGTTTATGCCGCATACGGCAGCCTATGAGCAACGAAGATGAACCGAACCTGACAATCTTTTTCAAATGCTTTCTAAACACATCGGAGGATATGGACGGCGATTTGCGGTTTATCCCTAGGGCACGGCAGCGCGTAAGGTTTGGGAGGCGTAAACCCCAAATCGCCGTCCATGTAGAAGTGCATTGCCAAGTGCACCATGAGAAAGCACATGAAAAAGATTCTCAGGTCCGCTTCCTTGAACTCCTCAAATGAGACGACTTCGTTGGAAGTCATCAACGTGCCCATGGACGTCAGTAAAAAGTCCAAGGACGGACTTTTTACGGTTCCATCAATATTAGAACAATATAGAAAACCCCTCATTGTAAGTCAATGAAAAAAGTTACATAATATGTAGTATTTATAATATCTTAGACGGGAAAGACTGCATTGTTACCGATATCCGTATCCCTCTTCCACTTCCAAGGATAAGTCAGGCATTTTCGGGCCTGTCGGGAATAAAGTTCCCGGCCAAACCAAATCACACGTTATCTGCTACACTACCGGCCTGATTTCCACCGATAATAGTTCCATGTTCTCACATGGCCTTTTCCTCTGAGCTGCTGCTTTTTCATCTTCTCGATCTCATTTTCCGGGTAAATCTGGGGCTCTCCAAGGAGCATGGCCCGGTACTGGTAGCGTGCCGCTTTCTCCGCCCACAGGGCCATTACGCAGGCCTCCTCGATGCTTCCACCAACGACGATATTTCCGTGAGATTTAAGAATGCACATCTTGTGAGGACCCAGGGCTTCGGCAACCTCATAGCCCAGGGAAAAGCTGTCCACCAGACCGTATTTCTCGAACAGGGGGACTCCGGGACCGATGATGCTCGCGCCCTGGTTCTCCACGGTCCGCAGAGGGACCCCGGCAATACTGAGGGTGACGATCATGGGAGAGTGGGTATGGGCAATAGCCATGACGTCGGGCCTTTTCTGGTAGACGGCAAGGTGCAGGGGACTTTCCGAGGCGGGTTCCAGATCGCCTTCGAGTTGATTCCCTTCAAGGTCAAGCAGAATGATGTCATCTTCCCCTGCCTGTCCGGGACTCACTTTTCCATTGATCCAGACGCCGCCCCGTTCCGGGCAGCGCGCGCTGAAATGCCCCAGTTCATCCATGACCCCTTCGCTGTCAAGGATTCGGCAGGCGGTGATCAGTTTTTTCTTCAGCTCCGGTCCTCTTTCCATATCAATCTCCTCAAGAGAATCTGCTGATTACTTTTCAATCCTCAGCCTCGCCAAGAGTGTATCGGGGGGATTGCCCGTGTCCGGATCAAAACCCATCGCCCTGTAGTAATCCTCCTTGAGGGCCTCGATCGGGACGATTTCCCCCTTTGTGGGCCCGTCCGGTTTGGGTTCTTTCAGAAGCCTTTCCGGCAGGGTGTCCTCCTTTTCCGTGATCCCTTCACGCGCATTGAAAAGCCTCTCCCGGCATATGGCCCTGAGGCCCACCTCCTTCAG
>JBAPTR010000216.1:0-3060 GCA_049282265.1 Desulfatiglandaceae bacterium | reverse complement strand
TTTTGGGCCAGTTGTTTGCTCCCCCGGCCTTCCCATGGCGGATTGCCGATGACGCAATCGAATGTTTGTCCGGCAAAGGTTTCATCGGCCAGGAAATCAGCACTATAAATGACGGCAATATCCGCAGCCGGCCGATCAGGTGCATTGCCATAGTCAAGCAGTTTCGGCAGGGACTGGCCGGTTATTTCGATATATTCTTGAATATCTGGCGGATCGAAAAAGTCCAGGTAGGCCAGATATAGACTGAAACAGGCAATGCGACACGCTGTTTCTTCCCGATCCACTCCGTGAATTTGACGTGAAAGAATTTCCTGAAATGCTTTTACCTTTGTGGTGTAATTAGCCCGGTTGTTTTTCAGTAGCCAGCGATTGGCAAGGCGGTTAAAAATAATAACCAGAAAAATGCCAGAGCCACATGCAGGATCCAAGAAAGAGCCTTCAAGGGCATTCGGATCATCGCGGACGGCCATGTCTACCACCATTTCCGCCAGAAAACGCGGTGTATAAAACGCCCCACGCTTGCGCTGTTTTTCAGGGTCTTCGATGGCCAGGAAATCCTGATAAATGGCGCTGATGGTTTCCACGGGGATCATTTTGAAATCATACGGCCAAAAAGAGAGCTGCCCGCTTCTTACATCATGGCCGCTGAGGAAGAGAATCAGTTTGTTCAAATGGTATGGCCTGATCAAGAGCTTCTCAGCATCAAGGTCCTGATCAAACATATTGCCGTTAAATCGCTCTTTAAGATCCGAAAAAATATCATAAAGATAATCAATCCGTTCATCATCGGATCGTTTTTCCAACAGCTCGGTAAAACGCATTGTTCCGCTAAGGTTGCTCTTTGATTTGTTGATTGAAAAGATTTTCCGATCAAGAAGATAACAAAGAAAAAGCACACGTCCGATTAAAGCATGCGCTTTTCGGGTCTCTAAACTTTCATCACCTTCGGTCAATGCATCGCGTAAAGACCGAAGGTTGTCCAAAAGCCTTGCATCCACGGCCTGGCCCGGGTCGAAATGACTTTGATGCGCTTCATAGTAGTGACCAGTCGCCAATGCGTGATGCAGGGATTGAATGCGGCGAACATAATCGGTCAGGGTCAAGGTTTCCACAAGTGCATTTTCCGCTGCCGATTGGTCCGCATCGTCTTTGGCCGGTCTTGCCAATCCTGAATAAATATATACGGATGTTGGATCTGCCAGAACAAGGACGTTGGCCACGCCTTGATTCCAGAAAAGTCGCTGCTGAAAAAGTCTTTCCCGGATGGTAGAAGGACGGGCATACTCCTTCAGATACAGAACAGGGCGTCCATCCAGGAAAAGTACACCATCCAGGTTCATCTCCCGCCAGGCCCGTTTAATAACGGAAAAATACCCGAGCACATATTCGTCTTCCATGACGGATTCAAGGGAGGCATAGAAGCGCATCCCGGATGGTGTGGCTGAGTGGGCTTGAATGAGATCAAGCGGTTTTGCGGTCGCTGTAGTCATGTTATTTCTATATCCGTCTGATTAGGGCCTTTACAACCCCTTGAACGGTCATCTCTTCCATGGGAACCCAATCCGAATAGTCTGGATTTTCTGATTTTAGATAAAAGCGCCTATTTTTTTTAGCAAGCGTTTTGAGTGTTGTGTCTCCGTCGATTAAGGCCACAACCATTTCACCCTCATTGGGGGAAGCGTGCGCATCTACTATAACCCAATCCCCATCACAGACACTGCGTCCCGTCATTGATTCGCCTGTGACTTTTAGCGCAAATAGTCGATGCCCTCTGCAACTTCCGAGTATCGTCGCATCAACGGCTATAGTGTCGGATCGATTTTCCTCTTCTTTCTCGGGCTTTCCCGCCGGGATCTCTCCCAATATGGGAATCGAAACAACATGGCCGGTTGAATGAGGCTCCGAGGATACTATCTCGATACTACGGGAGCGATTTCCATGAAGGCGTACATATCCCTTTCTCTCTAATGCACGCACGTGGTCTGATGCCGCTTTAGTGCTCCTAAAACCGAAGTGTCCTGAAATTTCCCTATAGGTTGGCGCAACTCCCTCCTGGTTTTTGAAATTTTGAAGAAAGTCTAAAATTTGGGTCTGCCTTTGTGTGAGATTTCGATAACTATACATTTGTATAGTATAAAGCATAAAATACAATTGGTGTCAAGCAGTTATTATCTCAATATTTCTGAAATAACGGAAACCCACGGCAATTGTCTGAACGATGATTTCACCGAAGGAGGTAATGGTCTGGCCGCTGTCTCTACGCCCCCTGCGTCTAGGACCGGGAGGTTTCACCGAGTCAGGGGTTTCCAGCTTCAGCCATTGGTGATCGTCCTAGCCTTCCGCACACAAAATCGGATCAATCAGAAAAAAGCGGGTTTCGGCTTCGTTGTAAGTCATATAACCTCCCAATGGCCGCCCTTGGCCGGGCCGATGCGCTTGACCACACCTTGATCCTTTAGCTTCCTTATGTTCTCTTCGATCTTCCTGCTTGATATTCCAACGATTTCAGATAATTCTCTTGCAGAAACGTAGGGGTTACGAACAATTTGTTCAATGATTGATTGCTGATTTTGAGATATCTTTTCTCCGACCTTTTCAAGTTTTTTCCCCGAACTATCGGTTGTTTTTCGATGATTCGTAGCGGTGAGCAGGCAGCCATCCCGGTCATTGAGAAAATCAATTTGCGGCCACGCCTCCAATGCTCGCTTAATGCCGGAACCAAGCCCCTTGTAAGGCAGAAGTTTTATGCCGCTAGATACGATTTTTTTGCTCAAAATAGGGTAATACTTGCTTCGGTTCTTTGGTCTTTCAGTCTGATTAAGGGATCACCCCATAATTCTTGCTTTCAAGATAGCGTTTCAACAAATCAGCGCCCCTATCGCCCATACTGCGCAGCAGGTCCTCGATCTGTTTCATGGCCAGCGGCGACGGTTTGGCGCGGCCGTTTTCCCACCGGTTGATGGTGGGGAAGGTCACGCAGAGTTTTGCAGCGAATTTTTCCTGGGTAAGGCCCGTTCGTTTGCGAAGCTCACGGACCAGTCGGGGTATGTTGGCTTGGGC
>JBAPTR010000215.1:0-24450 GCA_049282265.1 Desulfatiglandaceae bacterium | reverse complement strand
GGAGTAGGCGACGGAGGCGTACAAAAAACAGTACGTCGAGGAGACTGCGACGCAGCCAACGCCGGTAGCGCTTGAATGCGAATTGAAATTAGGTCCACGTTTGTCAACCATCAGCGCAAGGGCACATCCCATGGAGCGCGTTCTCCTATTGAATATCACCTACGAACCCCTCAAGATCATCAATTGGAAGAGGGCCATCACCCTCCTGTTCCTGGAAAAGGTTGAGGTGGTGGAGGAATATGGTCGTGAGCTCCATTCCATCAGCTTCACGATCAAACTGCCGGCGGTGGTCCGTCTCCTGAGGATGGTCAAGCGACCCAAGGCGCCGGTCAAGTTTTCGCGACAGAATATTTATACCAGAGACAAATATCGATGCCAGTACTGCGGAGAAAAGTTTGATTCGGAGGAGCTTACCTATGACCATGTCATTCCCAAGTCCAGGGGCGGCCTGACCGAATGGCGAAACATTGTGACCTGCTGTGTGGAGTGCAACCGACGCAAAGGCGGCCTTACTCCCAACGAAGCAGGCATGAGACTTATCCGCAAACCTTCCCGCCCCACATGGATACCTGCAGTAAGGATTACCGTCGGTATCCGCAACATTCCACAATCCTGGCGGGACTACCTCTATTGGAACGTGGAACTCCTTGAATAGTCCTGTGGTGCAGGGCTAGGCCAGCCTTGAGGCTATTTTCTCTGCCAGTCCTGCAATCGCCTCGGGATTCCCTGGTTTCTGGTCCCACGAACTTACGGAGAGCATGGATTCCCCTTCGGATCGTGGCACAAGATGCAAATGATAGTGCATGACGAGCTGGTTCACCCCCCGACCATTGAGTTGCATGCAGACAACCCCCAGCAAATCAAAGGTGCTTTTCATCGCGTTGACGATCTTCTTGGCCGCGAGCTGCACCGCCATGAGATCTTCTTCCTGGATTTCCCAGAGATTTGCTGCGTGGATTTTGGGAATGATGAGCGTGTGCCCCTGGGACACGGGGTTGATGTCCAGGAAAGAGATGACTTTTTCATCTTCATAAATCTTGAAGCACGGGATCTCACCCTTCACGATTTTGCAGAAGATACAGCCTTCCATCAATGACCTCCTTTTATGCCTCAAGCAGACCCTTCAAATGAACTCCAATCCTATCCTTTGGCCCAGAGATTGTCGAGTCAAAATTTTCAACTGCCGGGTTGAGGCAGTGTCATGAATACCTCTCTCAAAGGATCCAGTTCAGGGTCCTTGACTTCATCGAGGAGCCTGGAGAGGCTTTTGAGTGCCCCGGGTATATAGTCTTCAAAATAGGCCTTGCCTTGGACTTTGCTCAGATAGGCAAAGGCTCCGAGGATCTGGAGATTTCTTTGAAGGCTGAGATAGGGATAGTATTTTGCAAAATCATCGAGAAGGCCGGGGTCGTGTTCCGCCAGCAGAGACAGATAAAAGTGATAGATTTCTTTCTGAATGGGAAGGGAAAGAGCGGTATAGGGGTCAATGAGAAGAGAGGCAAGGTCGTAACCCAATGGCCCCATTCGCCCTCCCTGCCAGTCCACCAGGCCGATCCGCCCCTTGTCGACCAAAATGTTCCTGGATTGAAAGTCCCGGTACAGGAAGAACCCGCTGTTCGCCTGCGAAGCCATCGCAGCCAGATGACGAAAAGAGACCTCCAGGTCAGACCATTCCTTGTTGAACCCCATGTAAGTCCCGAGGAAGGCATCCCTGAAATAGTGAGATTCATCCCTCCGCATGACTGTGTG
This sequence comes from Desulfatiglandaceae bacterium, assembly GCA_049282265.1. Taxonomy (GTDB): domain Bacteria; phylum Desulfobacterota; class DSM-4660; order Desulfatiglandales; family Desulfatiglandaceae; genus CAYUCJ01. Next base: position 22,701 of record JBAPTR010000215.1, on the reverse strand, counting down.
GTCGTAACTGGCCGTCTGGCAGCACCATTCCACGTTGAAACCCTCGGCCCCCTTCAACTGCAGATGGAGCAGCTCCTTTACCACCTTGCGGTAAATGGGCAGGGGATTTTCAGACTCCTTTACAACTTCCTGTAGGTTGGGCCTTCCCAGATCTTCCATAATGACCCATCCTTTTTCGGGGCTGAACAGATAGATCCTGGGTACGGGCACTCCTTTCGATTTCAGGTGTTTTCCTATTTCTATATAGGCGTTGTTTTCCTTGTAAGCGTATTGGTTGACGGGCGGGTTTGCCATAACGATGAATCGCTTCCCGGCTCCAAGCGATCCCATGCGCCAGAATCGACGCTTCGAGCCGTCACCTGGAAGGGGTTCTATGGATGCTGCACCTTCTCGGCTGTCATTTACCTTGAGAAAATCGTAGACGAATCTCTTGAGTCCACTGTCCACGTGCCGGCCTCCTGAAAGAAGTGGGAAGGGATTACCGTGCTTTTATCACAACCGCGTCCATAAACAAGCGTAAAATTATTTGGTAAGTCTGGTTCCAAAACCGATCCGGTTCTTCCCGCAGTGGCCTGCTTTGTGCAGACAATTAACAAGGAATCATGGCCGGTGTGAAAATGTTTCCAATCAAGTATTGATGGCTTCGTAAAAAGCTGGTTTATGCCATTTTCGGCAACCTATGAGGAACGAAGAGGAACCGAACCTGACAATCTTTTTCAAATGCTTTCTAAGCACTCCGGAGGGGATGGATGCCGATTTGGGGTTCAGCGCTACAGCACGGAAGCGCGTAGAGTTTGATAGGAGTGAACCCCAAATAGTCGTCCATGCAGAAGCGAGTTGCCAAGTGCACTATGAGAAAGCACATGAAAAAGATTCTCAGATCCGTTTCCTTAAATCCGGATGAAAAAGCGACTTCGTTAGAAGTTATCATCGTGCCCATGGACGGACCGTCAGGAAAAAGTCAACGGACGGACTTTTTATGGTTCAATCAGTATTGGAAATGCCCCATATCTGAAAGGGATTCTATTGAATGGAAGTCTATGTGGCAAGGCAACCGATTTTCAGAAGAAACCGTAAAATCTATGCTTATGAACTGCTCTTCAGAGGGGGGATGGTCAATGCGTTTCCCGACATAGACGGCGATACCGCCACATCCAAAGTGCTTTCGAACACCTTTTTAACCATGGGAATGGAGCATGTGCTGGGTGGAAAAAGGGCGTTTATCAATTTTACGCGGGACCTTCTGGTCCAAAAAGTCCCCATGATGTTTCCGCGGGAACAGGTGACGGTGGAAGTTCTGGAAGATGTATCTCCTGAGCCTGAAGTGGTGGATGCGTGTCGCGAAATAGGAGAAAAGGGCTATGAAATTGCCCTTGATGATTTTCTCTACCGGGATGAACTCAGACCGCTCATCCAACTGGCAAAGATCATCAAGATAGATTTTATGGCCATATCCTTGGAGGATATCGCTGAATACGTCGAAAAATTGGCCCCCTACGACGTCAAGTTTTTGGCAGAAAAGGTGGAGACCCATGAGGGGTTCCAACGCGCCCTGGACATGGGATTTACCTATTTCCAGGGTTACTTTTTCAGCAAACCCCAGATCCTGACGGGCAGGGATGTCTCATCCTCAAAAATCAACCTGATGCAGATGGTGGCGGAGGCCAACAAGGAGGATATGAAGTTCGAAGAACTTGAAAAAATCGTGACCAGGGATGTCTCCATTACTTATAAGCTCCTACGCTATATGAATTCGGCCTATTTCAGGCGCATGCAAGAAATCACTTCCATCAAACAGGCCATGGTCCTTCTGGGACAGAACGGGGTAAGGCGCTTTATTTCGCTGATCACCATGGCGAAACTGGCGTCCGATAAACCGGATGAACTGCTTCGCACCTCCATCATCAGGGCCCGGATGTGCGAATGGTTGGGTAAGGAAACTCCATCAGGTGTGGATACCTCGGAGCTGTTTATCCTGGGCCTCTTTTCCTTGATCGATGCTATTCTGGATCAGGAAATGGACAAACTCATGGACAAGCTTCCCCTCTCTGATGCGGTCAAAAACACCCTGGTGAAAAGCGAGGGTCAACTATCGGTCTTCCTGAATCTGGTGAAGGCTTATGAGGCCGGGGACTGGGAATCCTTCTCGGATTCCGTCTCCAAGACGGGTGTCAATGAGGAAAAGGTCCCCGGATACTACCTGGATGCGGTTGGGTGGGCAGACAGCATGTCCACCATCTAGCCCGGTCTAGTATATGGCGTCCACCAGATCCTGCCGGACCTCACGTCCGGAAGTCACAACGCTGTCAATCACCCTTGCGCCACCGTAAACGGTGATATGCTCCCAGAGGACGGAGCGTTCGACCAGGGCATTCTCCCTGATCGAGCACGACGCTCCCACAACCGCCCAGTCCTTCATTTCGGACCCGGAATGAATATCACATTCATCTCCCAACAGAAAGGGTTCCGCGCATGACAACGTCCTGTTGGCCTCGATGTAAGCGGGTATTGTGCCGATATCATGCCATTGGTGTCCTTCCACAAAATGACCACGTATAGCCCTACCGGAAGCAATGAGCGTTTTATAGTGATCGACAATGCTCGAAAAACGGCCTCCCGGTATGAGGGACAAAAGAGCGGGGTTGATGATGTGAATACCGGTAAAGGCCAGTCGACCGGGTAGATTTTTTGTGGTGATATCTACCAGATTCATTCGATTGTCCACGAGGACCTGGTTGAAAGGCTCTCTTTGGTGAAGGATGAGGGTGGCCAGTGCCCCGGATTTCAAATGGCCCTCATAGGCCTCGCCCAGGTTGATATCCGTAAGAATGTCCCCATTCAGGACAATAAAGGGATCGTCGTCCCAGAAATCCGCTGCATTCTTGATCCCTCCACCCGTTCCCAGGATCTTCCGTTCAACCCGTACTTGAATAGGAATCCCGAAGCACTCTCCATTTCCCAGATGCGTCAGGATTTGATACGAGAGATGGTGGGCGTTGACGACCATTTCCGTCACGCCGTGGGATTGGAGATACGCGATGTTCCGGTCGATAAGCGGGCGATTCCCCAACGGCATGAGGGCCTTGGGATGATAACGTGTCAGGGGGCTCAGCCGGGTACCAAGGCCCGCTGCCAGGATCATGGCTTTCATGGTACTCCTTGTCATCTTTTTCATTGCAAATATTTTACTGTGATTATACACCATTGTTCAAGATGTCAACCAAGGAGATTTAGGAAGTGAATCCCTCACTTGATCTGGATGGGTTGAATACCAGGATAGGCAGGTTGTTTATGGCAGGGATGCCCGGGCCCGATCTGGACATGGGTACGGAGGCCTTGATCCGGGAGTATGCCCTCGGTGGAATCATCCTCTTTTCAAGAAATATTCAAGACCCTCTTCAACTGGCAACCCTTTGTCGCGACCTGCAGAAAATGTCTCTTCAGTATCACGGGATATCCCTGTTCCTGGCAGTGGATCAGGAGGGGGGGCGGGTGGCCAGATTGAAGGCGCCCTTTACAGAGTTTCCCGGACAGACGGAAATCGGCAAGGATCCCGATCCGGTAACAAAGGCAAAGGAATTTGCCAGGGTTACCGCAAAGGAGATGCAGCTTGTTGGTCTAAACATGGACCTGACCCCGGTGCTGGATGTGCCCAGGGGTACGCCTGAGAAACATTTGATAGGGCGAATCTTTGGAGAGGATGCAGAGGCCGTCGCATCCCTGGGATGTGCGGTGATCGAAGAACTCCAGAAAAATGGCGTCATGGCGGTTGCAAAGCATTTCCCAGGTCTCGGCATGGCCGATTTTGACCCTCACAAGCAACTCCCGGAAATCCCGTTAGGCCAGGAAGACTTGACAAAGGTGGACATTCTTCCCTTCAAGGCCGCCGTTCAGGCCGGGGTAACCGGGGTGATGAGTTCCCACGCGGTATATCCGTCCCTGGATCCGGTAAACTCGGCAACATTGTCCCACGGGATTCTGACCGAACTCCTGAGAAAGCGTCTTGGTTTTGAGGGACTGATTCTCACCGATGATCTGGAGATGGGGGCCATTTCCCTTGGCAAAGGGGTGGTTGACGGCGCTGTCCAAGCGTTTAGGGCCGGGGCCGATATTCTACTGATCTGCCAGGATCAGCGATGCGTACTTGAAAGCATAGGGCTTTTTAGAAAGAAGCTCCTGGTCGGGGACATCGAACTCGAGAGATTCAGGGAGTCCCTGGATCGTATTGCCGTGGCAAAAGCCTGTTTTCTCAAAAAAAGGAAAACTGTTTCCCTGGCAGCGGTGAAAGAATATTTTGGGGAAAAATCGCTGTAGGGTCAAAAGCTGCTCGCGCGTTATATTTGGTTCAGGATGGGTGGGCCATGAGAAGGGCTCCCCAGGCTTCGTACCTGAACTGTTCCAGGGTGACCAGGCCTCTCTCCAGAAAAAATTGTGCCATATCTTCCAGGAGATTTTCGCCAAAGCCCGATACGATGGCTAGTCCGCCCTGTTTCAGGTGCGTCGGGATTGCGTTGCCCGTCCTGAAAAGCGCGGATGGCACCACGTTGGCGAGAATGAGTTCGTAAGCTCCACCCACCCTGTCCCAGGAGCCCTGCTCAACCCGAACGTTTTGGGAGAGCCGATTCAGTTCCACGTTCCTCAAGGCCGTCTTCGCGGATTGCGCATCAATTTCAATCCCCAGGGCGTCCTTCGCGCCCAGCTTGAGGGCGGCAATAGCGAGGATGCCCGTTCCGCACCCGAAATCCAGGACGGAACACTCGGGAAAGGCAAGCGTGCCATGGTTTCCTCGGGCCACACTCGCAAGAATTTCAAGAGACAGCCTGGTGGTAGGATGCTTCCCTGTCCCGAAGGCGTTGTGAGGGTAGAGGATGATGGAAGTTTGGTCAGATGCATGGATGGGATGGGATGGCCAGGGATGAATCGTGAGGGAGGGTATTGGGTTGAAAGGCTCGAGAAAGCGTTCGGAACCGGAGCGCGGCTCGGAATAGGCCAGGTTGCGAACCCTCAGCTTGAGACAATCCCGGAGGTGGCCCTCTGTTTCAACCTTGTCAATGAGGGGAGAGAGTTCCAGTAGCCTTCTGTCCACTGAGTCAGGTGATGATTCATAGATGCAAATGGACTCTAAAGGCGGGAAATCCGGTTCCAGAGGAGGTACAGTCTTGGTCTGGAAGGCAACTCCCTCGAGGAGGCGAGCGAGCGCTTCGATGGCCTGCGATGGCCCTTCAACGGATATTTCGAATTCCATGGTGAACCCATCCTTATTATTTTTCGCCCGTTCTCTCTTACATGACGACAGGGAATTTGACCACACCTTTTTGCTTGAAAAAGCTGCCCCAATAAGATTATCTTAAGCACTCATTTGCATTTGAGAGGAGATAGATGATGAAATTGGCCATCAGCGGAAAGGGTGGAGTGGGAAAGACCACCTTCGCCTCATTTCTGGTCAAGGGCCTTGCCGACAGGGGAAAGAAGGTCCTGGCCATTGACGCCGACCCCGATGCCAACCTGGCACAGGCCCTTGGTGTCGGAGCCGGTGAAGAAATCGTTCCCATCGCCCGCATGAAAGAACTCATCGAGGAGCGAACTGGGGCCAAGGTAGGGGCCATGGGCTCCTTTTTCAAGCTCAATCCCAAAGTGGATGACCTGCCCGAAAAGCTCTCCGTGGAGGTGAACGGTGTCCGGGTGATGGTCATGGGAGGGGTCAAGACCGGGGGCGGGGGTTGCGTCTGCCCTGAAAGCGTCCTACTAAAAAGCCTGGTCAGGCACATTGTCCTGGCCCGTGACGAAGTGGTGGTGTTGGATATGGAGGCCGGGCTGGAACATATGGGCAGGGGCACCGCCATGGCCGTGGACCGTCTCGTGGTGGTCGTGGAGCCGGGAAGACGAAGCATTGAGACGGCCCATCAGATCCGCAGACTGGCCAGTGATATCGGGGTCAGAAAACTGAGCTTCGTGGGCAACAAGATCAGGTCCGACAAGGACAGGGAATTCCTCCTGAGAGAAATGCCCGATTTTGACTTCCTGGGGTTTATTCCATTTCGAAGCGAGATTATAGAGGCTGACCTGGCGGGCAGGCCGCCCTTTGAAACGGACAAAGAGGGCCTCAAAGCAGTCGATGAGATGATAGACAAACTGGAAGACACGAGAGAGGAAGGAGAATGAGAATGACAAAGAGAATCCATAATTTCAACGCCGGACCCGCCGCGCTGCCGCTTTCCGTGCTGGAAGAAATGCAGTCGGAACTGATCGACTTCAAGGCGTCGGGCATGTCCATACTTGAGGTTAGCCACCGCTCTAAGTGGTTTGATGACGTGATCAACGGCGCGGTGGAAAGGACCAAACGCCTCCTGAATTTGGGAACGGATTTTGAAGTCCTTTTTATCCAGGGAGGAGCCAGCCTTCAGTTCTGTATGATCCCCATGAACCTGACCCTTTCCGGCAAGCCGGTGGAATATATCAACACGGGTACCTGGTCCACCAAGGCCATCAAAGAGGCACAGATCCAGGGAAAAGACGTAAAGGTGCTTGCATCTTCCGAGGACAGGAACTTTTCATACATTCCCCGTGACTTCACCATGAGTCAGGACGCCGCCTATCTTCATTTGACCTCCAACAACACCATCAAGGGCACGCAATGGGCCGCATTTCCCGATGCCGGCAATGTACCCCTCATCTGCGACATGTCATCGGATATTCTCAGCCGGTCCTTTGATGCAGGGCCTTTCGGCCTGATCTACGCGGGTGCCCAGAAGAATATCGGACCTGCGGGAACCGCCGTGGTGATCATCCGGAAGGACATGCTGGATCGGGTTCCCGATGATATCCCCACCATGCTCAGGTACACGACCTTTGCCGGGAAGAATTCCATGTTCAATACACCCGCCTGTTTTGTGATCTACACCATCAGCCTGGTCCTGAAATGGCTGGAAGAAACGGTAGGCGGCCTTGAAAAAATGGAAAAGATCAACCGGAAAAAAGGCTCCCTGATCTACGGTTGCATTGATGGGTCCGGTTTCTACCGGGGCACGGCCGAAAAGGACAGCCGATCTCTCATGAATGTCACGTTCAGGCTTCCCAGCGAGGACCTGGAAAAGCAATTTGTAGCCGAGGCCCTGGAAGAGGGCCTGGGCGGCCTCAAGGGCCACCGTTCGGTCGGGGGCTGCAGGGCATCCATCTACAATGCCACAGGGGTTGACGGGGTCAGTGCATTGGTGGATTTCATGAATGCATTTGAAAAAAAGAATGGGTAGTCATCTATGCTGAAAAGGACAAGGATTTCGGAGATCCTGAAGGCCGAGGCAAACGGCACCACTTTCACCGTAATGGGGTGGGTGCGGACCCGGCGGGACTCCAAGGGAGGTTTTTCCTTTATCGAGTTGAATGACGGGTCCTGCATGCAGGGACTTCAAATCGTAGCCGAATCGTCTTTGCCCAATTACGAGAGTGATGTGAGGAGGATTCAGACCGGTTGTTCCATTTGCGTCGTCGGCCCCCTGTCGTTTTCGCCCGGCAAGGGCCAGATGGTGGAAATCAAGGCCGAGAAGATTGAGGTCATTGGCTGGTCTGACCCGGAGACCTACCCGCTTCAGAAAAAACGCCACTCGTTCGAATTCCTGCGTACCATAGCACATCTGCGTCCAAGGACGAATACCTTCGGCGCTGTCGCCAGGATAAGAAACGCGGCAAGCCTTGCCATACACACCTTTTTCCAGGAGAAAGGCTTCATCTATCTACACTCTCCCGTTATTACCGGAAGCGATTGCGAGGGCGCGGGCGAAACGTTTCGGGTCACCAGCCTCGATCTGGATCGGGTTCCACAAAAAGACGGCCATGCGGACTTTTCCAGGGACTTCTTCGGCATCCCGGCAAATCTCACGGTGAGCGGGCAGCTCGAGGCGGAGATCTACGCCCTCGCCCTGGGGGATGTTTACACCTTCGGCCCCACTTTCAGGGCGGAAAATTCCAATACGTCGCGGCACCTGGCGGAGTTCTGGATGGTTGAACCGGAAATGGCCTTCTGTGATCTGGAGGGCAACCGGGACCTGGCGGTTGATTTGCTGAAGTATGTCTTTTCCTGGATTCTTGAAAAATGCCAGGAAGATATGGCGTTTTTCAATCGGTTCATAGACAAGACGGTCGTGGAAACGCTTAACACCATCGTCTCACAGGATTTTGAATACATGACCTATACGGAGGCCGTCAGGCTCCTTGAAAAGGCCGAAGCGCACTTTGAATTTCCTGTGGGCTGGGGCTCTGACCTCCAGTCGGAACACGAACGCTACCTGTGTGAAAAGGCGGTTCAAAAGCCCGTCGTTCTGGTGGATTATCCGAAAGATATCAAGGCCTTTTATATGAAGCTCAACGAGGATGGAAAGACAGTTCGCGCCATGGATGTCCTGGTTCCGAAGATCGGGGAGGTCATCGGAGGCAGCCAGCGCGAGGACGACTACGACACGCTCCATGCCAGGATCAGGGAGGCCGGCCTGGACCCGGACGCCTACTGGTGGTACCTGGATCTGAGACGGTTCGGCACGGCCCCCCATGCGGGATTTGGCCTGGGTTTTGAGAGACTTATCCAGTTCATCACCGGCCTTTCAAACATCCGCGACGTGATTCCCTTTCCCAGGACCCCGGGCAATGTGAGCTTCTAGCCCGGAACAGAACCAATTGGTAACGTTCATAAGTGTTGACACTCTTGATGACTTTGCAAAAGTCATCAAGAGTGTCCAGGGACGGGCACACAAATCAATGGGATGCATCGCAACCCTTTGATTTGTAAGAAAAACGAAAACCACGCTTTTCGGTTTCCGTCAGTAAAAAGTCCACGGACGGACTTCCAACGAAGTCGTCTCATCCGCCGGAGTCAAGGAGCAGGGCGTGAGACTCTTTTTCAGACCCGTTCTCATAGTGCACTTGGTACCACACGCCGACATGGACGGCTATTTGGGGTTTATGCCTCCCAAACCCCACGCGCTTCTATGAATTTATGCTAAACCCCAAATGGGCGTCCATCCCCTCCGAAGTGTTTGGAACGGGGCGGGAAAAGAGTGTCAGGTTCGGCTCCACTTCGTACCTCATAGGCTGCCGCTCGCGGCATAAACCTTGCTTTTTACAAAGCCATCAACCTTTTCTGACAGGTTTCTTTTTTATAAGGCTCATTCAAAAGCCTGTCTTTTTCTTGCCGGCTCCTGCCTTCATTCCTGCCCAATTTCTGGACAACAGGATGATCCTTGTGGCATAATGAACGATCGAAATCGCGAAACCGTTTCAAGGCGGGTTGAATGATGAGTTGACAGAGGAGGGCGACAGGATGAAAGACAATGACGGCCTTTTTCGGGTGGAACAAGACGGGTTTATCACCTGGCTGATTTTGGATCGGCCCGAGAAACGGAACACCATGAACAATACGTTTTTCAAGGGTCTCACCTGGTATTTTCAGAAATTCGACCGCGATCCGGATACCAGGGTGGTCATCATCCGGGCGGAGGGGAAGAGCTTCACCGCAGGCATAGACCTTGCGGAAATGGCACCCCTGGTCCAGGGAAACGGTGCGGACTTCAGGGAGGATTTCAGGAAAACCATCCTTGAATTTCAGGAGGCCATGAATACGCTGGAAAGGTGCCGGAAACCGGTCATTGCGGCAGTGCATCGCCACTGCATCGGTGGAGGTGTTGATCTCCTGAGTGCCTGCGACATCCGTATGGCCACCAGGGATGCCCTGTTTTCGATCCGGGAGACCAGGCTCGCCATCATTGCGGACCTGGGTACCCTGCAGAGACTTCCCCATATTATAGGACAGGGCTGGTTTCGCGAACTGGCCTTGACCGGCAGAGACTTCTCCGCTGAAGAGGCCCTGAAAATGGGTTTCATCACCAGGGTCTGTGAGGACAGGGACTCCCTGTATGAGGCGGCCCGGAACGTTGCCCGGGAGATCGCCGCGTGTCCGCCTCTGACGGTTCAGGGTGTAAAGGATGTGATCCTTTTCAGCCGAGACAATGGCGTTTACCCGGGCCTTGAATATGTGGCCCAGAAGAACGCAGCCCAACTGCCGTCGGAAGACCTGATGGAGGCCTTCCAGGCCTTTATGGAAAGACGCGCGCCCGAGTTCAAGGGAAAGTAGAAATATCAGACAGGATCTACGGAATTTTCAGCATCATTTACTTTGGATGAAACGGAAAGCTGATGTATGATAAGTGTGAGGCATTTTCAAAACGCCTCAGTTTGCTCAAGGTCAAGAAAGGCGAAAATCTTAACCCCAGGAATGCATTGAGTATTTCGAGGATTAGGATTTGAACGTGACGCGGAGATTGGGCAAAATGGGGCGTTTTGAAATTGGCTCTAGTGGATTTATATCCTGCCCCAGATACAAGAACCTGCCACGAAAACATGTTGATGTCTGCCGCTCATGCAAATGGAATTGCAGATGTCGGGCCTACGGGGAATATCGGCAGCCGGTATTGCCCTTTGGATCCGGAAAGAGGTGAGGAGGATAAAGATGACACAGGAAAAAACCGAAAAACTGGCCGTTCTGATAGACGCTGATAATGCTCAACCATCCATTATAGAAGGGCTTCTTGCAGAAATCGCATCCATTGGGACCGCCAACGTGAAAAGGATTTACGGCGACTGGACGGCTCCCGATCTGAAGGGGTGGAAAGAAGTCCTGTTGCAGTATTCCATCCAACCCATACAGCAGTTCAGCTACACCTACGGGAAAAACGCCACGGACAGCGCGATGATCATTGACGCCATGGACCTGCTTTACACCACCAGGTTTGACGGATTCTGCATCGTATCGAGCGACAGTGATTTTACCAAGTTGGCATCTAGGATAAGGGAGGCCGGGCTTTTTGTTTATGGCTTTGGTGAGAAAAAAACGCCCGGCCCCTTTGTTTCAGCCTGTGACAAATTCATTTTCACCGAAGTGCTTCGTTCCAAAGACGATGATACGGAGAAGATCAAGCGAAAAACTACCTCCGAGTTGAAACAGGACACGAAGGTGGTTAACTTACTGCGAAATGCGGTTGAGGCCTCCTCTGACGAAAGCGATTGGGCGCACCTGGCATCTGTGGGAAGCAATATTGCCAAGCAGGCCCCTGAGTTCGATCCCAGAAATTATGGATACAAGAAATTGGGTGACCTGGTCGCGGCAACAAAGCTCTTTAATATCGAGGAAAGGGTAGTGGGGGAGGGTCCATCGAAGGCCATTTACCTGAAAGACAAAAGAAAAAAGTAGGGCCCAAAGACAAGGGGAATAATAATGGAAAGCAGGCTTTCAGAGAAAGAAACCCTTTTGAGAACCATACTGGACGCATTTCCTTCCGCGGTGTTCGTGGTGGATAAGAATTTGGAAATCATAGATTTTAACATGGCCTCTGAAAGCCTTACAGGAAAAAGAACAGACCTGATCTTGAGAAAGCTGTGCGGGGAAGCACTCGGCTGTATCATTGCGAGACAGTCGAAAGAGGGATGCGGCACGACCCAAGGTTGTAAGGAATGCGTGGTGCGGAATTCGGCTGTGGAGGCCTGGGAGGGGAATAAGGTCATCCGGAGAAAAGAGGTCATGTTTCTGGAAAAGGAAGGTGGAGCCGTAAAGGCTCATATGCTCATCACGGCCTCTCCATTCCATCATGAAGGCAAATTATTGGTCCTTTTGGCCATCGAAGACGTCACCAAAATAATGGGCTTGGGCGGATTGCTGCCCATCTGCTCCCATTGTAAAAAGATCAGAAACGACAGCGAATACTGGGAGAACATTGAAGAATATATCACCACGCATACAGGCATTCTATTCTCCCATGGTATCTGTCCCGATTGCCTGAAAGAGCACTACGGGGACTTGATGGAAAGGAAAAAACTCCATCAATAGCGTTAAACAGGCAGTTGGCCGGCATGAAATCCCTCATGCAATAATCAACAGCCACAACCTGATAAGCATCACCACCATCGATTCCAAGGGGTTGCCTTGTGTACGATCCGTGGATTATGCTTCAGGGGACAATGAAAATCTCCTCTATTTTATACCCAAAAGGATTCGCGGAAGGAATACTGGTAACGGACCATACCGTTGGATTCGGGCATACCGAGTCCCTCGCTTATCAACACCACCTTGCTCAAGAGGGAAGGGGACGGGCCACTCTCACACCTTCCCTCTGAAAGCTTCTCCCGTATATTTCAAGACCTCCTTCAACCCAGGACCACAGGCAAGCAATCAACGAACATCTTGCATTGGGAGTCAAAATGGACGATGATAAAATAGGCAGAAGTCATTTGAAGCCCTTTGTAAGACCATCCGTGGTGCACTTTGAATCTTTATTCGCCGGGGAATGAAATGTTCACGCTGGGCGAAATCATTGATCTTGCCATTCGCATCGAGAAGAATGGAGAGGAGGTTTACAGAAAAGCTCAGGCGAAGACATCAGATACTTCTCTCGCATCCATGCTTCAATGGTTGGCGGATGAAGAGGTCGAACATGAGAAATGGTTCACCCGGTTCAAGGGAGAGGTCGAGACGACAAAGGTGGATCTCCGATTGGAGGAAATGGGGAAGCGTATCCTCCAGGGTGTATTGGGGAGCCAGGCTTTTTCGATCGAGGATGTCGATTTTTCCAGGATCGAGGACTTGAACAATCTTCTCGAATTGTCTATTGAATTTGAAAAGGATACGATACTTTTCTTTGAAATACTCGGCGGATTCATTGACGATGACAAGATTGCGGGTCAGCTTGTCAAAATCATAGAAGAGGAAAACCGACATGTACAGCTCCTGGTGCAATTCCTTCAGAAAAAGAAGGCCTTGCCAGGCACTGAATGATACCCATTTGAACGGAGAGGGGAAAATCAATTGGAAACAACAATTATTGCAGGATTAGTGGGTTTTGCACTATGTGCCGGGATATTGTTGCTGTTCTGGTTTACCAGGCTGAGAAAAACAAGGAAGCCAAGTAAGGTTGACATTATTTCTACGGTTGAAAGATTCAAATCAGTGGGTGAACTTGTGGTATTCAAGATTTTTACCAAGGAGATCATAACCACCTCTGACCATTGGTTTGGTGAAACCGGGAAGAAGTACTTCCGCTGGCTGGCCTCGGAAAAGAAGATGGCCATGATTTTCGAATTCGATATCGACTTCAAGTATGACCTGCACAGTCCGGAATTCTCCGTAGCTCCGGTAGGTATTGGTTCTTATCTCCTGAAAATGCCGAAATGCCTCTATGAATCCCACATCAAGAGCATCAGCTTCTACGATGAACAGAAGGCCAAGTTCCTGCCGTGGCTCTTGCCCGACCTCTTGAGCAATGCCTTCAGTGACAATTTCAGTGAAGAGGCAAAAAACAGGCTTGTCCTGGAGGCGAAGAATCAGGCCTCCCAAATGGCAAATGAACTGGTCAAGAAGATGCAGTCCGAGGTGCAGAAATCAGCCCGGCAGACCCTGGAACTCCTGGCGAAGGGGTTTGGGGCAAGAGAAACGAAAATTGAGTTCAGCGATGTGGAACCCAGCCAGGAGAGCGTGAATTACCAGAACCAGGCAGGAGGTGAGGAAGGGGGCGAGGCGCCGCTCCGGGAAAAAGTAGGTTCATAAAGGCCACAGAGGTCAAAATCCGCAACAGGCGTCAGCAAAGAAACGCGATGCGACAGGCTACTTCGTCAGGATTAATTTGAATTAAGTAAGAATAACAATAAGATAGATAAATAACTTCAATGAAAAGTTGAAAAAGATTCCCAACCTGCATTGTCTATGGGATATTACCTTTGCGACCGCTGGGTTCCCCGCCGAAACGCCGATGCAGAATGTCGTTCAGATTGTCCATTGCCAGCGTTATCTTTTCTGCCTCAGTATCGGCACATTTCGTTGCATATTCACCTGTGAAAGGGGATTGAGGGTTTTCCTTCAAGCGACTGTCGGGAGGGCGCCGTCTTTTCCGGGCTTATCCCCGGGGGAAGCCGGGCTCCCGCTTGTGGGAGAACGCAGAGCCCCGCTCTGCGAGACGGGACGGGGGTAAGTCCGAAGAAAAAACCAGTCCGCCGTAGGCGGATAAAACCCGGAGGCCCGGAGCGTTAGGAAAGCCCTCAATGCCCGGCAAAAACACTCTATATTTCTACATACCCAATCTTTTGAACATGACTCTCTGATTTTTGAGTTCTTTAGAAGTCATCATCGTGTCCATGGACGGGAACGCAAATCATAAGGAGGGGCCTCAATGAAACTTGAGCGGTTGTGGGGTTCGTCGCCATTCAAATCCGCCTATGATGCGGTCATGATCGGCGGCGGCATACATGGTTTGGCCACGGCCTATTTCCTGGCAAAGGAACACGGCATGAAAAATGTGGCAGTCCTTGAACGCAGATACGTGGGATTCGGCGGCTCAGGGCGAAACACGGCTATTGTCAGGGCCAACCAGAGAAGCCAGGGAAATGTGAAGCTCTACGACGAGGGGCTCAAGCTCTGGCCCGAGCTGATCCGTGACCTGGATTTCAACATGATGTTCTTCAATTGCGGCAACCTGAATACCTTTCACTCGGAGGCCGCCATGGGAGCCGCCCGGTTGGCCGTCTCTACTGCCCAGTTTTGCGGCGTCAAGAGTGAACTGCTGGACAGGAAACAGTGCAAGGAACTCATCCCGATCCTGAACATCGAAGACAACATCACCTATCCCGTCTTCGGCGGAATGTACCACCAGCCCGGTGGAATTGTCCGTCATGACGCGGTGACCTGGGGGCTGGCCAAAGGCGCTGTGAGCTACGGCGCCCATATCCATCAGAAAACCGAAGTGACGGGTATCGATGTGGAAGACGGCAAGGTTGCGGGTGTTCAGACCAGCAGGGGCACTATCAAGTCCCCCCGGGTGTTGATCTGCTGCGGCGGTTATGGCGCTCTCATGGCACAGAAGGTGGGCATCAAGCTTCCCCTGCACCCTTTGACCATACAGGCCATGGTGACCCAGCCGCTCAAACCCGTTCTTCATCACGTCATTTCTTCCGGGGCTTACCACGTCTATGCCAACCAGACCCTCAAGGGAGAAATCGCCACCGGCGCTCACATGGATCCCTGGCCCAACTACACCACCAATACCACGCCGCATTACTTCAAGCATCAGGCAGAGGCCTTGAGCGAACTCCTGCCCTGCCTCAGGGGAGTCAAGTTCATGCGCCACTGGGCAGGTCTGGCCGACATGACCCCGGACATGGCCCCCATCATGCACGGCAACGACCCCGTGAAAGGCCTCTACATGGATGTGGGATGGGGCTATTTCGGGTTCAAGTCCGGTCCCGTCGCCGGCAAATATCTGGCCAAGTATATTGTCGATGCCAAGCGACCGAAGATGCTCGAACCCTTTTCCCTCAGGCGATTCGAACAATTCAGGCCCACCGGAGAGACAGCCGGTGCGTTCAGTTACGGACCCTGGAATTAAGGAGAGATGCCATGTCATATACCATCACATGCCCCATATGCGGCAAGAGAGATCTTTACGAATTCCGGTTCGGAAACGAAGATCGCGGACCTGCCCCCGACCAGGAGGGATTGACCCCGAGAACCTATTCCGATGCCGTCCAGATGCACGAGGCCGTGGATGGACCCCAGAAAGAGTGGTGGTACCACCGGGACGGCTGCGGGGTGTGGTTCACGGTGTGGCGGAACACCCTCACCGGTCGCGAGACCAGTGAATCGGGAGAAATTTCATGACCAGACTGCCTTCAGCACCCACAGAAAAAATAGACAGGTCCAAAACGGTCGCCTTCAAGTGGCAGGGCATCCCCATGAACGGCCTGAAGGGAGACAGCGTGGCAAGCGCCCTTTTCGCCAATGGTGTGAGAATCGTCAGCCGAAGCCTGAAATATCACCGGCCCCGGGGACTCTACAGTCTGGACGGTGAATCCGGGAACACCATGGTGAACATTGAAGGGGAGTGTAATGTCCGGGCCGAGAACACTCCGCTCAGAGAAGGGATGAACGTCCTTCCACAGAACACCCTGGGAAGGGTGGAAAACGACCTGTTCGGCATCCTGGACCGATTCGACGGTTTCATGCCGGCCGGTTTCTACTACCGGAAATTTCACAAGCCGCCCTTCATCTGGCCCCTGGCCCTCAAGGGAATCAGGCGTATGGCCGGTACAGGCAAGGTGGATTTGGCAAAAGAATACGATTCCGACAGATATGAGGAGATCTACCTCAACGGTGAGATTGCAGTCCTTGGCGGTGGCCCCGCCGGTTTGAGCGCGGCCCTTGCCGCAGCCGATCAGGGTCTCAGGGTGGTCCTTTTCGAGGCCAGGCCCGAGCTTGGCGGCTTTTACGACTGGCGTACCAGGGAATACGCACCGGGTCAACCCCTCTTTGAGCGCGCCGGGGAACTGGTTGAAAAAGTCAAGGCCCGGGATAACATTCGCCTCTTTACGCACACCTTCGTCAACAACCTTGCCGGCGACAATATCGTCACCGGTTTTCAGGTGGGAAACGACGACGATTCCTTTGAGCAGCGTTACCTACAGCTCAGACCAAAGGCTGTCGTGGTTGCCACCGGCTGCATCGAACGGCCGCTGATTTTTGAAAACAACGAGCGGCCAGGGGTGATGCAGGCGAATTGCGCCCTGCGTCTGGCCCAAACCTATGGCCTGCTCCCCGGATCGGCAGCTGTTTTCAGTGTGGGCGACGATCTGGGGCTCGAATCGGCCGTGGACCTGGCCAATCGGGGTCTCAAGGTGCTGGCCGTGGCCGATGCCCGAAAAGACGGCCATGACCCCGCCCTCGTAACCGCCCTCAAATCCAAGGAGATCCCCTTCCTGCCCGGATGGGCCGCATCGGAGGCCCGGGGCGGGAAGACCGTGGACGGGGCGGTGCTGGGAAACCTCGATTCAAACGAAACCAGACGTTTCGCCTGCGATCTTCTCGTGGCCTCGGCAGGCCTGACCCCTGTGACCGGATCCCTTTCCACGGCACAGGCAAAATTCGCATTTGATCAGCACACCGGATTTTTTCTGCCCTCCCAACTCCCCCCGCGCATCCATGCCGGGGGTAGGCTTCTGGGATACATCGAGCCTGCAGCCATCGAGGCCTCGGGTGCCCTGGCCGGGCTCCGGGCCGCGAAAGATGCCGGGGTTGATGTCGCTATGGACGATGCAGAAGCGACCCTTTCAAATCTGCCGGGACCTGCAAAGGGATGCTCCGTGGTGCATGGCCCAGGTATCGGCATGGGCCGCAAATCCTTTGTCTGTTTTGATGAGGACGGAACCTACAAGTTGGCCAAACAGTCGGTAGAGCAGGGTTTCGATGTCTCTGAACTGGCCAAGCGTTTCGGCGTCTTCGGACTGGGACCCAGCCAGGGCGGTATCCCCGGGCACAACCTGCCTCTGGTCTTGGCTGAACTCCGAGGGGACGGCATGGATGGACTGTTCTCAACCACCGTACGGTCGCCCCTGGTTCCGACCCTTATCGCCACGTTGGCAGGACCCAATCATGATATATTCAAGCGCACTCCAATGAACGATGTTCAGGAACAGGCGGGCGCCATTTTCAGGCGGGCAGGGGTCTGGAAACGGGCCAGGTATTTTTCGAATGACCTCACCAGCAGTGATGAGATCGAGGCCATTCGCAACGATGTCGGCATCATCGACGTCTCCACCCTGGGCAAGTTCCGGTTGTTTGGACCCGACGCCCTCAAGGCCCTCCAGCGGGTTTATATCTCGGACATGAGCCGAATCCCGGACGGAAAACTCAGGTACTCGGCCATGCTCAACCATGACGGCATGATCGTAGACGACGGGGTGGTGACCCGGGACGGGGATGGAGCTTACTACCTCACGGCCTCCACCGGGCGGGCAGGTGGTACCATTGAGTGGATCCGTTACCACACCCGCTACGATGGGTGGAATTTTCACATGGTCAACCTGACCGATACCCTGGCCGCCGTCAACCTGGCAGGCCCAAGATCCAGGGAGGTCCTTTTCCGGGTGACCGATGCGGATCTCTCCAACGAGGCCTTTCCCTATATGGGATACCGGAAGATCTCACTGACCGGCGACATCCCGGCGCTGGCACTGAGGGTGGGTTTCGTGGGCGAGTTGTCCTACGAACTCCACTTTCCCGCCTCCT
The DNA here is from genome assembly GCA_049282265.1 of Desulfatiglandaceae bacterium. GTDB lineage: Bacteria > Desulfobacterota > DSM-4660 > Desulfatiglandales > Desulfatiglandaceae > CAYUCJ01. The sequence continues at coordinate 4,613 of JBAPTR010000215.1, read as the reverse complement.
ACGGGCAGGCCGTGTGGGAGTTGCTTATGGAAGCCGGGAAGGAATTTAATATCCGGCCCTTCGGTCTGGAGGCCCAGTTCGTTCTGCGGCTCGAAAAAGGGCACCTCATCATCGGCCAGGAAAGCGAGCAGCGGGTCAATCTGATGGACCTTGGCCTCGGGTTCCTTTGGGACCGCAAGGACAAGGCAAGCAAAAAGATCGGGGCACCTGCCCTGGCCTTTAGCGAGGAACAGACGGACCGGTTCAAGCTCACTGGGTTCCGTATGGACGACCCGGGGAGAACGCCCGGTGACGGCTCAATAGTCTACGAGGGCGAGGAGATCGTCGGCTTTGTGTGCACCTCCCGGTTTTCAAAAACCCTGGAACAGTCCATCGGTATGGCCGTGGTAAGGGATGACTTGGTAAAGGAGGGAGGACGCCTGCATATCTTTCAGTACGATGCCAACAACCCGATTCGGTATACGGCCACGGTCGCGCCCACACCCTTTTATGACAGAGAAGGCCTCAGACTCAGGAGTTGACGGAGGATAACATGACGGAAAATACGGAGAATATCGTGCGCAGATCTCCAATCCATTTTGGCAGGGCACCTGCCCGGACGGAACAGCGAGACGGGTGGGAAGTGGTTCTCTCCTATGGGGAGGGCAGGGGACCCTTCCTGATCGACCTGAGCCATCGTGCCAAGTGGGATATCCAGGATGCTGATATCACAAGTTTCAAACCCTTCGGACTTTCGGTCCCTGAAAACCCCGGCCAGTGCCGGTATGAAAAGGGCATCCTCATCAACCGCATGAACCGGACCCAGTGCGCTGTCTGGCACCTTTCCGGGAAGCGCCCGGACTCACCGGACGATGAGGCCTATACGGAAACCACCGATGGACTGACCCTGCTGGCCGTGACGGGCAAGAATGTCCTCGCCCTGATGGAACACGTGACCACCCTGGACCTGGGCGCCCCCGGGCTCGAAACGCCCTGCCTCATTCAGGGGCCCATTTTGCACATCCCCTGCCAGGTGGTCCTCTTTTCCAGGAAAGAAGAGGAGACCACCATCCTGTTCTCCTTTTCCAGGGGCTATGGACAGAGCATGGCCGAGGCCATGCTTCATGCGGGAAAGAATTTTGAGCTTACACCCGGCGGAGAATCGGACCTTACAATTATTTCCTGACTCCTATACTCGACAACTCCGTAACCTGCCCAGGAAGCATATCGCTGTTTGCCGTTCATGCAAATGGAATCTACGTTGCCAGGCCTATGAAGACTATTTCGACCTGCTGGATAAAAAACAGGTGGGGGAAACGACCAATATGTTGGATATCGTAACCGCCATGCAATTAGCGGATAGAGTGATCAACATATAAGATCGCATAGCAGTTTCAGGGCTCTTGACCTTCGAATTATCACCATGCGAACACTTTTGAACGTTACCGGCGATTTAGACCTTGCGTGGGTTATACAATATGTCCGCGGTGAGAAAACAGCCGATCTCAAGGGCATAGATGTTTTCAAATTCCTGGTTGAACTGGCGCTGGACAAAGCGCAATTTCATGGGAAGGGGGGCAATCATTCTTTTTCACCCTTGAGCACTTTTTGTAACGCGTTGCCCAATAATTGGGATTCAAACGGTTTGGGCATTATACCCTTAAAACCGTATTTCTTAAAAGTTGCCATTACCGGGTCATCGGAATAACCACTGGAAACGATGGCCTTTATTTCGGGGTCTATCTCCCGCAGTTGCTTAATGGTGTCCTTTCCGCCCATCGCGCCGGGAATGGTCAAGTCCAGGATGACGGCATCATAGGGATTTCCAGATTCTTTGGCCTCTTTATACATCCGAATCGCTTCAGCGCCATCCTTTGCAAGTTCTGCTTCATAACCCAGATTTTCCAACATTTTCCCGACCGTTTTCCTCAACGACGCTTCATCATCCATCACCAGAATCTTCCCCTGGCCGGTAATCAGCCGAACTTGGTCTTTTTCAGGGAGTGCCTTTTCGGAGGCAGGCAAATAAATGTGAAATGTGCTTCCAACTCCCAGCCGGGATTCTACGGTAATGTGTCCATCGTGCTTCTTGATGATGGAATAGGTCGTGGCAAGCCCAAGGCCGCTGCCTTTCTGCTTTGTCGTAAAATAAGGATCAAAAATATTTGAAAGGTGCTCTTTCGCTATGCCCACCCCTTGATCTTTGATGGATATCCTGATGTATCTGCCGGGGTTAAGCGGCAAGCCATGTCTGTCCTCTATTATCAGGTTCTTCGCGACAATCTGGATGATCCCCCCTTTCGGCATGGCCTGGTTCGCATTGATGACAACATTATTGATGACCTGGCTGATCTGCCCAACGTCAACCTCCGTCGGCCAGAGCTTTTCTGCTATTGAAAACTCGCAGCCGGATATTGAGCCCCTCAGCACAAAGCTGCAAGATTCTTTGAGGATATCTTTGATTGAAGCGGTCTCTTTTAACGGCGCTCCTCCTTTGGCAAAGGTGGATAACTGCCGGATCAGCGTCTGCGCCCTGGTTGAAGCCATCTCTACCTCATTCAGCAAGTCAAATATTTCATTCTCGGATGCCACCTGATTCTTGGCTAAGGAAATATTGCCCATAATTACTGTCAGAATATTGTTGAAATCATGGGCGATGCCGCCCGCAAGCACCCCAACAGATTCAAGTTTTTCGTTTCTTATAAGTTCTTCTTCTATTTTCACCTTATCGGTGATGTCCCGAAATACAAGAACAACTCCAATAATGTTTCCTTGAGTATCGATGATTGGCGCGCCGCTGTCAGAGACAATCCTCACTATCCCATCTTTCGAAATTAATATGGTATCGTTAGCAAGCCTGATGACTTTCCCTACTTGTAGAGCCTTATGCGCCGGATTTTCGCGAACCTGATTGGTTTTTCCATCTCTGATATTAAATACCTCCTCGAGTGGTTTTCCAAAGGCTTCTTCCTGGGTCCAGCCGGTAAGATTTTCAGCTACCGAATTTACGATCACAATGTTTCCCATTATATCCGTCGTGATTACGCCATCGCCAATGGAGCGCAAGGTTACCAATAGACGTTCGTGTTCAGTGGCAAGCTCCACTTCGGCCAGTTTGCGCCCGGAAATATCAGCAATGTTTCCCATAATCGCCGGTTTTCCTCGATACTGAATACGGACAGCTGCGGTGTGGCCCCAGAACGTCTTGCCATCTTTTCTGATCCTCCTGACATCATAGTTATTTGAGACATCTTCCCCTTGCAGTCTTTTTGTTTTAAATTCAAGTGCCATTTCTCTATCGTCAGGATGGAGCAGTTCAAAGTAGTTCGTATTCAGCAATTCTTGAATTGTATAACCATGTAATTCAGCAAACCGGTTGTTGACATACACGATGATTTCATCCTGGTGAATGTAGATGCCGGTTTGTGAACTTTCGGTCAGGATTTTATACTTCTCGTCGCTCTCTTGCAGGGCCGCGTGTGTTTGCTTGTGTTTTTCAATCTCTTTGATCAGTTCTTCCCGCGACACCGTGATTTTTTTGAGATTTTTCACCATGTCGTCAAAGGCAGTTGATAAGCGGCCGATCTCGTCAGAGGTTCTGATATCTGTTTTATGATCCAGGTTCCCGCCGGCAATAATTTCGACCCCCTCATAAAGTCTTGTCAAGGGCCAGGTAATATTGCGGATAATAATCAGCGCAAAAAAGAGAATGAGTAATGCCAGCAATCCAAAGACGATATTAGAGTACAGATGGGCAAGGTTGTTTTCATGCATAATCTCTTCATCGGCGGTTTTCAGCAGATCCAACGCGTTATGATGCTGCTGATCTGCATCCACGAACGACCGGCTGAAGATCCTTGCCCTTAGCTCTTGTGTGGCGGAGTCATGGAGCGCCAAGTTTTTGTCAAGTCTGACCAAATCGTCAAAAAATCGTCCTATTTGGTCATGCAAGCCTGCCATTTTTCCCAAATAGATCTTTTCTTCCGCGTCTGTAAAGGATTCCAACATCCCTTCAAGAATTCCTCCGATCTTCTCATGTATTAGAAGGAATTGCTCTTTTGAGCGGCCATCGTGATAGAGAAAATATTTTTCTCTTATTTGATCTTCATTAAATATGGCCTGATTCAATTCCATGGCCAGGGCCTGCAGCTTGAATCGTTTTTCGGCCTGTTGTTGCCTAAACAGGTTGCTAAATAAAATGCAAAGCAGGGCAAGGAGGCTAAAGCTGATGATCAGCTGCAGCTTTGTTTTAATCTTCATTTGGTTGCTCCCTATTCGATAATGGTGACGGCTTCGGGCTTGACACCTTCCTCTGAACCGCTCAAAGCTCACGGGAAGGAGGCTTTAAATGAGAAACATTCAAAAATTAAAGGATAACTGACAAAGCCCGGAATTGCAAGACCCATCCGGTGGAAGATGACAATTGTTTTTCACAACGTGAAACGGTTGGCATGAATGATGCAAAAACGCTCTATCAGTAACTGAGGTGTTCTCTCGGGCAACTGGTTCCCATCCACAAATGAGATAGTTTGTTCGAGATCAAGGCATGCGAAAATTTTAACCACAGGAATACATTGAGGTATTTCGAGGATTAAAATTTGAGCATAACGACGATATCGGGCAAAATAGCCAAT
>JBAPTR010000214.1:0-30553 GCA_049282265.1 Desulfatiglandaceae bacterium | reverse complement strand
CCTTGGCTTTAACTTCCGCTTCTGCGTCAACTTTTGGTGGTTCTTCAGCCTTTGGTTTCATCTCCACCACTTTCTCTTCTTTGGGTGGGGCCTTTTCCTCTTTCTTGGCCGGTTCAGCAGGCTTTTCTTTCTTCTCCGCCTTTGGTTTCATCTCCACCACCTTCTTCTCTTTCGCCGGGGCCATTGCCTCTTTCTTGGCCGGTTCAGCAGGCTTTTCTTTCGGCGTTTCTGCAGCACCAAAGGCCAGATCAGGCTCGGGTGAGATGGCCAAAAGGTCAGCTTCCTCCAAGGGCAGAATCTTGGAAATCCCCGCCACATCCGCGGCACTTCCGCCATTGACCATGAGATCAATGTACGTTCGGATCATCCGGGCACTCTCCGGATGCCTGAGGACAAGCACATCGCTTCCTGCCATGAGGTAGCAGACGGCGCCGACCACCTCCATGAGTATGGCGCGTCGCTCAGGGTCTCCCATGAGCGGTCCCGCTGCAATGCTCTCACCGGCTTCTTTACATTTCCAGATCTCATTTCCCAGATTGGTAATCATGGGGATCTGGAGTTTCTCATCTTCCTGGGTGAGGGCGGCCATCTTGATGCGCTCCATAACGGAATAGCTGTATTCTATGCCATAGCCGAGCCCGCCGGTTGTGGGGTCAATGAGGATCTTGTCCTGGGGAACGCCCAGGTTCCCCAGCAGGATGTTCAACTGCTTTGCCAGGTTCACATCAATAGGAGTTGAGGCTACCACCACGTGCTTGTACCCCAGTGCACTGGCTCCCACACCCTTATGATTAGCTTCTTCCACGGGGGCAAGGGCAAGGTTCATTCCATCACACACTTCAGAGATCTTTTTTAGGACCGCTTCATCCTTCTGGTTATTGGCCGTACCCCACACCACCAGGGGTACATCAATGGCATCCAGCACCTTTTTTGCTACTTGCGCAGCTTCATCCGCGCCCCTGTCCATACCGTTGGGATCCGTGCTTTTCAGCTGAAGAACGATCAGGTCCGCACCGTACTTCTCCACGCATTTTTTTGCCCATGCATCGGGCGCTCCAATGCAATCCTTGAAAGGCTCCACCGCCGCTGCCGGCCACTCACCCGAAGGGTCGTAATCCCAGACTTCCATGGCTATCCTTGGGGCGTTCGGCATCTTTCCCTCGAAAAGATGAAAAGGGTAGGAGTCCTCACCACCCAGCGTGACAGCACCGCTCCCCGTACCTATTGTAGTTTCTCCTAATTTTCCAGAATAGGACTGTTTGGGAATCTCAAAGGCCAATTTCCTTACCTCCTTGATTTGAATTTAGAAATACCGATTCGTTAACGTAAGAATAGAAATCTCCGGGACCGACGCAACACCCTACCGGCTACCTTGGAAATCTATTGTGAAAAATAGAACAATCAACAAACATGGCGAAAATAAAAAAATATGGGCCTGTTGTCAAGGTTTTTCTGCAATCATTTAAAGAGGTTCGGTCTTGACAGGAATCCCATATTTTGTGGTCTTAATAAAATGATACACAATATATAGAAATCATCCTTGGATGATCTGATCAAATATCTCATTAGCCGCCTTAACTGCCTCGTTTCCCTTTTCAAGCGCAACGGTCGGCCTGCCCTGGAGGTCAAATTCCGTTATCCCTGAATTCTCCGGTACCATGCCCACGATTTCGAGACCAAAATCGCTCGCCGCCGCGTCCAGGGCCTCTCTTCGGTCTTTATCAGCCCGATTCACCACAAGCACCTTTTGTCCAATATTCAGGTGCAACTCTTCGCTGAGATGAATGATCCGCGAGGCCGCCTGAATACCCCTGCGCGAAGCATCGGAAACGGCAATGAGCAGGTCGATATTGTTCGTGGTCAGGCGACTAATATGCTCCATTCCGGCCTCGTTGTCCATGACAATATAGGGGTAATTGTCTATCAGTTTTTCAAGATACTGGGTCAGGAGGGTATTGGCGGCGCAATAACACCCCGTGCCCTCGGGCCGTCCCATCACAATCAGATCATAACCCTCGGACTCCACAACGGCCTGCTGCAGTTTCATCTCCATAAAGACATCCTTGGTCATGCCGACGTCAACGTTCGTCCGCATCTGCTCTCGGGCATCCCCGATTGTCTCGGTCACTTCAAGTCCCAGTACCTCGTTCAGATTGGCATTGGCGTCCGCATCCACCGCCAGAACCGGCTTTTTTCCTTTCTCCACGAGATATTTGATGAGAAGACCGGCCATGGTCGTCTTGCCGGTCCCACCTTTACCTGCGAGCGCTACAGAATACGTCATAACAACACCTCTCCATCAGTTTTTGGTTGAAATTCTAATATAATTTATCTAAAATGTAATATTTTTAGAGAAACATTCAAGGCGATTTTTTCAGATAATATGTCAAAAAAAAAACAAATCTGGAACCATGTGATCAAATTTCTTGAAACCCGTATTTCCAAACCGGAGATCCAAACATGGTTCGCAAAGACGGCGCTTAGAAACCTGGACTCGAGCACGGCTACCATTGAGGTCTCAAATAAATTTGTGGCCAACTGGCTTGGGCAAAACTATACCGGAGATATCCAGCGCGGATTCAAAAAATATCTGAAAGCTCTGCCGGAAATTCGATTCGTCTATCCCTCCATCGCCTCGAAAAATGAACAATCTGTTTCAACTCTACCGTCCACGGCGACCGAAGAGTTCAGGAGCAGGCTAAACAAAGGCCTTACATTCGAGAATTTTGTCAGGGGGGACACGAATCAGTTTGCCTTTCAGGCCGCCTTGGAGGTCGCAAAAGGAACCGGTTCTCATTACAATCCCCTCTACATCTATGGTGAATCCAGTGCGGGTAAAACGCATCTTCTCAATGCCATCGGCAATGATGCACAATCCAATCGGCTACCGGAAGGCATTCAATATCTCACGGCTGATCAGTTCACAACCCAAATATCCCATGCCCTGAAAACGCAGACTCTAGATCAATTCAGGAACGAACTCAAGCATGTTTCGCTCTTTCTCTTTGATGACGTGCAACAACTTTCGGGGCGAATAAGAACCCAAACAGAATTGACTTTTCTTTTCAATCGGGTCTACGAAGCAGGTAAACAAATTGTATTCGCCGGGAAACTTCCTCCCAACCGGATTTCTAAACTGTCTGATGAGATCAAATCACGGCTCAGTTGGGGAGTGATCACCGAGATTGGCATACCTAAACCGGAAACGAAACTTGAGATCATTGAGAAAAAGATAGACGAGGAAGGCATCTCCATCCCCGATGATGCTGCCTTTTATCTGGCAGGCATCACCAACGACATCAAGAGCCTCATCCAAAGTCTGACGCGTCTGGAGACCTATGCTTCCATTCATCGGAAACCCATCAATATCGCGTTGGTCAAACAGGTGATCCATGAAGAAAGGGTCTTGTCTTCACAGATCAGTGTCCAAAAGATCCAGGAAATCACGGCAAGATTTTTTGATATATCCTTGACTGATCTCCTTTCCAACAACAGAAAAAGAAGGTATTCCTATCCCAGGCAACTTGCCATGTATTTTTGTCGACAACTGACGGATCTTTCTTTTAAAGAAATCGGAAAGGCCTTTCACAACAAGGACCACTCGACCATCATGTATGCCGTTAAACACATTACCGAGGGAATAGATGAAAATAATAAAATGAGAAAAGTTGTGCTTGATTTAGAGAGTCTCATGCAATACTCCCCTTCTGTAGGGAATGGAAAACTATAGGCCTGTTGATTAAAGGTCAAGTTCTCGACCGTAACACGCTCATAAAACCCCATACTGATGAAAGTGGAGGAATCCAATAATAGAAACACAGTTTCTTGATGATAATATACCCTAATAATTTTGATTCTTATATGGATAGGATAGCCCGTTTCTAAACAAACCCACGCCCCTTTATTATTATGATTATTTTACTAGAACATATATTAACAAAATAAATATGCTTTCAAAAGGAGGCACGAAATGGAAATAAGAATCGACCGACCGCAACTTCTCAAGAGCGTGTCAAGAGTTCAGAGTATAATTGAGAAGAGGAGCAATATGCCCATACTTTCCACGATACTTCTTTCCGGATCAGGCGAAAAAATCACCGTTTCAGCCACGGACCTTGAACTTGGGTATCAACAGGAACTTGCCGCTGAGATTCTTCAGGAAGGGAGTATTACCATCTCAGGAAGAAAACTCTTTGAAATTCTGAAGGAGAGCAGGAGTGATACCATTCATATCAAGGAAAAAGAAAATAACTGGGTATTCCTCCATGATGGCACAGCGCGGTTTAATCTGGCCTGTTTGTCTGCGGAGGATTATCCCAACTTTATGGAACCGGAAGGCGTGGAAACCATCGCCCTAGATGGTGACACCCTGAGTGAAATGATCAGCAAGACCATATACGCAGTTACCGTGGAGGAAGCCGGATTCAAGCTTTCCGGAATATTTACGGAAAAAATCGCCCAACAAGGAAACTTTGTCCTGAGGATGGTGGCAACGGACGGCCATCGCCTTTCCATGATTGACAAAGCGATTGACGGTGTGGAGAGATTGGATATCGGCAAAGGTATCATGATCCCCAAAAAAGGAATGGCTGAACTCAACAAATTGGCCTCCGAAGGCGGTGTGGTTCAACTGGGATTTGAGAAACACAACTGCGTGGCTAAGAAAGAAGACGCTCTTCTTGTTATGCGTTTGATTGATACTAAATTCCCGGATTACCAGGCTGTCATACCTCACGAGGGTGAGATATTTATCTATGTTGACAGGGTTGCCCTTCTGGAGGCCATGAGAAAAATGATGATCTTGAGCAATGAAAACTATAGGGCCGTCAAGGTTTCCCTTGAAAGCAACGCCATGGCCTTGACTTCAACAAACCCGGACCTGGGGGATGCAAACGAGATAATGGAAGTTGAATACAATAGTGATCGAATTGAAGTCGGTTTCAATGCCCGCTATTTCATTGATGTGTTACAGGCAATGGAGAGCGAACGGGTTTCATTGGGATTCATTGACAGTTCGAAACCTTGTATTCTTCGGGGGGAAGCGGACAAGGGCTTCCTGGGTCTAATCATGCCAATGAGGATATAATATGAACGATGGATCTCAGTCGTACGGTGCCTCTGATATAAAGGTTCTTGAAGGACTGGAGGCGGTAAGAAAAAGGCCGGCCATGTACATCGGTAATACCGGCTTTGAGGGTCTTCATCATCTTGTATATGAGGTGGTGGATAACAGTATTGATGAGTCCCTGGCGGGATACTGTGATCGAATCGATGTTGTGGTTCTGAGTGACAACAGTGTCGTGGTGGTGGACAACGGTCGTGGAATACCCGTTGATATGCATAAAACCGAGCATATACCGGCACTTGAGGTGGTTATGACGAGGCTCCACGCCGGGGGAAAATTTGATCACAAGACCTATACGGTTTCAGGTGGCCTCCACGGCGTCGGCGTTTCCGTGGTAAACGCCCTTTCGGAATTTCTGGAAGTGGAAATATATAGAAACGGTAAGATCTATTCTCAGCGCTATGAAAGGGGTATTCCCAAGACAGGGGTAACAGTAAAGGGTGATACCGATAAGAGAGGAACAAAAATCCATTTTATGCCCGATAAGGCCATTTTTGAGAATATTGAATTTGATTTTGAGACCCTTTCAAGGAGGATGAGAGAGCTTGCTTTCCTGACAAAAGGTGTTCGAATTAAGATACTGGACGATCTTACGGGCAAGAAAAAAGAATTTATGTACGAGGGAGGCATCCGCTCTTTTGTTGAGTATCTCAATAAGAACAAAGAGGTTCTTCACACGAAACCCATCTACATGTCGGGTGAAAAAGACCGGGTAATCATTGAAGTGGCCCTCCAGTACAATACCTCCTTCAAGGAAAGTATTTTTACTTTTGCAAATAATATTAATACTAAAGAAGGCGGATTTCATCTAATAGGTTTTAAATCTGCATTAACTCGCAGTATTAATCAATATCTTCAAAACTCACCTTTCTCAAAGAATTTTAAGGATAAACTGAGTGGCGACGATGTCAGGGAAGGCCTGACAGGCGTCATAAGCGTCAAAATTCCCGACCCCCAGTTCGAGGGCCAGACAAAGACAAAACTTGGCAACAGCGAAGTCAAAGGGCAGGTGGAAACACTGGTCAACGATGGCCTGAGCAGTTTTTTTGAGGAAAACCCCCGTATAATCAAAGCGGTTCTTTCCAAGGTCATCGACGCCGCCAGGGCGAGAGAAGCGGCACGAAAGGCCAGAGACCTTGCCCGGCGCAAGGGCATTCTCTCCGATCATTCCCTCCCCGGGAAACTGGCGGATTGCCAGGAAAGGGATCCCAGTCACAGTGAGATTTTTATAGTGGAAGGAGATTCCGCCGGGGGCTCCGCCAAGCAGGGCAGAAACAGGCGATTTCAGGCCATATTGCCTCTCAGGGGTAAAATTCTGAATGTGGAAAAGGCGCGTTTCGATAAAATGATTGCCAGTGAGGAGATCCGCATAATGATCGCGGCTCTGGGCACGGGCATCGGTGACCAGGAGTACAACATCGATTCCCTGCGTTATCACAAGGTTATTATCATGACGGATGCCGATGTGGACGGATCCCATATCAGGACACTGCTTCTGACATTCTTTTTCAGACAGATGCCTGAATTGATAGAAAAGGGTTATCTCTATGTGGCTCAGCCGCCGCTTTATCGGGTTGTGGACGGGAAAAAAGAGCAGTTCGTGAAGGATGAGGACGGGTTCAACAGCTTGATTTTGGACCGTATTTCGAAAAAGGAAACCCTTGTTATGGGCGGTGGAGAGAAGGTTTCCGGAAAGGCCCTGGCGGGTCTGCTCAAAAGCCTGATCAGATTTTATGACAACGTCGCAAAGCTCTCCCGGATGGGTTATAGCACCCGGTTTCTCGAATTTCTGGTATTCCAGGGCAAGGCCGACAGGCGTCTTTTCAAGGACCAGGGTTTTATTGAGCGCTTTGTCAAACAGCTTGAGGAAGAGCAATTCAGGGTGATGGACGTCCACATGGATGAAGAGCGCGGCAATTATGAATTTTCCGTTACAGAGACCCTTGACGGGGGACAGACCTTTGCGATCAACTGGGAATTTCTGTCATCTCCTGAATTGAAATATCTGGTGAACACCTCGGATAAAATCAGTATGCTGTCCGGAGGCGACTGCAGTCTCCTGGAGGATAACAAAGCCCGGGTGATTGAGAAACCCCGGGAGATCTTGAAAGAACTGCTGGAAAAAGGAAAGAAAGGTCTATCAATCCAACGGTACAAGGGCCTTGGCGAGATGAATCCCGGGCAACTTTGGACCACCACCATGGACCCCGATAGGAGAACGCTGCTCAGAGTGGATATCGAAGATGTGGTTGAGGCGGATGACATCTTTACCGTGCTGATGGGAGACAAGGTGGAGCCGAGAAGGGAATTTATCCAGGCCAACGCCCTTGAGGTGACGGAACTGGATATCTAGAGAGAGGGTATAAGGCTAAAGGTAATCGGAGAAAATATATGGTATTTGATATAGCGTCAGAATCAGTCAACATCGAAGATGAGATGAAGAAATCTTATCTCGAGTATTCAATGAGTGTCATTGTAGGCCGGGCCTTACCTGATATCCGGGACGGCCTGAAACCCGTCCACAGGCGCATACTCTACGCCATGCAGGACCTGAAGAATTATTTCAACCGCCCGTTCAAGAAGTCCGCACGTGTCGTGGGAGACGTCATCGGTAAATACCATCCCCACGGTGATACGGCCGTCTACGATACCATCGTCAGAATGGCCCAGGATTTCGCCATGCGTTACCTTCTCGTGGATGGTCAGGGAAATTTCGGTTCCGTGGACGGGGACTCGGCCGCGGCCATGCGTTATACGGAAATCAGGATGACGAGGCTCGCCCAGGATTTTCTCTCTGACATCGACAAAGAGACTGTCGACTTCACGGAGAACTATGACGGCTCGCTCACAGAGCCGGTCATCCTTCCCACAACCATCCCGAATCTTCTCATCAACGGGAGTTCCGGTATTGCAGTGGGCATGGCCACGAACATACCCCCACACAATATCACCGAGGTTTGTGACGCCGTCATCAGGCTCCTGGACGAACCGGGTACTGATATTGAAACACTGCTTCGCATCATACCCGGCCCGGATTTTCCTACGGCGGGATTCATCCTGGGGAGAAAGGGCATCCGGGAGGCCTACAGGACCGGCAGAGGAGTGATAAGGATAAGGGCACGGGCCTTTGTGGAGAAGGTCGGTCAAAATCGAGAGCGAATTATCATTTCGGAACTTCCTTACCAGGTCAATAAAGCAAGATTGCTGGAAAAAATCGCCTCTCTTGTGAAAGAGAAAAAAATAGAGGGGATATCGGACATTCGAGACGAGTCCGACCGGGACGGCATGCGGGTCGTCGTGGATATCAAGCGGGATGCCATTTCACTGGTTATTCTCAACCGCCTGTACAAGTTCACCCAGATGGAAGTCTCTTTAGGTATCATACTTCTGGCCATCGTGAATGGACGGCCCCAGGTCCTGACCATTAAAGAAATCCTGGAGCACTTCGTGACCCATCGCCGCGAAATGATTATCAGAAGGACCATCTATGACCTGCGCAAGGCCGAGGAGAGGGCCCACATCCTGGAGGGGCTCAAGAAAGCCCTCGATTTTCTGGATGAGATCATTGAATTGATCCGATCTTCCTCTGATCCCGGGGAGGCAAAGGCACGTCTCAGATCTGAGTTCGATTTTTCTGATGTCCAGGCACAGGCCATCCTGGATATGCGCCTTCAGAGGCTCACGGGACTGGAAAGGGAAAAGATCAATGCCGAATATGCGGATCTGATCAAGAGTATTTCCAGGTTTAAGGCGATCCTGTCAAGTGACCGGATGGTGTTGCAGATTATCAAGGAGGAAACCCAGGATATAAGGGAACGGTATGGCGATGAACGGAGAACGGAGATCCTGGAGGAATCCGGTGAAATGGACGTTGAGGATCTGATTGCAGACGAAGACATGGTGGTGACCATCAGCCACGAGGCCTATATCAAGCGAAACCCCATAAGCCTGTACCGAGCCCAGCGACGCGGCGGAAAAGGAATGACCGGTGTCAAACCCAAGGCAGAGGATTTTGTGGAAAATCTTTTCGTGGCTTCTTCACACGATTACTTTCTGTTTTTTACCAACTTGGGTCGCGTATACTGGAAAAAAGTCCACGAGATACCGGAGGCGGGACGCATGGCCAGGGGAAAGGCCATCGTCAACCTCCTGGAACTCAACAAGGGCGAGAAGGTGGCCACTATTCTCGCGATCAAGGATTTTCAGGAAGGTAAATACGCGGTCATGGCCACCAAAAACGGCTTGGTCAAGAAAACGGAGCTGCTTGCCTACAGTCATCTAAGGGCAGGCGGTATCATGGCCATCAAGATCAGGGAAAACGATGAACTCATAGGCGTCAGGGTCACCACAGGGGATCAGGACATCTTTCTGGCTTCCCGGCAAGGCAAATCCATCCGCTTCAATGAATCAGGGCTGAGGAGTATGGGTAGGGTTTCAAGCGGAAATATAGGGATCCGTATGGATGCGAGTGACAAAGTGGTGGCCATGGAGGATCTGCAGGAAGGTGCGACCATCCTCACAGTCACGGAAAATGGTTACGGAAAGCGCACGCGCACCGAAGAATATCGGCGACAGTCGCGGGGCGGGAAGGGAATACTGACCATTAAAACGTCCCTTAGAAACGGACCTGTAGTGGCCTCTTATCAGGTGACACAGAGCGATCAGGTCATGATCATCACGGAGCACGGAAAGATCATACGCATGAAGGTGGCGGATATCTCTGTGATCGGACGCAATACCCAGGGGGTGAAACTGATCGATCTGGGCGAGGGCGAGAGAGTTGTGGGCGTGGCGAAGCTCATGGAGGAGTGATCACCGCGATAAATGGATGAGATCAGCAAAATAGGGGTGATCGGTGCCGGGAGTTGGGGAACCGCCCTGGCCAATCTCCTGGCTTCAAAAGGAAAGAGCGTTGACCTTTGGGTAAGGGAAAAAGAGGTCTACGATCAGATCAGGCTGGGGCATGAAAACGGATCGTTCCTTCCAGGGTGTGTCCTCCCGGACAACCTTCGCCCGGTGAGATCTTTTGAGGAGGCCCTGTATGAAAAAGAACTCGCCCTGGTGGTCGTTCCTTCTCATGTTTTTCGTGAGGTCCTGGGGTCCATGCGACCGTACCTGCAGGGGGACGTGCCCCTCATCGCCGGCACAAAAGGCATAGAAAACGCCACAGGCATGATGATGTCCCAAGTTGCGGCGAGTATCCTGCCTGAAGCCTTTATGAAAACCTACGCCTGTCTTTCAGGGCCGAGCTTTGCGAAAGAGGTCTCCTCCGGATATCCCACTGCCGTCACCATTGCCTGCTATGACATGACACAGGCAGAGCGAATGCAACGGCTGTTCTCGACTCCTTTTTTCAGGGTCTACATTACCGAAGACCTTATAGGAACCCAGTTGGGAGGTGCGCTCAAAAACGTCATTGCCATTGCGGCCGGAGTATCGGACGGGCTGGGCTTTGGGCACAACCCCAGGGCCGCCCTTATCACAAGGGGGCTTGCCGAGATCACGCGACTGGGGGTGGCCATGGGGGCGAATCCCCATACTTTTGCGGGCCTTGCCGGCATGGGGGATCTGGTGTTGACGTGCACGGGGGATATGAGCCGTAACAGGACCGTCGGCCTGAAACTCGGGAAGGGCCTAAGCCTCGATGAAATCACCGATGGCATGAAAATGGTTGCTGAAGGGATCAAGACCGCCCGCTCGGCCTATGAGCTTTCAAGGAAAATAGGGGTGGAACTACCTATCATCACTCAGGTTTATGAGGTGCTCTACCGGAAAAAGGATCCGAGGGAAGCGGTTAAGGCATTGATGGCCCGAGAACTGAAGGTCGAGCTTGAGCATTGACCGGCCATGAGCATTTTTTCGAAATATATCTCAAAAGAGTTTTTCAAGTTTCTCTCTTTTTCTCTCTTTGCCCTCATCGCCATCTATGTGATGGTGCAATTCTTTGGAAAAGTGGATAATTTTATTGAAGCACAAGTACCGAAAGGTGTGATTCTCGCCTATTTTGCCTATCTGCTTCCCTTTATTATCGTACAAATGCTGCCCCCCGCAACCCTGATCGCGGTCATCATTGCCTTCAGCCTGATGAAGAAAAACAACGAGATCATGGCATTGAAGGCGTGCGGGATCAACATGCTGGCGTTCTTGAGGCCCCTATTTTTTCTGGCCCTCCTGCTTTCAGTCGGCCTGTTTCTTTTCTCGGAGCTGGTGATGCCCTACTCCAGTTCCAAGGCCAACGCGCTTTATAGAAAATATGTCGACAAGAAAGACTCGGCCACCTATTACGTGACAGATCATATCTGGTACAAGGCGCACAACGCTATCTACTGGATCAGCCGTTTTGACAGGAAGAACAACGTGATGTACCACCCCACATTCTATTTCTTTGATGCATCTTTTCGCGTCCTGAAGCGGATAGATGGCCGCATGGCGGTATGGAAGAATCATGCCTGGGAAGTCAGGAACGGGATAACACTGACCGCGTCCGGAGAGGAGGGATATAGCCTCGTCAAGTTCAAGCAACTTACCCTGAAATTGCCGGAGGGGCCCCGGGCCTTCTCCGTAGAAGAAAAGCAACCGGAAGAGATGGGTTACTGGCAGCTCAAGCGGTTTGCCCGAAAGGTCGGCAAGGAGGGTTATGACAACTCAAGGTATCTTGTTGATCTCAATATCAAGTTGGCTTTTCCCTTTATCGTCTTTGTCATGGTACTCATCGGGGCTCCCACGGCCCTCGGCCGAAACAAGGGAGGCACGCCTGTTGCCATTGCCATTGGTGTTGTAGCCTGTTTCTTTTACCTGGTCTTGCTGGGCGTATCGAGAGCCCTGGGTCTGGCAGGGGTACTTCCGCCGGTCCTTTCCGCGTGGCTCGCTAATGGGATCTTTTTTTTCCTGGGATCCTATTTTGTCCTGAAACTCGATCGCTGAGGAAACGGAGCTGCTGAGGGGGTTTCCGGTACATTCCGGAAACCCCCTTGGATAGGGCGACTATTTCTTAGAAGGTGGGTTGAGTATCACGTAAAGCGTACCCTGGCCGCGCTTGACCAGGAGCAAAACACCGTCCTCCTTTTTCGCCTTACCCATGGCCTTTTTATAATCGCCGAGGTCTTTGACCGCATTGCGATTGACCTCCTTGATGACATCACCGGCCCTGAGGCCTGCCTCGACTGCCGGGCTGCCAGGTTCCAGGCCGGAGATCACGACGCCCTTTTCATCGGGATCCAGGCCGAGGTGTCTGGCCAGATCGGGCGTGATTTCCTGCACGGTCAGGCCCCAGACGCTTGTGTCGGCCGGCAATCCACCAGCCTTCAGGTTCTGGGGCATGGTACCAATCTCGATCTTGAGGCTCTTGGCCTTCTTGTCCCTGATGATATCCAGCGTGGCCTGGGTTTTGGGTTGCGTTTCCGCCACAATGCGGGAAAGTTCATGGGCATCCTTGACCTCTTTCCCATCAAACCGGATGACCACGTCTCCGCGTAGCAGGCCGCCCTTTTCCGCGGGGCTGTCTTTCATGACGTCGGAAATCAGGACGCCTTTTTTGGAATTCAAGCCGAAAGACTTGGCCAACTCGGGCGTGATATCCTGAATCATAACGCCGAGCCATCCGCGGATGATCTTGCCTTTCTTGAGCTGTGGCAGCAGCTCCTTTGCTATGTTTATGGGGATTGCAAAACCGATATTTTGGCCCTGTGCAATGATAGCGGTGTTGATTCCGATGACTTGACCTTTCATGTTAAAGAGGGGACCGCCGCTGTTGCCCGGGTTGATGGCGGCGTCAGTCTGGAGGAAATCATCATAGGGGCCGGCCCCTATGACCCTCCCCTTTGCGCTGATGATGCCGGTGGTCACGGTCTGTCCCAAACCAAAGGGATTTCCCACGGCCATGACCCAGTCGCCGACCCGGATGGCGTCCGAATCACCCAACGCCACGGGTTTGGGAAAATTGGAGTCCGGTTTCACCTTGATCAAGGCCAGATCTGTTTTCTTGTCACGCCCGACGATTTTCGCGTCATACTCTTTCCCGTTATCGAGCTTTACCTTGATCTCCGTGGCACGGTCGACCACGTGATTGTTTGTGATGATGAACCCGTCCGGGCTGATGACAAATCCAGATCCCAAGGCATGGGTTTTCATCTCTCCCCTGGGCATATTTCCAAAGAAATGCTTGAAGAAATCATCCCCGAAAAAGCGGCCAAAAGGTGCATTGTGGCCTGAAAGACCTTGAAATTGCTCACCTTTTACGACCATCGTGGTGGATATGTTGACCACGGCATGTTTGACGCTGTCGGCGAGATCCGCAAAAGAGGCCGGTATTTTGCCTGTCGGGCCTGATGAGGCCGCAAGGACCCCATTCGGGACCAAGGCAAGGGCAAAGAGTGCCACAAAAATGATGTAGCCGATCCGTTTTACTGAGTTGGTTATACAATCTTTCATTCTTCAATCCTCCTTATTGCAGGTTGGTGTTAATCTTGAACGGCTATCGGTTCTTTGGATTCCTCCCTCTCGTGCCTTGAAACCTGAAGCACCGATGCGTTGCTTTTTCCCTTGGGACAGGTCCTGCAGATCTCCAGGCCGATCCGTCTGATGATGTCGAACTCCCTCAGGGGTACTTCCTTGCCGATTTTCTGCGCCTCCAGGTGGCGCAGGGCACAGGCGTGCCTGGAAATGCGAAGATTCCCCGGTTGGCTGGGGCATTTCATCAATTGCAGTTTCATGCTTTTTTCCTCCTTCTTTTCATTGCAAGGCCTTCCCTGATAACTTTACGAAGACTATAGGAACAAAAAATTTCTCCTGCATTTCAAAAAGATTACAATTCGGAAAGGTTTTGACCACAAATAGAAGGAAGGGCTATTGCATTTAATGAACAATAGATGTAAGTTATGGAGCAACGAAAAGAGCATTGGGATTAAAATAAACGCATGTTTAGACGTGTTTAAGGAGGAAATGGGTCATGGCAATCATAACGATCTCCAGGGGGTCATATAGCAGGGGACAAGAAGTGGCAGAAAAAGTCGCCGACAAATTAGGGTATCAGTGTCTTTCACGCGATGTGCTTCTGGAGGCTTCAAAGGAATTCGATGTTTCCGAGATCAAGCTGGTCCGGGCTATTCATGACGCGCCATCTATTCTCGATCGATTCGGCTACAAGAAGGATAGGTACATTGCTTTTGTAAGGTCTGCAATTCTCCAGCACTTTCGGAAAGACAATGTGGTCTATTGTGGGCTGGCCGGCCACTTTTTCGCCAAAGATATTCCTCATGTGCTGAAAGTCAGAATCATTGCCGACATTGAGGAGCGCGTCAAGAGTGAGGTGGGACGTGAAGACATTCCAAGGAAGGAGGCCCTTCGCATTTTAAAACACGACGATGAAGAACGAAGAAAATGGAGCAAATACCTCTATGGGATAGACACCTGGGACCCGAGCCTTTACGATATCGTGACCCACATCAAAAAGATGACAACAGACGATGCAGCCGATGTTATCTGTAACACCGTGGCCCTCGATACATTTAGAACAACCCCTGAATCACAACAGGCCATGGAAGACCTCTGCATTGGAGCCGAAGTGAAGGCTGCGCTCATGGATATGAAGCCCGACGTCGATGTTGTCGCTTCCAAAGGTATC
This sequence comes from Desulfatiglandaceae bacterium, assembly GCA_049282265.1. Taxonomy (GTDB): domain Bacteria; phylum Desulfobacterota; class DSM-4660; order Desulfatiglandales; family Desulfatiglandaceae; genus CAYUCJ01. The sequence goes on along the minus strand of JBAPTR010000214.1, from coordinate 15,806 downwards.
GTGCAGGTGCATACGTCGGCATTGCTCACCGAAGGAGAAGGGCTCATAAGAGATATAGAAGCTATCGCCAAATCAGTCGAGGGTGTAAAGGAAGTGAAGGTGGGCGTGAAACCCAAAGACCTTGTTGATTGATGGTTTTGGGAATCATTGATGACTCTGCAAAAAGTCATCATCACGCCCATGGATGGGCACGCAAATCAATGGGGTGCTTTGCCAACCGTTGATTTTTAAGGAAACCGAGAGTAGCACTTTTCAGTTTCCGTGAGAAAGAAAGTCCAGGGATGGCCTTTTTCGATTCGATCGGTCATTGGACAAACCGTGGATGGAAAATACGGGGTATGACCGATTGGCTTGTCTGCTTACCAAGTCCCATTCAGGGACATTTTTCTTTTGACATGATTGTGTATAATGGCATAGAAGACTTTCAGCGGAATCGGGCAGTGTAGACGGAACCTGCGGATACCACACTGAAGACATTGCTTCCCAACTGCGAAACCGGGCACGAAAAATCTGGTTCTTGGGAGCGCAGTCCTTCAAATTCTAATTTTAAAAGTCAGAGGCAAATTGGGGAGGCATTTCATATGGGGCATGCAGAGCCGGTGTCAGCTGCCATAGAGAAAAAGGGAGAAGACGAAAAGGTAAGGGGCAGACGGAAAAGAAGAAGCATTTTCACGGGGCTAGTGACCAGTATCCCGGAATTAACGATTCTCATTATGTTACTGATTGGCGGCTATACTGTGATGGTCGTATTTTCAAAAGTCCAAGGGACCCAAATCCTTGATCCCTTATCCATGTGGCTCATTATCGTGGGCTCATTTCTAATAAGTACCGCCATTGCAATCATCGCAGTTATCGCGGGTATAGGGGGGGGCGTTATCTTTACGCCCATTATGCTGGGTTTTACCTCCATGGACAGTCTGGTCATCAGGGCCACGGGTCTGGTGGTGGCCATGTTCGGCGGGTTGATTTCATCGGGACCATTTATGAAAAGCAGACTGGCCAACCTGAGAGTTGTGTTTTTTTGCGGCGTACCCATCGCCGTTGGTGCCCTTGCAGGGAGCGTTTGTGCCATATATCTGCACGACGCCCTGGGTGCAGTAGGCGATGGTTTGGTTCGTCTGTCTCTTGGGGTTCTCATGCTTGTTATCGCCTGGTTTTTATTCACGGGCGGAGGGAAAACAGAATATCCCGAACCGGACCAGATTGATCCACTTTCCACAAAGCTTGGACTGGAGGGCTCCTATTGGGAGGGCTCTCTTGGAAAAGTTGTTGACTACCGGTTGGTGCGGGCGCTTCCGGGAGCAGTTATCTTTATTTTTCTTGGCTTCATAGGCGGATTTTTCGGTATGGGAGGTGGGGCCTTTCTCACCGCAACGCTTAATCTCGTCATGATGGCTCCGGTCAAGATCGCGGCTGCCTGCAGCGGGGTCCTTCTGGCCATCAGCGATGCTACCGCCATCTGGACATACATCACCTACGGTGCGCTTGTTGCCATTCTCGCAGCCCCATGGATGCTGGGGCATGTGGTTGGCGGGATTTTGGGAGCGCATCTCTTAATCAGGATCAGGGCAGCCTTTGTGCGAAAAATTTTGATCTTTATTCTCATTCTTTCATCCGTGAAACTTATCGCACGCGGGTTGGAAGGTGCATTCGGGATACATATCCCCATTTTGGGATAAGTATGCCCATTTGCAGGAGGAAATTATGAAAAATAAATTAAAAGCTCCTTTTGCCGGCGTGGTCTATGGACAAATCATCTACTGGGGTGTGATGTTTGGCTCTTTGATCGTCATTATCGGCTCTGTGATAGCCTTTATTACCAAGAATAACTATGTGCCTGTTTCCTATTGGCTGTCTTCAGTGTGGGCGGGCAAGTCTCCTTCTCAAATCTGGCAGGGCATCACCGGTTCGCTGCCCATGGGGCACTGGTACTTTGCCCATCTGGCAAGCGGGGATGGTTTGAGTGCCTTTGGGATCTCTCTGGCGGTTTTTTCAGTTGTGCCGGCGCTTTTTCTTTCGTCTGCTGTTCTTTTCAAGGAGGGCGACAAATTATATGGGTTTTTGGCCCTGATTTGTGGCTTGATAGTGTTGACCGGGGTATTGGGGCTCATTCCCATAGGCTGATGAAATGCCCATGAGAGCCAACGCATTAAAAGAGGGCATTTTTTAGGTGTTGCTTTTAGATTTTGTAAACCAAGGGAGGTTAGCATGTCTATCATCGCTATCGCCAGGGCTTCTTACAGCCATGGCAAGAAGATCGCTGAGAAAGTGGCACAGGAACTGAACTATGAATGTATCTCCGAGGAAGTTATCAGTCTGGCTTCGCAAGAATTTGATATTCCGGAGAATTGGCTGCGCCAGGCTGTTGAAAATGCGCCGACACTCCGGGACCGTTTCAGCTATGGAAAAAAGAAATACATCGCGTACATCCGGTCGGCGCTTTTGGAATTTGCGGCAAGAGATAATGTGGTTTATCATGCGTTAGCAGGTCATTTTTTGCTGGAGGGGATCCCAAATATCTTGAAGGTCATGATTTCTGCGACTGTCGAGGAACGGGTAAAGGAGACCATGCAAAGGGCAGATATCTCAAAGAAGGAAGCATTAAAAAGTATTGAGAAATTCGATAAAGATCGAAAAAAATGGGCAATGTATTTCCACAGCAAAGACCCTTGGGATCTCAGCATGTATGACCTTGGGATAGTGATCGGCAGCCTTACCATTGATGATGCGGTCGACAAGATCCTAACGACGGTAAAACTTCCTTCTTTTCAAACGAGCACTGAAATGCTGAGGATTCTAAGAGACGAAAGCCTCGCCGCAAAGGTTAAATCAGACCTGATGAATTTCTATGCTGATGTCGAAGTTTCTGCCGAGGATGGAGCGGTTATAGTGCATATAAAGAGGAGCCTGCAGCAGGAGGAAGCCCTCACGGATGACATTCGTGGCATTCTCCTGGAAATGCCGGGCGTAAAGGATGTACAGGTGGACGTCATACCCGTTTACTGATCACGACAGGATGTCTTTACGGATGCGTACTGTTTTTGTCGGGGACGGTTATGAAGCTGGTACACAAAATAATACTTGCAAATACCCTCGGGATCATTTCTATCATCCTGGTAGCCGCGTTTTCCTACCATGAATTTGATCTTCTTCTCGCTAAGTTGCGTTTTGTTGAAATAGCAGACAGCCTCAATGCATCTTTTCTGCAAATGAGACTTTCGGAGAAAAACTACTTCCTCTATAAAGATGATGCAGCGCTTCCACGCATCAGGAAGGACATCCAGGAGAGCTATCTGACCATTGAAAGTATGAGGCCAAATATCATCAAGGCCATCGGCGATGAAAATTTCGAAAAACTTCAATTGGACCTCAAGCGATATGAAGAGACAGTTGCGAAGGTAGGGAAGACCGATGAAAGGAGCAAGGATACAAAAATAGCAGAAAAAACCGTCCGGGAGGCGGGGAGGACATTACGACTGTTTTCTGAGCGGATGGTAAGGGTTGAGAGACAAGAGGTGAATAACATTATTTCGGCTTCAAAAAGGACATTATTGTCTTTTTTCGGCCTTGTTATCTTTGTTGCCATCATGAGCAGCTATTTGTTTTTTTCACGGATGTTCAGAAATCTTCGACGGATAGAAAGAACGGCGAATTCCATATCTGACGGAAACTTTGCGAATATTGAAGGAAAGATACCCAAAAATGAGCTGGGTTCCGCTATGGCGGCCATTAACGCGATGTGCGAAGAACTGAAGACCGGACAAGAGCAGCTCATACAATCGAGAAAACTGGCATCCCTGGGAACGCTTACTGCGGGCGTGGCACACGAGTTGGGGAATCCGCTCAACAATATTTCCATGGTGGCCCAGACCTATTTAGAACTCTTAGAGCATCTTTCCGAGGAAGATAAAGTCGATTATGTAAAGACAATCCTGGAGGAAAGCGAGAGGATCAGGAGAATTGTTCAGGACCTGTTGGATTTTTCGAGAACCAAGGAAAGGAATTTTCGAGTTTCTGATATCAATGATGTTGTGAGACGCTCCCTTAAACTGGTGCAGAATATGCTCGATGTGTCCGGGATTGAGACCAAATTGACCCTTCAAGACAAGCTTCCTCCTGTTTTCATTGATGAAGATAAGATTCGGGAAGTGTTGGTGAATCTGCTTACCAATGCCACTTACGCAATGTCTGCAGGAGACACGGTTTGGTTTCGGACGAATCTTGCGGAAGACAAGAATCATATTGTAATAGAGATCGAAGACACAGGGAAAGGAATTCCCTCTGAATTCTTGGCCCATATCTTTGATCCGTTCTTCAGTACCAAGGGGACGGAGGGGACGGGACTGGGTTTGTCTATCAGTTATGGCATCATTAAAAAGCATAAAGGGACAATAGTGGCGAGAAGCACGGTGGGGATTGGAACAACTTTCACGATAGAATTACCAGTGTATACAACATAAGGAGGGGAAAAATGAACGGCTATAAAATCATGGTAATTGATGATGAGAACATCGTGGGCAAAATGATAAAGAGTTCTTTCGGGCAAGACGGGTATGTAGTGGAGTCCTTTCTGGATGCAAAGCCTGCCTTTGAAAGATTAAAAGAAGAAAAATTTGACGTGGTCATTACCGATTTAAAGATGAAGGACATTGATGGCATGGAGGTCCTGAACACGATAAAAAAGGCATCTCCGGAAATCAAGGTGATCATGATTACCGCGTTCGCAAGCCTGGATGCCGCTGTTGAAGCGTTTCGAAAAAGTGCGGATGACTTTTTTTCGAAACCCATAAAGATTGCGGATCTCAAGGCCTGTGTCAGGAAATTGTTGAACGAATGAGCATGTGGGATTCAAACGCCTCTTTTCCCGAAGGGGTTGTGGCTTCCCCCGCTTCAGAAGTGTCGGCGATGCTCAGTGTCTTGAGGGTTTTCCTTTGGCGACCGTCGAGAGGGCGCCGTCTTTTCCGACTAAATTCAATTGGAAAAGAGTAAATTGAGATGTTTGTCCTACACCCGATAAACTCCCGTATCAAGCGGCACGTGACAACTTCAGGTCCAGTGCGCCCCTTATTTTCTCCAGAATGAATTTTTCCCGGGCGGACGGGTTTTTGTCGGCGAGCATGACCTGCCTGACAATCTCCAGGGCTTCCCTGCGTTTCTGAGGCCCCTGAATGAGTGTGGCAAGCGCCTTTAGGGCACTGTCCTCATCGACCTGAAGGATGCGGCTCTGCTCTTGCACGATTCTTATAAAGTCCGATTTGTTCATCCCTTTCATCCTCTTGCTCGTCTCCAATATCCGTTCATCTTCAATCAATTTGTCCCGGTCAATGGAATGGTCCGGCTTTGCAAGGGCCATCACCATACGAATGACCCCTTCGGCAAATCCTCCTTTTTCCACGAGGCCAAGCCAGTGTTCCCTGTCGGTCCGAGTCAGCCCTGCTTCTTTCTTCTTTTTTTCCCTGAGGTCTTTCCGGCTTTCCTCTTTCCCGGTCACGGGGAGAAAGAGGTTCATCCATGGATTTCCATACACCAGGTTAAACATGAGTTCCCCGGCATTGTCCCGGATATCCTTGTATAGGTTCAGCACGATTTCCATGGAGGCCGAGACATTCTTCTCCATGGCCAAAAACGGGTTGTCCGGCGATACCGGCCTGCGATTTTCTTTTACTATCGACGCCATTGCCTTGAAAGGGGGGAGCAAAGGGTTTCGATCGGAAAAGGAATAGGTCCTCACCCGCAGGGGATGGAGTTGTCTGAAGACCTCGGCTGTAAATTCAGTGGTCCACAGCTTCACCCAGGGACTGACAAAGACCTGATAGAGGCTGTCATTCATTTCCGAAATGGCTGCGACATGCCTGAAATCTACATCTTCTTTTCGGATCACATTCACATCATCGTTTAGGGCCATAATAGCCTTGAAATCCCGCTCCTCAAAACGGACATGGTAATCGGTAAATCCTTGTTTCTCATCTCCGGCATCGATAATCATTTCGTAGAGCCCCGGTGGGAGCGTTTCGACCATGTCAATGCTTTTGATGATCTCCTTATGCTCTTTCTTCGCTATCTTGCCGCCTACAAAAATACCCAGGTGACCGATGTGCGGATGCAGGAGACCGACGATGACTTTTCTCTGACGCTTTATCTCTTCCACGGAGCCATACGTTTTCATGATCCAGTCAAAGGCTTGTTGCGGCGGCGTGATGTTGTCTCCCTCGGAGGCAAATAAGAGGATCGGTGCCTCAATATCCATTAAGTGAAGGTTTTTCTTGTCGCGCAAAGTCACCTCTCCCTGTTCCAGCCGATCACCCACAAAGAGATTCTCCACGATGCTGTGCAGCTCTTCCTTGGTCATGAAGGAAAAACCGTTCCACCACTTTTCAAAGGTGAGGAATCTCTCCTCTTCGGTATCCACCCTGGAATAGAGGTTGTACTGCTTCCCCCACAAGGTGTTTGCCGGATTAAGGTCCTCAAAATTGGCCTCGAGCCAGGCGCCGTCGAATTTCCCGTTGCCCAGATCGGACAGGAGAGATGTTGTCCAGACCCCTCCAAGGAGGCCTCCTGCGTACCGCATGGGGTTTTTCCCATGCACGCCGGACCAGTATGAAAGGGGGGCACCATTGAGCACGATTGGACCGGTCAGTCCGGGACGGTCCGCGGCAAGAAGCGCGACCGCCCACCCCGCCTGGCAATTGCCGATCACCGCTGGTTTCGGCGATTCGGGGTGGCGTTCTGCAATATGCTCGATAAATCGTATTTCTGCCGCCTCCACATCGGCAAGGGACTGGCCGGGTATGGGGTCCGGATAAAAGAGGATGAAATAAACGGGATGGCCCTGGGCCAATGCATCGCCGATTTCGGAATCCTGTTTGGATCCGCCGATACCGGGACCGTTTCCGGCCCTGGGGTCTATGACAACGATGGGCCGTTTCGTTTCGTCAACGGTATCTCCTTCCCTTGGTACGATGCGGGACAGGGCATAATTCGCCGGCCTGTCAAAGGTCCTGGCATCGAGAATGACCTCATAGTCGAACACCAGAACCGGCGGCAGTCCCTTTTCAACCGTTTCAAAATAGGTATTCCCCCGTTTTCGAAGGGTATCCGTAAAGAGGATGGATCGTTGGACAGCATCCCATCCGTATTCCATGGCGTCATTCACCCAACCGGCTTGCTGAAAAATATTTGAAGAATCCATTTGTTGCTCCTATATCGATAAGTTGGCCCAAAACCATTGCGCCTGATACCGACCGCGAGAAGGGTGTCACGCCGCCGGTGAATCCTTGTCTGAATTGATCCCTTGGCGATGGCTGACCAGGGCCGCCACGGCACAGGATACCAGTCTCGCCCGCGGGGGATCGGACCGGGAAGTGAGGATGATGGGCACCTTTGATGCGGCGACGAAACCGGCGAGATGGGCCCCGGCTAGATACTCGAGGTCCTTGGCCAGGATGTTTCCGGAAACCAGGTCCGGCACCAGCAGAACATCCACATCCCCGGCAACGTCGCTTCTGATCCCCTTGATCCTGGCCGATTCTGCCGAGATGGCATTGTCAAAGGCGAGCGGTCCGTCCACGATCGCCCCCGTGATCTGCCCACGGTCCGCCATCTTGGCCAGACAGGCCGCATCGATGGTGGAAGGAATGGCCGGGTTGATGAGCTCCACAGCCGACAGGGCTGCCACCTTGGGTGTTTCCACTCCCAACAGATGTGCCAAATCCACGGCATTGCGCACGATGTCCGCTTTGGCAAGGAGGTCCGGACTGATGTTGATGGCGGCGTCCGTAATATAAAGAAGCTTGGGATAGGTCTTGATGTCCGTCAGAAATACATGGGAGAGGCGTTGTTCTCCCTCCAGATGATGGGTGAGAATGGGGTGGAGAAATTTCGCCGTATGGATATACCCTTTCATCAGGGCCTTGACCTTCCCGTCGGCAATCAAATCAACGCCTTTTTCCGCCGCGGCCTCTTCGGTAGGCGCGTGGATGACGGAAAAAGCCGCATGGGGCTTGATTTTTTCGAGAAGGCTATGGATGAGCCTTTCGTGCCCGATCAGAACAGGATCAATGAAACCGGCTTCCGCCGCTTCGCAGGCCCCCTCAAGTACGTGTTGTTCATCTGCATCTACGACGGCTACCGGCAGGGTCGGGAAGCCGCGGGCGGCTTCAAGCAACTCGTCGAAATTATGGAATTCAATGTTCATGCTTTTTCTCCTTCACTGCCCGGGAAAAGCAGCCTCTGGGTATGTCGGGCAATCATCAGGTCCTCATTGGTGGAAATCACCCGCACCATACAAGGGCTGTCCTTCGAGGAAATAACCGCTGCATCTGCGTCATTTTGGTGGGGATCCAGCCGGATTCCGAGGTGGTCAAGGCCGTGGCAGATCATCCACCGCACCGGACCGGCCCGCTCCCCAATGCCGCCCGTAAAAACCAGGGAGTCCAGGCCGCCGAGTACCGCGGCGAGCGCCCCGATAAACTTGCGGGCCGTGTAGCAGAACAATTCCACGGCCTCGGCCGCATGGGGCTCCTTATCGCGTTGATCGAGCAGCGTTTTCATGTCCGGGCTGATTCCGGATACCCCGACGAGTCCTGCATGTTTGTCCAGAAGGTTTTCGAGACTGGAAGCGTCAAAACCCTTCTCGTACATGAGATAGAGCAGGATTCCCGGGTCGAGATCGCCGCTTCTCGTGCCCATCATCAGCCCCCCTGTTGCGGAAAAACCCATGGTGGTGTCCTGGGGCCGTCCGTCCTTGAGGGCCGCCATGCTGGCTCCGTTTCCCAGGTGAGCGACAATCATTCGTCCGCGGACGGCCTCTCCAAGAGTGGTGACGATATACTCATAGGAAAGACCGTGAAATCCGTAGCGTCGTATGCCCTCATGCCAGAAGGTGCGAGGGAGGGGCAAGCGTTGGGCTACTTCCGGAATGGTGCGGTGAAACGCCGTATCAAAACAAGCCACCTGATTCAACTTGGGGTAGTGAGCGGTCACCGCATCAATGGCCCGGATTTCGCTTGGCAGGTGCAGAGGCGCAAGAGGAACGAGGTCGCGTAGGACGGTGAGCAACTCCGGGGTTACCATCTCGGGGCCCGTGTGCTTGGGGCCGCCGTGGACCAGGCGATGCCCGACGGCGTCAGGAGCAGGGAGGTGCTGGTCTTCCATGGCGGCGGTCAACATGGCCTTGATCGCCGCATTGTGATCCCGGAAAGCCTCATGCCTGTCCGCAAGGGATGTCCCCCGGCCGTCTTTCAGCCAGAGTTGCCCTCCGGGAATGCCGATGCGTTCAACCGCTCCTTCGGCAAGGAGTTTCTCCGCAGGAACCATCTGGAACAGGGCGAACTTGATTGAAGATGAACCGCTATTGATGCAAAGGATATGTCTTTCCATAGATGATGTCGATCCCCCCATGTTTTTCTCGGACGATTGTCCAGGTAGGGTTGAACAGGGCGCGCGTCAACCAATCCCGATTCTTTCACTTTGGTCATCAAACCTTGCTTGCACCTTGCAGGAAGATTACAATTGCGCAAGGCTCTCCGTTTTTCAGGGGGGTTGATAGAATCCTGATGTCCTATCAACTCTTCTTGACAATGGATTCCACCTCTTCTCCCGTGAGCACCTCCTTTTCTTCCAGCTTTGCAGCCAGGGCATCCAGCAGGGGACGGTTTTCCTGAAGGAGTTTCTTGACCCGATCATAATTGGTGGTGATGATGTTCTTGACCTCCGCGTCTATTTCGCGTGCTGTATCATCGCTGTAATTCCTTTCTTCTCCATATTCTGTCCCCAGGAACAGGGATGTCTGTTTTTTCCCGAACGTGAGGGGCCCCATCTTTTTGCTCATGCCATAGGAACAGACCATGTTTCGTGCCATTTCAGAGGCCCGTTCCAGGTCGTTCTGGGCCCCCGTGGAAACGTCTCCAAGGATGATTTCTTCTGCGACCCTGCCCCCCAGGAGAATAGCCACCTGATCAAGGAGTTCGTTTTTCGTTGCAAGGAATTTCTCCTTTTCGGGGAGTTGCTGGGTATACCCCAGGGCCCCGATTCCCCTTGGAATAATGGAGACCTTGTGGACCGGTTCGCCGGTGGGGACGAGTCTCGCAACCAGGGTGTGGCCTGATTCATGATAAGAGACCCGGTGTTTTTCATCGGGATCCAAGGTGCTTTTCTTCTTTTCCGGGCCCGCAATGACCCTGTCTATTGCCGCCTCAAAATCGGCGGTGGTGACGGCATCGCGATTTTTTCTGGCCGCCAGGATGGCTGCCTCATTGGCAACATTGGCCAGATCCGCGCCCACAAAGCCCGGGGTCCTCTTGGCCACTAATTCCAGGTCCACTCTGGGTGCCAGTATCAATTCACCGGTGTGAATCTTCAGGATATCGATTCTCCCCAGGAGGTCGGGCTTGTCAACCACGATCTGCCGGTCAAACCGGCCCGGGCGCAGCAGGGCCTTGTCCAGCACCTCAGGACGATTGGTGGCCGATATAACCACTATCCCTTTACTGGTATCAAAGCCGTCCATTTCCACCAGGAGCTGGTTCAGGGTCTGCTCCCTCTCATCGTGCCCGCCCATGACCACCGGACCACCGCGCTGCCGGCCTATGGCATCAAGTTCATCTATGAAAATGATACACGGTGCTTTTTTTCTTGCCTCTTCAAAGAGGTCACGGACACGGGCAGCACCGACGCCCACGAACATCTCGATAAAGTCCGAGCCGCTGATGTTGAAAAAAGGCACGCCCGCCTCTCCGGATACGGCCCGGGCAAGCAGGGTCTTTCCCGTGCCGGGAGCACCGGCCAGAAGCACCCCTTTGGGCATGTGCCCTCCCAGCCGCTGGAAGTGATCGGGGTTTCGCAGGAACTCGATGACTTCCCCAAGCTCCTGTTTGGCCTCATCCACACCCGCTGCGTCTTTGAAGGTAACTTTCTGGTCTGTTTCCGCATGGACGTGTGCCTTGTTTTTCCCGATATTCATAAAGTTCATTCCCATGCCGCCCATTTTTTTCCCAAGATAGCCCCACAAGAGAAAAATAATGCCAAAGGGAATGATCCACCCAAAGAGGATATCGCTGAGGAAGTGGCTCTGGATGCTCACACTGTATTTGACGCCGTGCTTGTCAAGGGCCTTTGCCAGGTTATCGTCAAGCAGGCGCACGGTTATGAAATGACGTTGCTTTCCAGTTTTTTGACCCATCAGTTTGAGGGTTCCCGCAATGGCATTCCCTTTTATGACACATTCGGAAATCTGGTTCGCCTCCAGATATTTCTGGAACTGACTGTAAGGGATTTGTTCTCTTTTCACCTGCATTGTAGACTGGAACATATAAAACAGAAGGAACATGATAACAAAATACCAGATGGAAAATGGCCCCTTCTTCTGCCAGAGTTTCTTTTCAGGCGGTTTGTTAATGTGGATATCCGGATTTTCCTGGGTCATCTGGAAATTGGCTTTTTTCATAAGATAGACCTCCTGGCTCAGGGTTGAGTGGTGAGAAAAATACGATATTCATTGTGTCAAAATATGAAGCAACTCGCAAGGTTTTATACGAATAAGCCCCGAGTGGACACTCTCTTGCTCAAACCGCCTTATGTTATTTGAAAAGGCAGCGGGCCTGTGTTAATTATGGAATTCAATGCTGCAAAGAATCGTCTCATGCAGGTAAAGGGGAAAAATGGAGCAAAAGATAATAATGGGGAAAAAGCTGGGCCACCATTTTGGGGCGCTGCTGGCGGTTATCCTTTTTGCAGTAGCCCTATGGGCATTGCACTACGAACTCAAGGCCTATGAGATCCAGGATATCGTTCATTCCCTCAAGAACCTTCCCGCTGCCAGGGTCTCAGTTGCCGTGTTTTTGATGATACTCGATTACGTGATCATGACCGGGTATGACTTTTTCGCCTTACGTTACGTTAAACGCAGGCTTCATTATAGAAAAATAGCGCTTGCCTCCTTTGTAGGCTATGCCTTCAGTAACAATATCGGGCTTTCAATGGTGGCGGGGGGATCGGTTCGTTACCGTCTGTATTCTGCCTGGGGGCTGTCGGGCCTGGAGATAGCAGAAGTGGTGGTGTTTTGCAGCCTGAGCCTGTGGCTGGGCTTTCTGGCTCTCGGGGGTACAGTATTTCTTTTCGAGCCCATGATCATCCCAAAGGCACTTCATCTGCCTTTCAACTCCGTGCGACCTTTAGGGGCCGTCTTTCTTCTTCTGGTATTCGCATATTTTCTGTTTAGTTCTCTCAGGAAAAATCCTTTAAAGATTAGAGGGTGGGCATTTACACTTCCCTCTACAAGGCTCTTTTTCTCCCAGATGGCAGTGGCATTTCTGGATTGGGGTTTGGCGGGGAGTGTATTGTATGCGCTGTTGCCGGCTATACATGGACTCTCTTTCAGCGGTTTTATGGGTATATTTCTCCTGGCTCAGCTGGCCGGCCTCCTGAGCCAGGTTCCCGGCGGTCTTGGTGTATTCGAGACCATCATTATTCTCCTCTTGTCTTCTTACCTGAGGGGCCCTGCGGTCATTGGAGCCCTTCTGGCGTATAGATGCATCTACTATATTCTTCCGCTTATGGCGGCGGCCCTTCTCCTTGCGGGAGAGGAAATTCTTCTAAGAAAGGGGAAACTCCAACAGGCGGCCCGGACCATGAGCAGGTGGGTTTCAATCGCGATCCCGCAGGTTTTGGCCATCTCTGTTTTTCTTGCCGGGATCATCCTTCTCTTTTCAGGAGCGACTCCGGAAATCAGGGACCGCGTCGCCTGGGTCGGACATTTTTTTCCACTGCTGGTTATAGAATCCAGCCATTTTCTGGGGACCCTCGTCGGTGTAATCCTGTTGATCCTGGCCCGGGGATTGCAAAAGAGGCTTGATGGGGCCTATTTCCTCGCCACCATTCTCCTTGGGGCTGGAATCCTTTTTTCCCTTCTCAAGGGCCTTGCCTACGAAGAGGCCCTTTTCTTGTCATTCATTCTCATGACCTTCATTCCCTGTAGACGGTATTTTTACCGGAAAAGCTCTCTTTTCCATGAAGATATTGGGTTCGGCTGGATTGTGGCCATTTTCCTGGTTATTATTTGCTCGGCATGGCTCGGAATGTTTTCCTTTAAACATCAGGAATATTCAAGCGATCTCTGGTGGCGGTTCACCCTTTACGGCGGGGCATCTCGTTTTATGCGGGCCACTGTCGGAGGCGTTGGTCTGGTCCTCTTTTTTGCTGTTGCAAGGTTGATCGGCCCCAGGCCACCCCGGGCTATCAGGGGCTCTGCTTCGGATCTCCAGGGAATTGACCGAATCATAAAAACCTCCCGAAATACTCGTGCTAATTTGGCTTTCCTTGGAGATAAGGAGTTACTTCTCAGCCCGGGAAAAGAGAGCTTTATCATGTACAAGGTTGCAGGGAGAAGCTGGGTCGCTTTAGGAGACCCCATCGGCAATGAGAACGAATGGGGAGAGCTGATATGGGATTTCCAGGAAATGTGTGATCGGTATGGCGGATGGACTGTCTTTTACCAGGTTGGTCATGAGAAACTTTATCTCTATCTCGATCTTGGGCTTAGTTCGATGAAGTTGGGAGAGGAGGCCCGGGTTTTTATGGAAGATTTCTCGCTGGCAGGGCATGAGAGGAGGGGCTTTCGTAACACCCTTCACAAATTGGAAAGAGAGGGATACGTTTTTGAGATAGTTCGCCGGGAAGACGTGCCTGAAATGCTGCCCCAATTCAAGGCTGTTTCAGATGCCTGGCTTGGTGAAAAGCATACGAGAGAAAAAGGCTTTTCTCTTGGGTTTTTCAATGCCGACTACTTGAAACGGTTTCCGGCGGGCATTGTGAGAAAGGAGGGAAAGCTCATTGCCTTTACCAACATCTGGGTTGGCGCAGAAAAGGAAGAAGTCTCTGCCGATCTTATGCGTTACCTCCCGGATATCCGTGGCAGTGTTATGGACTATCTTTTCATTCAGCTTATGCTTTGGGCAAAGCAAGAGCATTACGTGTGGTTTGGTTTAGGGATGGCGCCAATGTCCGGACTCCGTGAACATCGCCTGGCACCCCTATGGGATCGAGCCGGAGCCATCCTCTTTCGGCATGGAGAGCATTTCTACAACTTCCAGGGGCTGCGGGAGTATAAGGAGAAGTTCGGCCCGGTCTGGACCCCTAAATATCTGGTCGCTCCGAGCGGGTTTTCGGTGCCCCGAATTCTCGTAAATGTCGCATCATTGGTATCCGGAGGTTTGAAGGGCATCGTCTCTAAGTGAGAGATGTTTTTCCATCGGCCTTCCCTACTGCCTGTCCGCCACTGTCATGGTGGCACTCACCTGAAGGATCTTCCAAAAATGTAATCTTCTTGAAATGATCAGGAAAGATTCGGACCATATCATAGAATCAAATGGCAACTGTAAAGGATTCTTGAAATGAGAACTGAAAAACGAAGGAGGTACGCTATGGGAAATGAAATAGGCAGAGATATCCGGAAACTCGCGAAAGATAACCTGAATTTTAGATCGGAACTGGAAAAGCTTGAGCAGGATCACTCTGCCTGGGCCTCGAACCGGGAAGAAAGAGACCTGGAAAAGATCACAAAGTGCTTGAAACGATTGGAGGCTGATGTGAGCGTGATGGCAAGCGATTGTTCTTCGCAGGTCAGTCGCCATGATGGAAATGCATTGGGGCAAGATCTGCATCATGCATACGTTCATATCAATAGCCTGTTTGAAGATGTCAAGAAGGCCAGAACTGATCTGGAGCGTGCCTATATCCAGCCCGAGGAAATAGGCCAAATAGAGATAGACTGGGAACGGTTGAAGAAGACGGTGGCGCAGATCGCAGAGCACCTTGAAAGTTAGAGGCCTGTAAAGCTTTCGCCAAGACTGCCGACCTCTCATACAGTACCAGGTACTGCATAAGTGCCCGTGCAACAACCTGTGACGTTGCTGGGCAAGGGCATGTTTTGCCGAGAAGAAAGGAGGCACAACATGAAAGGGAAAAGATCGCTCAAGAACGGTGTAGTTTTGGGGGCTGTGATGCTTTTGGCCCTCGCTATTTTTTCTTAGCCGATGCACAGAACAGTTAGAAAAAGATGAGGTTGCTCAGCAGAAAATCCCTCAACCCAAATAGCACCGTGCTGAATATATTCCATATACCGGGTATATTTATTACTAAAATCAGAATTATGAAACCTGCGCCGGTCCGGCCAAGCTTCTCATAACCGAGGCGCAGTCCTTGCGGCAATAGGTATTTGAAAAGCTGGCTGCCGTCGAGAGGCGGGATGGGAATCAGGTTGAATATGGCCAGCACGATGTTAAGGAGTGCAACGTGCAACAGTACATAGACGGCCAGTGTGCCCGCGGGGTTCCCGGAAACGAAGTGAACAATATTGAGCAGCAGTATCATTGTCACGGCTATCAGGAAGTTTACGGCGACTCCGGCGACCGAGACGCAGATGTCTCCCAAGACCGGCCGGCGGTAGTTGAACGGATTTACGGGCACGGGCTTTGCCCCGCCGATGATAAACGTCCCTCCGGAAAGAAAGTAAGCGACGATCGGTATGGTGATGGTCCACATCAGGTCAATATGGGGAATCGGGTTGAATGTGACGCGCCCTTGGCGCTTGGCTGTTTGGTCTCCGAACAGCAAAGCGACATAGCCGTGCGCCATCTCATGGAGCACAATGCTTTCCACCAAAAATGCGATTATGAAAATTTTTGCTATCATTTCGTCCATTGGCAGTTTGATATCTGACCCCAGGTTCACAGAAGCCGGGATGGGAAAATGTGAAGTTATTTTTGCGTGAGCCCTAAACCTTTTGGTTATCCTTTGGATCTGCAGAAGGG
>JBAPTR010000213.1:0-2066 GCA_049282265.1 Desulfatiglandaceae bacterium | reverse complement strand
CACCTGTTGAAGGAAGTTAGGAGGCGCGAGAAGAAAAATGGGCAGGAGATGGTACTTTTCAGTATTTGCAGTGATCGGACTTTTTATGCTGGTTACCCGGTTCGTGTTTGCATTTGACGTGAAGGCTTCTCCTATGGTGGAAAAACATATCTTTTCGCCGACAGCGGACCAGAAAGGAACCCCATTAGAGGATGAGAAATCACCCGTGGTCAAGCAAATAGAACGGGAGATCATATTCACCGGGGTGATTGGTTCACCGCAGGGCCGACGGGCCATGCTGAGTGAGAAGGTCGTGCGGCAGGGAAAGAGACAGCCGGAGCTTTATAAAGAGGGTGATGAGATCAGGGGCATGACCATTAAAAAAATCGGCAGCAACTTCATCGTCCTTGCGGCCAAAGGAAAAGACGTGAAATTGAACCTCTATCAGGGAACGAAAATGCGCCCGGCGCCTCCTGCCTTGCCGGCGATCGCAGGAACGCCTGTAACTGCGTTAGGCGGCCAGAAAGCGTCGTCTTCCACAGCGGCAGGGAAGAAGCCGGTACAGCCGGTACAGAAATCGATGACGCCGGGCAGTGTCCGGAAGCCCACCGGTGCACAAGTGGTCTCCGGTGCAAAGGGCCAAAATCCCGCACCCTCGGCGGAAAAGCCCGCGCCGAAGCCTTCGAATCCGTTTCTAGAAGCGCTTAAAAGGGCGGCCAGAGCGGGGGGAGCAAGTGGTGGGGCCCCATCCTCTGCTACCAATAGCTTTCTCGAAGCTATAAGGCGAGCGCAACAGAAGTGAGGCAAAAAAGGGGTCTGAGGCTCATAGCAAGACCTTGTGCTTCGGCATACAAGCACAAGCACCTGCTGAAGGAGTTCCTGTCACGTGACATCAGAGGCAGGTTTGCCGGTTCCGCAGCCGGGGTTTTGTGGACATTAATCAACCCGGCAGCCAATATAGTCGTCTATATTTTTCTCTTTTCCCTGGTCCTGCGCATCCGGGTGACAGCCCAGGAAACAGGAACCGACAGCTTTGTCATCTTTTTCCTCTCCGGAATATTCCCTTGGCTTATGTTTTCTGAAGGACTTTCCCGTTCCGTGGGTTGCCTTGTGGAAAATGCCGACCTGATTACCAAGGTCGTTTTCCCGATAGAGCTCTTGCCGTTATCCACGATTCTGGCCACATCAATCGTGAATGGGATCGGTATGGTGTTTTTTTTGCTCTACCTTATCCCTGCGGGCTTTTTGCATGTCACCTGGCTCATGCTCCTTGTTTTGATTCCTGCCCAGGTCGTTTTTACGTGGGGTCTGGCAAATCTTCTTGCTGCGGGATGCGTGTTTTTGCGTGATATCCGTGAACTACTCGGTATCCTGCTCTTGTTGTGGTTTTATGCCACGCCGATCATTTATCCCCTTTCTCTGGTACCGCAAACCCTGAGACCATTTTTCCGAGTGAATCCCATGGGGGCCTTTATTTCTCTATACCGGGACATCCTGTTGCTTCATCATGTCCCCTGGCATCTTGTCATGTTGTCTTGTTTTTTCTCCATCTCATCGTATGTGCTTGGGGCGTGGTTCTTCGTGCGTGCCAAACCAGCCTTTGGAGATGTACTCTAAAATATTCGAGACGGTTCTAATGAAAAAGGAGATGTATAGGTATCCAAAAGAGGTCATCCTGGAAGTCACTAATCGGTGCAACCTCAAGTGCAGGTATTGTCATTTTCATGGTATTGAAGCCTTGCCCGGTCGTCCGCTAGGAGATATGAAAAGGAAAACTTGGGAGAATATCCTCATGCAGATCGGGGAGTGGCCCGGTCCTGTTACACTCATGACGCACGGGGCCGGAGAACCCTTATTATACCCTGATTTATCCGACCTTCTCCAGAAAGCAAAGAAGATCCCCCATCTTTCAGTGGGCTTCATGACGAATGGCATGTTGTTAGATAAGAGTTGGGTGGCCAGGCTGATAGAATTGCAGATTGATTGGCTTGCCTTGAGTATTGATGGCGTTGTGCCGGAGACGCATGATTTCTTTCGGCGCCGTGCAGACCTGAGAAAGATAGAAGAAAATGTAATGTGGCTTATTG
>JBAPTR010000212.1:0-4036 GCA_049282265.1 Desulfatiglandaceae bacterium | reverse complement strand
TTCTTGAATCCTCCTTTCAGTTCGTGGATTTTGGACAGACCTGTCCGGGCCTCGAATCATTCGAGATTGATAGGATAGGGGGGCTATAATGACTTTGAGATTACTTTGATTCCGGCTAGACTGTTGGGACCCTGCCACAAAATTTGGGGTTTGCGGAATCTTAGACAACCATAGGCATGAAGGGCAACGGTGTATGACCCACGGTGGGGGTGGCGAGAGGAGATCGCCCTAACCCTTGACCAAACGGGATTCTCGGAGGGGAGTCTACCTCGCGGTTTCCTCCCGGTTCGGTGCGTTGTCGGACATGCGCGGCCCGTGCTCCCAACGCACGGACCGTGACCGGCCGGACCGTCGGGTTGACGCTGTGGTTCGGCGGAAAGCTCGCTCCACTTGCTGCTATCCGGATCACAGGAAACTGACCTCTCGGGTGGCCGCTACAACTACATAGCACCGCTCGACGTTCGAACTGGCATCCGCCGGTACGACGAAGAACCCTGGGCGTCCCGGCTGGTAGCCTGTCGTGGTTCCCACCAGGACTTCGCCATCCTTGTACACCACCCTGATTTGGCGACCGGCCGGAGGGTGTGACGGGTCGAACTCGTTCCGCTCGACGTGCTTCCGGTCGCCTGCCAAGTCCTTCACGAAGAACAGCGCCTTCAAGTCCTTCGTGTTGATTTTCACGGGCTTCGCCCCAGCCGGGGCCGTCGCCACGCTCACATGAAAAAGGTCTTTCGTTGGGAAGAAGTCGGCCGTCATGCCCTTGACCATGCGGCCGTCTGCAAACCGAGCTACGACTTTATTCACCGGTTGCTCCTCCCGAACAACTGTAACTGCTGATGTTCTCGAATATATTTGTTTTTTCTATTACACCTCAGAGTAAGGAATGTCAACCTACATTTGGTTCGTATCAAGAAACCATTGGACAGCGCTGTCCAAAAAAGTCCGTAGGTAGCAGGTTGAAAACAAGAAATCACGCATAACCTACCATTATGACGAGATAATCAGTCAATTCTATCCATACATTTTCCCTTTAAGGAGATACTTGGCCCGGATATCTTACAGATTTCAGTAGAATGTGGAGTGGGAATCGAACGGCCACCACTCACAAATTGTGTCATCTCTATACTTGGAACAGACCTCTCCGGGTTTTACCTCTGCCATCTTAATGGCCGCCATTTTCATGAACCTTTCGAGTGATTTGGTCATGGGTTTTCCCATGTCCCAGGCTACTCTGCGCAATGTCGCACTGCCGAGTTGGGATAGTTCCGGTGTGTAAGCCATATGGGTTCACCTCCTTTCTGTTGGTGGATTTTGGACGGACCTGTCCGGTTCTCGAATTATTCGAGATTATGAGATGGGGGGCTATAATAGCTTTTGGATTATTTTTCTCACGATGAGACTATGAGGACCCGGTTACACACATAGCATAGGGATGGGGAGAGGAGGATGACCATGATGAGGGGTAACGATGTCTTCAGCGGGCGAGGTTTCTTGCGATCCGCTGAAAGAGCTTTTTTAGGCAAGTTGTTTCATCTCCCTTTCGTAACACTGCGGGCAGATACCGTGAGAGGCCTTAGCGCCGGAAATATCACTGACGTATTTTTCAACCGGGACCCACTCGCCTGTTTCTTCGCGAACCTTCTTGCAATAGCTACAGATTGGATAAATCTTACTCAAATCATCAATCAAACGATCCCGGATTTCTATCTCCTCTTTGGCTAGAACAATGCGAAGGGACAGTTCGATCATCCTCTTGATCTGCTGAACCAGTCTGATGTGCATTTCATTATGAGCGTTCTGCTTGTTGTCCAGGAAACAGACTGTCCCGAACTGTCCTCCATCGGGGCGTTCAATGGGCATACCTACGTAGGAGATAATGTGCAATTCGACTGCAGCTGAGTTGTTTTCCCACTTAGAATCTTTGAGCGCATTTGGAATTAGATTAAGCCCCCTGCTCTTCAAAGTATACTCACAGTACCATCCGGAATCGGGGTACTGTGACGTGTACGCGGCCGGATAAGGGTTGCCCTCAGTCTCACTTGAAAGGAGGATCTCAATTTCCCGACCGTCAACGCGAGTGATCAACCCCGCAGGGACACCAAGGATCTCAGCCGTCTCATTAAGCAGATTTTGCCATTCTTTCAAAACGTCTTCAGTAAGCTTTTCCCGAGTGAACGGGTTTGCATCCACACTTCCCATTTTCACTTCCCCCAGTTTTCCTAAATTGATGCTTTCAAAGTACCAAGCCTACCAACAGTGATTGGCCAGATCCGTATATCATCCGGCACAGAATGATATACAGAAAGCCTAACCTTCAGACCTATAATCTTTTGTTCATCAAGGAGAGATTTCTGCGCCGGTGTAGGAAGAGGTCCTGGATTCTGAAAACGCAAAAGGGGGTTTCGCTGTGGCTTCTGAATTTAAATCCGGCAATCCTCCTTAATGCTGATGTCCTCGAATATATTTGTTTTTTCTCTTACACCCCAGAGTGATGAATGTCAACCTAAATTCAGTTTTTATGCAGAGAGCTTTGGCTTGATTCAGTCAATAACTATGCTCTTTTCCAGAACACATTGTTCATTTTGCTCGACTTTCGGTCTTTTTTTCTGACTTCATTCTGGAACTGATGCTGGACAACTTGTCCTGTTCCGAAAACTGTGGGCACCGTGCCCGCTCTAGGGTTGGGCAGTTTTGGGTCGATTTTGTCCTGGGTGCCCGGACCGGGATAGGTGGCCTAATACCCACACTCACCCCGTTTCAACAGAAATCTCGAAGCGCTTCGAGAAAATCTGCGGTTGCTTTTCTGCCACATGGAAAGAAGGTGAACTCTACTGCAGGACCATATTCGCAGTTCAGGAAAAGGCGAGAATAGTGGTAATGAAGTCAACAAGGGATAGCTCAATAAACCGACAAGAAACCCTGGCTAAAAGCGAAGACGACCAACCCTGATAGGATTGCGGGCGAATTTGCAGTTAATCATAATTATACCACTAATTATCAATCCTGCACCAATAAAATTTATTAAAGAGAGCTTTTCACCAAAAATGCTTGCAGCTAAAGCGATTGTAAATATAGGCTCTGTATTCATCAACATCGATGCTTTGACCGGACCAATAATCTTGAGACCGGCATAAAATGCTACATAAGCAGCCCCAATGGCAAATCCCGAGCCACACAACTCAAAGAGGTTGGTTGATGTGATGGCACTTACAGGCTCATCCCCTATGAACAGGAAAATTATAAACAATAGTGTACCGCTAAGAATGGTGTGGAGATTCACTGCCTGGGGATCAGCCGTACGAATGGTCAGACTGCTGATCGCGATAAATGTGCCCATAGCAATTGCTGCCATGAGAGCAAATAGAACACCCCTGATTTGAAAAATACTTGTAAACTGAACCCCCACGGCAAGAGACAAACCAAGAAAAGCGATAGCAATCGCCGTCAAGCGAATGATGGTAATGGGTTCATTTTCTGTAAATCTGGAAATGAAGATTGTGAAAAATGGGCCTGTATAAAAGATAAGGACGGCAGTACTTACCGGTATATATTTTGTAGCGCCGAGATAGCCGATTCCCATCATAAAGACAGTACTGCCGAGAGCGAGTGCCGTATAACGTTCTCGTGGCAGTATCTTTATGGGTTTTTCAGTTGCTTTTTGATAAACGAAAAGCAGCACGGTCGCTACCAAATAGCGCACCGCATTTGAGGTGTTAACAGCAACTCCCCGCTTGATCACCATACTTGCAAAGATGATACTCGATGAGAATCCCAATCCGGAAATTAGCATCAATCCGATGCCGATCCATGGCCGTGTATCACCCAAATCCGTAAGAACTTTATATTTTATGCCTTTTTTCATAGGCCTCACAGCCATAGTAGGGCACTATAATAGTTGGATCGACTATTCTGCTCGCAGATAATGGTGAGGTCCTGATTAAGGTCGCCCCCATAATCAAGGCCACCTTTGCCTTGAATTCAGTTGAGAACTTCCATCGTTTCATTGGACCCCCTTCCTTTCATCGCTACCTTAGCA
>JBAPTR010000211.1:0-1872 GCA_049282265.1 Desulfatiglandaceae bacterium | reverse complement strand
TTGCGATACTCTGTCCACTGTCCCACGTCAATCCAGGCCTTTTCGCTGACAGGATACACGCCGATTGTCCCATTATTTTCCCTTATTTTTTCAATCAGATGGGTAATGTGGAACACTCCCTCGTCGGGGATCAGCTTGATTACATCTGGGTTTAGTACATACAACCCTGTATTCACCAGGAAGTCATACTTCGGTTTCTCCCGAATGCGCTTCAGGCTGCCGCCGCCGTTCAATTCACATACCCCGTAGGAGATGTTGAACTGTTTGGCGGAAGCAACGAGCGTAATATCGTAGCCTTTGTTTTCATGAAAACGATAGATATCGGAATAATCAGTTTCGATGATGATATCACAATTTGAAACAAAGAAGGGCCTCGTCAGTTTATCAGCAAGTAGCATCAGGCTGCCTGCAGTGCCTCTGGCCTCACTTTCCTCGGCAAAATCTATGGAATAGCCTGGACTTTTTTCCTCGAAATATGCACGTAGGATTTTGGACATATGATGTATTGTAAGATAAAATTGGGTGACGCCATGATCTCTGAACCTGTCAATGATATGATCGATAACCGGCTTTTCGCCAACGGGGATGAGAGGCTTAGGAAGAACTCTAGTAAAAGGTTCAAGCCTGGCTCCCCTGCCCCCTGCCATAATGACAACCGGGACGTCCAGTTTTTGGATCTCTGATCTTCCATTATTCCCAAACGCCTTTCCATAGGTTATGAAATCGACTACTTTGCGATCATGATCCAGAATGGGGATAAGATCTATCTTGTTTTGCGCAAAAACTTTTTTAATTTTCGCTGGCTTGGAATCATCCCGGAACATAAATTTCGGGTTCCTGTTATAAGCACTTTCAATGGTACCGCTTATATCCTTCCCTTTAAGGATGTAACGCCTGATATCACCGTCCGTCAAAGAACCGATCAACGACTGATTTTCATCAACGACGAGAAGAACCTTTTCGGCTGTCTTGTCCAGTGCCTCCATGGCTTCTTTGATTGTGGCTTCGGGATGTATGGTTATGTCTTTCATTATTTTATTAGTTTATATCCGTCTTTCATGCCTTTTTGAGGCCATACCAATGATTGTTGTGTGATCCGGCACATCTTCAGTTATCACTGCACCTGCGCCGATAATCGATTTTTCCCCAATTGTGATATATTCCCTGGTCACGGCATTGCTTCCTATGAAACTACCTTTTCCAATACACGTTCCCCCATTGACAACCGCACCTGTGGCAATATGACAGTGATCACCAATAGCAGCATCATGCTCAATGTCGGCCTTGGTATTGACAATACAATTCCTGCCGATACTAGCACCGGCATTGACAAATGCCTGATGCATTACAATTGTCCCCTTTCCTATCGACGCATGTCTTGAGACATGGGCAAGGGGTGAAATGATGAACGGAAAATCTGCCCCCATTTTCTTCAAATAGTTAAAACGATCGATTCTTTTTTGCGGCGATTGAATTTGCCCAAGAGTGATTAGAAAGCATGGATATTCATCCACCAGTTTTGGCAGGTCTTCGTCTGTGGCAATGATTTCGTAACCCAGAATCTTTTCGTGCAATTTAGCCTTAACGTCCACGAGACCGGCTATACGGTATCTGCCTTCCTGTTCAATCACATCAATACAAGCCTTACAGTGCCCGCCTGCGCCGATGAGGATAATTGGTTGATATTTCCTGTGTTTTTTTTGTTCAGGATAAGACATCTTTTCTATTCCATCTAAGTAATCAGCTCGTCCGTCTGATAATCTTTCTCAGCTACCTTTCCCAGCCAGTCCCAATAATACATCGGGGAGATGCCGTTTCCGGGTCGTTTTCCCGTCAAATTTTCTGCCGAGAAAATCATTCCCCGCCTGATGT
>JBAPTR010000210.1:0-1730 GCA_049282265.1 Desulfatiglandaceae bacterium | reverse complement strand
GGCTGATATAGAGTGAGATTCTGGTCCCGTAAACCACTCGGCTGAAGATATCCCGACCGTAATCATCGGTTCCAAAAATATAGTCCATGGAGGGTGGGGCATCTCGATTCAAGATATCCATGCCCAGGGGATTGTGGGTAGCCACCCAAGGGGCGGTAAATGCCACTGAAACATTGAGCAGGATGATCACCAGCCCAAGCATTCCGGTCTTGTGCGCGACCAATCTTTGCCAAGTCATCATGCCTCTTCCTCATGCATAGGAAATCCGCGGATCGAAATAGACATATAAAATGTCTACGACCAGATTAATAACCATGTACGTGAGAGCGAAAAAAAGGATGCAGCCTTGAACCACAGGGTAATCACGGGAGTAGATGGAAAGGACAAGATATTTTCCCAGACCGGGCAGGCTGAAAACGGTTTCCGTAATCACGGCTCCCCCCAAAAGCATGCCGTACTGTATACCGATTGTTGTGAGTGTCGGCCCAAAGGCATTCTTGAGCGCATGTTTACCGATCACTTTCCACTCTCCGAGCCCTTTCGCCCTCGCGTGTGTCACATACTCCAGGCGCAATACCTCCAGCATAGACGATCGAATCATGCGGGCCACGACCGCCGCCATGAAAAGCCCCAAGGTCATAGAAGGGAGGACCATGTAACGAAAACCGACAAAAAAGTCTTCCCACATGGGAACAAAGCCGATCGTCGGGAACCATCCGAGTTTCACGGAGAAGAAAAGAAGAGCCATCAATCCGAGCCAGAATCCGGGGATGGACACACCCAGAATGGTGCAAAACATAAAAGTATAATCCTTCCGGGTATTGTGGTGAACAGCCGCGTAGATGCCCGGCGGTAAAGCGATGAGGAGGGAAAAAATCATGGCAAGGGTCGTGAGGACCAATGTCACGGGAAAACGTTCCAGGATATCATCGATGACGGGCCGCTTTGTAAAAATGGATCGGCCGAAGTCCCCCATCCCCACCTTGCCGATCCAAAGAACAAACTGGGTGTAAAGAGGCTTATCGAGTCCCAGTGTTTCCCTGACGACTTTGACGTTTTCAGGACTGGCGTCTTCGCCCAGGATCACGAGGGCGGGGTCCCCCGGGATCAAATGCACCAGGAAGAAGATAAGGAATGCCACAATAAACAGGGTTGGGATGATATAGAGAATCCGCTTGATGATGTAACGAACCATGTTGTCTGTCCTACCCTATCAAACTCAAGAACAAATGCATGAGAAGGGGCTCTCATGACCGGGAGCCCCTTCTTTTGAATCATTTCTCCAACCAGACTCCCCAGAACCGTGGCATATTCGTCGGGAGGATCTTGAATCCCTTGAGGTAGCTGTGATAGGCATTAAAATAGTTGTAGTTGTAGAACCCGATGGCAGGGACGTTCTCATACACCAACCGATGACATTCCTCGAAGGCCTTGTTCCTGGTTTCGAAATCGAGGGTCTTCGAAGCCTGACCCATTAATTCGCGCATCCGGGGATTTTCAGCAAGGAATCCGTTCATCTTCAAGACGATGTAAGCCAGGTTGGGATTTGGCTTGGCTCCCAAACCGAAACTGAGCATCTGATAGTCTCCGCTCGTGAATTTCTTGATAAGGACCGGCAGATCAACGACCTCGAGCTTAATCTTGACACCCAGGGTGGCCAGTTCGGATTGGACGGCCAGGGCCTGATCATACATCATTGGATACTTCTTCGAGGTGTAGAGAATGACCTC
>JBAPTR010000209.1:0-2712 GCA_049282265.1 Desulfatiglandaceae bacterium | reverse complement strand
CTTGTAATCTGTGCAGCGCTTCCCTTACCGGCATACGGCTGACATTCATCTGTCCGGCTATCTTCGCCTCAAGCAAACGCTCTCCCGGAGCCAATCTTCCGGTCATAATGGCGCGTGAAATTTCCCTGTAGACCTTGTCTTTTACAGTTTCTACCTCGATAGGGCAAATCGCCGGTTCAGAATTAGCGCGCTGGAGGGAGTTAGGAGAGACTCCATCACTACTTCGAAAATGCCGCTCCCACGTTTTCTGCAGAGACTTTGTTCCACTTAGACGCTTTAGCCCGGCGTCTCGAAACCAGATTCTCACCATGGTTGAGACACTCGCAATATTGAGAGGCTTGTTGCCCTTACGAGATTTAAGCAGAAACTCGTCCTCGGCCGGTTCAATTGCGTTGAGGAAATTTTGCCAAGTACGGTAGAGCCTCTCCGACATGATAATTTCAGAAACCGTATTTGCTTTCATACTTCCACAATTAATTCTGTCCCCCACCTGAAGGCCTAATAGATCTTTAACCTTCAGACGCAAGAGATATTTCATGCCGACACCGGACTGGGTGACAAGATCAAAGAGAAGTAGATCCCGCGGTTTGCTATGAAGTGATGATCTGATCCGCTCGATATCATCCTTTTTCTTTATCGGTTCAATTTTACGGCTTGTCATACCCCTCTCCAGAATAATCCAATCCATAATTATTTAGTTTCGATTCAAAAGTCAATATGATTTTGAGTAGTGTCCGGCAAAGAGTCGCATGAATTCAGTTGGATATTATCACTACTAATTTTATTTCGACAATCAGCTGCTGCCGAGGGGTTTCTTCGCCAGCAAAATCCAGGCCTGCCGTAGGATCATCGCCCTGCTGATGAAAAAGTTCTTTTGTCGGCCAGGCAAAAGTTTCATAAGAATATTTGCATATTTGCTGCAATAAAACTTTTTGGGCTCTTTACGAGTTCCTCAACTTTTAGCTTGACAATTTTCTGAACGTGTTATTAAGGTATCCCGTATCCCATATACGATATTTTTGTTGCGATTGAAACGGCTATCATGAAAGGAGATTTTGATGCAAAGCGATCTACCACAAGCGGAGCCTTTCCGGATTAAAGTCATAGAGCCCCTTAAGATCATCAGCCGCAAAGAAAGGGAGCGAAAAATCAAGGAGGCCGGTTACAACCTCTTCCGGCTAAAAGCCGAAGATGTCTATATCGATTTGATGACCGATAGCGGAACATCGGCTATGAGCAGTCACCAGTGGGCCGGAATTATGATGGGAGATGAATCCTATGCCGGTTGTCGTGGATTTGAAAAATTAAAGCTCTCTGTAAAAGATGTCCTTGGATTCAATTATGTTATGCCCACTCATCAGGGCCGACCGGCTGAAAATTTTCTTTTCCAAACGCTTTTGAAAAAAGGTGATGTCGTCCCTTTTAATGTTCCTTTTGATTCTACTGAAGCTCACGTCATGGTTAACGGTGCTACTCCGGTGGAATGTGTCTGCGAGGAGGGTTATAACCCGCAGGCGATTCACCCATTCAAAGGAAATATTGACCTCGGCAAACTGCGGGCCGTGATCGAAAAAGAGGGTCAAGATAAGATTCCTCTGATCATGTTGACGATTACAAACAATACCGGCGGCGGCCAGCCAGTCTCCATGGCCAATATGCGCGATGTCAAGCAGTTGGCAGAGGAAAGCGGCATTGCGGTTTATTTTGATGCTGCTCGGTGTGCAGAAAATGCCTACTTTATCCAACAGCGGGAAGAAAGGTATGCCAATAAATCAGTGGCCGAAATTTTGAAAGAACAGTTTTCTTACTCCGACGGGTGTACATTCAGCTGCAAAAAAGATGCACTAGTCAACATCGGAGGTTTAATCGGTACCAACGACAAAGATCTATACGACCGAATCGTACCTCTTATGATCCTCTATGAAGGCTACATAACTTACGGTGGGATGGCCGGCAGGGATGTGGAGGCGTTGGCCATCGGTTTGCATGAGATGATCGACGATGAATACATCGCCTATCGCGTCAGGCAAGTTGAGCGGTTAGGTAAAATGATAAATGACAACGGAATTAAAACTGTCCTGCCCATCGGCGGACATGCTGTTTTTGTTGATGCGGCCGCTTTTTTCCCGCACATTCCCCAGAGCCAGTTTCCGGCTGAGGCTTTAGCAATAGAGCTATACAAGGAAGCAGGGATTCGAAGCATCGGCCTGGGAGCCCTGGCTTTTATGAAAGAGAACCAGGAAACCGGCGAAATCATCTACCCCAAAATGGAACTTTTAAGACTGGCCATTCCAAGAAGAGTATATACCGACAACCATATGCGGGTAGTCAGCGAGGCCTTGAAGCGAATTTACGATAGAAGAGATCAAATCAACGGTTTGCGGATTGTATCCGCACCTCCGATGCTAAAGCATTTTACTTCCGTGTTAGAGCCGCTGAACGCCGATCACGCATGACGGCTGATATAATTGCGCATAATTTCTTCAAAACGGTGACCGATTTTGCTCCCGGTTGCTATCTTATCCCTTAGAGAGGAGAAAATGATGCCTACATTTGGAATTCGTTTTTTAGATCACCTGGCACCCGCAAAAACCCTGGTCGAATGGGCGGTGCTTGCGGAAAAAAAGGGTTTTGATTTCTGCTGGTTTCCCCATGATATTTTTTGCAAGAACACCTGGGTCATGACCACGGCCGTGGCGATGGCCACCAACA
>JBAPTR010000208.1:0-35960 GCA_049282265.1 Desulfatiglandaceae bacterium | reverse complement strand
GATCTCTGCGGCAGACGACAATTTTAATCCTCGAAATATCCAACATATTTCTGTGGTTAAAATTTTCGCCTTTCTTGACCTCGAACAAAATTGAACGTTTTGAAACTGGCTCGCCCATTTGGGGTTTACGCCTCCAGAACCCCTGGCGCTCTCTTATGACTGCCCTTAAACCCCAAATGGGCGTCCATCCCCTCCGGAGTGTTTAGAAAGCGTCTGAAAAAGAGTGTCAGGTTCTCCTCGACTTCGCTGCTCATAGGCTGCCGTTTGCAGCAAAAACCAACTTCTTGCGATTCCAACAATGTCCCTTTATAGAAAATAAACGCCTGGGGTTCAATCCGTTTTTTCCAAGTTGACGAAGTGCCCGCTTACCCCTATATTCTTGATATGCCTGTACCCTTTCTCACCATTGAAGACATTCTGGGGCCTAACGGCCTGCTGGCCCGATCCTTAGACGGTTATGAATTCCGTCCCTCCCAGATGGACATGGCCCGACGCATTGAAGAGGCTCTGACCAGGAAACTTCCCGCGCTTGTGGAGGCGGGAACCGGAACGGGCAAGACCTTCGGCTACCTGGTCCCCCTGATACTGAGCGGAAAAAAAGCCGTCATATCCACAGGGACAAAAAACCTGCAGGAACAGATCTATTTCAAGGACATTCCGCTTCTCCAGAAAGGCACCGGCTTGAAGGCAGGGGCCGTGATGATGAAGGGCAGGAAAAACTACCTCTGTCTATATAGATATCATCAGTACACTGCCCAGAAATCCCTCATCAAAGACCGTCCTTTGGGGCTCATAAAGCGTCTTCGGGACTGGGTGGAGGCAACTTCAGTCGCAGACCGGGCCGAAATCACGTGGCTTGCCGATGACGATTCCCTTTGGGACGACCTTTCCTGCACGTCTGATCAATGCCTCGGCGGAAACTGCCCGGTCTTTGATGATTGCTTTCTAAATGAACTCCGGCGAAGGGCTGCCAGGGCCATGATCCTCATCGTGAATCACCATCTGTTTTTTGCGGACCTGAAGGTCAAGAAAGGCGGTTTCGGGGAGATCATACCCCGGTTCCAGGTAGCGGTTTTCGACGAGGCACACAATGTGGAAGAAATCGCCACAACCTATCTGGGAGAGAGCATCAGTACAAACCAGCTTTCGGAACTGGCCATCGACCTCGACAAGGCCGTGTCGGCCCTTAAAGAAAATGGCCAGCCCCCCCTAAAGACCCACGTGACAGCCCTCAGGGCGCATTCAAGACAGTTGCAGGGATGGTTTGAACAGGGGGAAGGAAAAGGAAGGCTTGACCCCGAGGCCCTTGCTGAGCTGGCCGATGGGGCTGCGGGGGAAATCCGGTCCGCCCTGAAAGACATTCAGAGGGCACTGGCGGAAAAAAAGACGGACAATCTTCAGCCCTACGCGATCCGGGCCGCGGAGCTGGACCGGCTCATGGCCGAAGTCCTCAAGCCCAGGGAACAAGACTGGCTCACCTGGTACGAGAGGCGAAAGACCGGGCTGACCCTCCATGCATCTCCCCTGGATATCTCCGATAGGCTCAACGAACTGCTTTACGGACATATTGAGACCGTGGCCTTTACATCGGCCACCTTGTCCACCAATGGGAATTTTGACTACATCAAGAGCTGCCTGGGGCTGGATGAAACGGTGGAGAGCATCTATCCTTCCCATTTTGACTTTACCGCCTCCACCCTCCTCTATATTCCAAGGGATCTGCCGACTCCCGGCGCGCCGCAATTTGCGGCGGAAATCGCGCCCAGGATCCTGGACATCCTGGAAAGGACCGCCGGAAGGGCCTTGGTGCTTTTCACGAGTTACTTTAATCTCAACACGGTGTATAAGCTCATCAAGGACAGGGTCTCCTACCCCCTTCAACGTCAGGGAGACGCACCAAGATCCATTCTGCTGGAGGCCTTCAGAGAGAACGTCCATTCCGTTCTCCTGGCCACAGGGTCCTTCTGGCAGGGAGTGGATGTCCCGGGAGAGTCTTTGAGTTGTGTCATTGTTGACAAGCTTCCCTTCGATTCCCCTGGTGACCCTCTGGTCGCCGCCAGGATTGAGGCCATCAGTGCTCGGGGCGGGAATTCCTTTTTTGAATTCCAGGTCCCTTCGGCCATCATTTCACTAAAACAGGGTTTGGGTCGATTAATCAGGAATGGGACAGACAGGGGTATCCTCTCGGTGCTGGATATTCGGATACTCAACAGCCGTTATGGGAAGTTTTTTATCCACAGCCTTCCCGAGATCCCCATCACCCATGACCTGGTAGATATCAACCGTTTTTTCGAGAAATAGTAAGAGGATGAACCATGGCCTACAGAGATTTGAACGAATTCATAACCGTACTGGAAGAAAAGGGTGAACTGGCGCGCATCACGGAACCTGTAGACCCCCGTCTGGAAATCACTGAAATAACCGATCGCGTGTCCAAGCGGCATGGTCCCGCCCTCCTCTTTGAGAATGTCAAGTCTCCTTCCCGAGATCCGGTCCTGATCAATGCCTTTGGATCATTGGATCGAATGAAACTGGCCCTTGAGGTCCAGTCACTGGATGAACTGGCGGCCGATATCCTCTCCTTTCTGGAGGTGGAAAAGGCGGAAGGGATACTGGAAAAATTGAAGCTCATCCCCAAGGTGAAGAGGATGGGCAGCATCTTCCCGAAAACCATCAAGAAGGCCCCCTGCCAGGAAGTCATCATGGAGGGAAATGATGTAGATCTGGAAAGGTTGCCTGTTTTGCAGTGCTGGCCGAGAGACGGGGGCCCTTTTATCACCCTTCCCCTTGTCGCGACGAGGAACCCGGAGAACGGAAAACGAAATCTGGGCATGTACCGTCTGCAGATCTTTGACAAGAACACCACCGGGATGCACTGGCATGTTCACAAGGGTGGCGCCCAGCACTACCGGCTGGCCGAGGAGACAGGCGTTGAACTTCCGGTTTCGGTGGCCATCGGTCCCGATCCGGCCGTGACCTATGCCGGCACAGCCCCTCTACCCGATGACATGGATGAATTCCTTCTGGCCGGTTACATCAGAAAAAAGCCCGTGGAGCTGGTCAAGTGCATCACCAATGACCTTCTGGTCCCCGCCAATGCCCAGTATATCCTTGAGGGGTATGTGAATCCCGCGGAACGGCGGTTGGAGGGGCCTTTCGGGGACCACACGGGCTTCTACTCCCTCGGGGACAACTATCCCCTCTTCCACGTGACCTGCATGACCAGGCGCGAGAACCCCATATACCATACCACCATCGTCGGGCCTCCGCCCATGGAAGATGCCTGGCTGGGAAAGACCACGGAGAGGCTTTTCCTCCCCTTCATCCGGAAGCAGCTCTCTGAGGTAGTGGACATGAACCTGCCGGTTGAAGGGGCCTTCTACAATCTGGCATTTATTTCCATCGACAAGCGCTATCCCGGCCATGCCAGGAAAGTAATGCACGCGCTGTGGGGGATGGGCCAGATGATGTTTGCCAAGATGATATTCATCTTCGACAGGGAGGTGAATGTCCAGGATCTCTCGGAGGTCCTCTGGTATATGGGCAACAACGTGGCGCCCGGAAGGGATATCGCCTTTACAGAGGGACCCATGGACGTCCTGGATCATGCCGCTGAAAGACCGCTTTACGGCAGCAAGATGGGCGTGGATTGCACCCGAAAGTGGCCCGGGGAGGGCTTTTCGAGGGAGTGGCCCGATGTCATCCGCATGGACCCCCAGGTCAAGAGGAAGATCGACATACTTTGGCCGAAGCTGGGGTTGATGTAATAGAGAGAAATGCTGGTTTATGCCACAGACGGCACCTATCAGGAAGGAAGTGGAACCGAACCTGACAATCTTTTTCAAATGCCTTCTAAACAATTCGGAGGGGATGGACGGCTAGGATAAAGCGATTTCATTGAAAGTCATCAATATTGAGCTAAAGCCTTTTGATTGAAAACCCATGAAAGGAGTGAACCATGATCAAAGTCACCTGTTTGGGAGCCGCCGGTTCGGTTACCGGATCCTGTTATCTCGTTGAGAGCCCAGGAGGCAAAAAAATCCTCGTAGACTGCGGTCTTTTTCAGGGGGGCAGGCAGATGGAGGCCCGGAACTGGGAAGAGTGGGGCTTCGATCCCTCCGGGATCGATATCCTGTTCCTGACCCACGCCCATATCGATCATTCGGGGAGGATCCCCAAGCTGGTTAAGGACGGATTCAAGGGCCGTATTATGACGTCGCCTCCCACAGTTGAACTCTGCCAGGCCCTGCTGCTGGACTCGGCACACATCCAGGAAATGGACGCAGAATGGCAGTCCAGGAAGAACAAGCGCCAGTCCAGGGGAGAAATCGCTCCCCTTTACACCACTGAGGATGCAGAGGCCAGCCTCCACCTTTTCAGACCTGTGGAAAGGGACGAGGTCATCGAGGTGGAACCGGGTGTGAAGGCAAGGCTCAGAAATGCCGGACACATCCTGGGCTCGTCCATCCTTGAACTCTGGCTGGAGGAAAAAAAGGAGTGTTTGAAAATCGTCTTCTCAGGGGATCTCGGGAAGAAAAACCAACTGATCGTGAAGGACCCGCACGAGGTTTTCAATGCCGATTACCTCTTCCTCGAATCCACTTACGGAAACCGGCGCCACCGAACCTTTGAAGACAGCAAGTCCGAACTCCTGGAGGCCATACGGTACAGTACCTCCCACAACGAAAAAATCATGATCCCCGCCTTCGCCGTGGAAAGGACCCAGGAGATCCTTTATATGCTGGGAGAATTCCAGAGACAGGGTAAGATCCCTGAAATTCCCATCTACCTGGACAGTCCCCTCGCCATAAAGGCCACGGAAATATTCCGCAGAAATAAGGAATATTATGATGCCGAGACACAGACCATTGTGGATGAAGGCTTTGATCCCTTTGACATGCCCAATCTCAAGTTCACATCCGCAACCAAGGAATCCATCGCCATCAACGAAAAGCCCGGATCAGCCATTGTCATAGCCGGGAACGGCATGTGCACGGCGGGCCGTATCAAACATCACCTGAAACACAACCTGTGGCGCGAGGGAGCAAGCCTTGTCATTGTGGGATACCAGGCCGAGGGGACCACCGGCAGGCGCATCGTAGAGGGCGCCAAACAGGTGAAGGTGTTCAGGGAAAACGTATCGGTCCGGGCAAAGGTCTTTACCATCGGCGGGTTTTCCGCCCATGCGGACCAGAAAGATCTCCTGGAGTGGGTCGGGCATTTCGAAAGCCGTCCCCACGTCTTCCTGGTCCACGGGGAACCGGCATCCTGTCAGGCCCTTGCCGACAAGATCACGGAGATTTATGGCCTTCAAACCCATGTTCCCCTTTGGAAAGAACGGCTCATCCTGCGGGCCAAAGAAATCGCAAGTGAGGCCCCGGAGATTGTGGAGCCGGAAGCTGACATGCAGAACATGCTTCTCAACGGCATCATCGATCTGGAAAAGGAACTCAAGGCACTGAGGAAACGGGTCAAGACGGCCGCTTCCAGAGGGAAGATAGATGGAGACGAGCTGGATCGTCTGAAATACCTGCAGGAGGAATTGCAGAGCCTCCTGGGGTAACCCGGCAGGGGAACTTCCGCCAGTTCTTTGTCCTCTTGAGTGTACCTATTTTCCGGATGAACTATCGGATAAGGATGACGGAACATAATGAAGCTTGACACATCCGGCCAACCTCTCTATGATTTTTCAAAGAGGAGAGAACGGAATTATATCGTACAATTGACCAGTTCTATAGGGTCCTTTGGCCCTTGATTGATGGAGGAGAAAAATGTGGGATTACACGGACAAAGTAAAGGAGCATTTTCTAAAGCCTCGCAATGCCGGGGAGGTGCAAGATGCCAACGCGGTGGGTGAGGTGGGCTCCATGGCTTGCGGGGATGCCCTCAAGCTCACGCTGAAGGTGGATGAAAAGGGAAAGATCGAAGACGCGAAGTTTCAGACCTTTGGATGTGCGAGTGCCATAGCCTCGGCCTCCGCCCTCACGGAGATGATCAAGGGAAAGAATTTGCAAGAGGCGGAAAAAATCACCAACCAGGACATAGCGGATTTTCTTGGAGGGCTCCCCAAAGAGAAGATGCACTGCTCCGTGTTGGGCCGTCAGGCCCTTGAAGCGGCGCTCGCCAATTTCAAAGGGGAGGCCCTCAAGGAACAGGAGGGAAAAATCGTCTGCGAATGCTTCGGCGTCACGGACCTGGAGATCGAGCGGACGGTCAGGGAGAACAACCTCACGACCGTGGAGGAGGTCACCGACTATACCAAGGCAGGGGGCGGGTGTGAGAGCTGTCACGATACCATTCGTGAGATCATTGCCAGGGTCCGGGAAGAGGAACTGCCGGCAGTCCGCCCCAAGCTTTCCAATATCCAGAAGATCAGGAAGATCGAAGAGACCATCGAGAGCGAGATCAGGCCTTCTCTCCAGCAGGACGGTGGGGATATCGAGTTGATCGATGTTATCGGAAATCGTGTCCTGGTCGCCACGCGGGGCGCCTGTGCCGTTTGTAAGGCCTCGGAAATAACCATGAAAAGCCTCGTTGAGGCAAAGCTGCATGAGTTTGTATCCCAGGAACTGGTGGTGGAGGAGGTGAAAGAATGACAACCGTATACATGGATAACAATGCCACGTCACAGGTGGCCCCGGAAGTCCTGGAGGCCATGTTGCCCTATTTTCATGATCTTTACGGAAATCCCAGCAGTGCCCACACCTTCGGGGGCCAGGTTGCCCATAATATCCGTGAAGCCAGAGAGCAGGTAGCTGACCTTTTGGGCGCTGCTTCGCCGGAAGAGATCATTTTCACCAGTTGCGGCTCGGAGAGCGACAACACCGCCATCATGTCCGCCCTGCATACTGAGGAAGGCAAGAATCACATTGTCACCAGTCGCGTCGAACATCCTGCCGTTAAGGTCCTTTATGGGCATCTGGGAAAAAACGGATACAGTGCAACTGAGATCCCCGTGGACAAGGAAGGCCGTCTGGACATGGACAGGTACAAAGAGAGCCTCAGCCAAGATACGGCCATCGTCAGTCTCATGTGGGCCAACAATGAAACCGGGGCCATCTTTCCGGTGGAAGAGGCGGCCCAACTGACCAAAAGCCGAGACATCCTTTTTCATACGGATGCGGTTCAGTCGGCAGGTAAGATCCCCATTGATCTCAAAAACAGTTCCATCGATATGCTTTCCATTTCCGGTCACAAGCTTCACGCCCCAAAAGGGGTTGGTGTGCTCTATGTCCGCAAAGGCACCCGGTATGCACCATTTCTGATTGGGGGACACCAGGAGCATGGCCGGCGGGGGGGTACGGAAAATGTGGCGAGTATCATCGGACTGGGCAAGGCCTGTGAATTGGCCGGGAAGCACATGAAAGATGAAAATACGAGGGTGAGGGCCCTCAGGGACAAGCTGGAGCAGGGGATTCTGGCCCGGGTGCCCAGCAGCCGCGTCAACGGTGGTGGGTCCGAAAGGCTTCCCAATACGAGCAACATCAGTTTCGAATCCGTAGAGGGCGAGGCCATCCTGCTGCTCATGGATGAATTCGGCATCTGCGCCTCTTCCGGGTCGGCATGTACATCCGGGTCCCTGCAGCCATCCCATGTCCTTCGTGCCATGGGTGTGCCGTTTACCATGGCACACGGTTCCATACGATTCAGCCTGAGTATCTACAACACGGAAGAAGAGGTGGATTTTGTAATCGAGAAGGTTCCGCCCATCATCCAGAAACTGCGGGACCTCTCTCCCTTCTGGAAACCGGAAGGTCAGGTCTGCGCATCGGGAACGTGAGGGACCAAGAGGTTTAAGGCACAAGGCCTAAGGCGTAAGGAAATGGTGTGGCGAGGAGAATGCCATGGATGTTCCAGCTAGACAGGATCAGTGTAGGATCGACCTCTCAGATACGGAACGCTTCCGCTGGGAAATCCCGGCCGTCGTGGAGAAGCTGGTCCTCTCCTGCGAAGACAAGGAGTGCTTTGATCACATTAGCCCCGAGCCCATCCCATCCAGAGAATCCATTGTCGACCTCATTGTGAAGGCCATGCACATCCTTTTCCCTGGCTATTTCCTGCGAAGCAGGGTGGACAAGGTGAATCTTGGCTACTACTTTGGTCAGGAGGTTACGGCCTTCTTCGAGGCCCTGGCGGAACAGATCACGCTCTCCATTCGCCATGAGTGCCTTCGCCACGAACAGGACTGCACCCATTGTTTCGACAGGGGCCATGAAACCGCCCTTGCCTTTCTGAAGGAACTGCCTCACCTGAGAAGGGTTCTGGCAAGAGACGTGATCGCAGCGTATGAAGGTGATCCGGCAGCCAAGGGGTACGATGAGATCATCTTCAGTTATCCCGGGATCTTTGCCGTGACCGTCTACCGGATCGCTCACCAGCTCTATCATGATGACGTTCCGCTCATTCCACGAATCATGACGGAATACGCCCACAGCCGGACGGGCATCGACATCCATCCCGCGGCCCATATCGGGGAGCGTTTCTTCATAGACCACGGAACAGGGGTGGTCATAGGAGAGACCGCGGAGATCGGGGAGCGTGTGAGGATCTATCAGGGGGTCACCCTGGGGGCCCTGTCCCTTCCGAGGGATTCCCTGGAAGCCATGCGGCAACTCAAGCGTCATCCGACCATTCAGGATGACGTGGTCATCTATTCAGGGGCCACGATCCTAGGCGGTGAAACCGTTATCGGGACCCGTTCAATCATCGGGGGGAGTGTCTGGGTCACAGAGTCCGTTCCTCCGGATACGAAGGTCTTTCTGAAATCCCCGGAACTCGTGTTCAAGGGCGCTTCCCGGTGAGGTCTGACTGAAGCACCACGGTCTTCAAGGCCGCCACTTCGCCAGCCGTTCTATGGCACTGTCCAGTGTCTCGTCCTTCTTGCAGAAACAGAACCGCACCAGGTCCTTGCCCGCCCGCCGATCCTTCCAGAAAAAAGAGGCGGGTATGGCAGCCACACCCACCTCAGTCGTGAGGCAGCGGCAGAAGGCCAGATCATCTTCGAAGCCAAGGGGGGAAATGTCAATGGAGGCGTAATAGGTCCCCTCCGGCCGGTAAGTCTCAAATCCCATGTCCTCAAGCGCCCGGCAGAGCCGCTGCCGCCTGGAGCCGTACTCCAAGAGTAAGGTTTCATAATAGCTGTCTGCCATGCCTATGGCGGATGCCATGGCCTCCTGGAGGGCGGAAGGGGTGCAGAAGGTGATGAATTGATGGCTCATCCTGACGGCCTCCGAGAGGTTTGGGCAGGCAACGGCGTAACCCACCTTCCAGCCGGTCAGGGAAAAGGTCTTGGCCGTGGATGAGATGACGATGGACCGCTCCCGGAGGGAAGGAACCTGGAGGAGGGTGACATGCTTTCGCCCGTCATAGACCAGGTGTTCATAGACCTCGTCCCCGATGGCCACTGCGTTGTATTCCTCGCAGAGGTTGCCGATATGTTCCAGTTCATCCCGTGTGAAGACTTTGCCGGTGGGGTTGAGGGGATTATTGATGATGATGGCTGCCGTCCGGTCGGTAAAGGCCTCGGCAAGGGCATCTCTCGGGAGGCCGAATCCGGGCCTCTTAAGGGGCACATAAACGGTCTTGGCCCCGGCCATGGCTGCCATGGGAGGGTAGAGATCGTAACAGGGCTCCAGCAGGATCACCTCGTCCCCCGGATCCACGAGCCCGAGGAGTGCGGCGCCGATGGCCTCGGAAGCCCCTGCGGTGACCGTGACCTCCCTATCGGCGTCCACGTCCACTCCATAGAAACGTTTCATCTTTAGGGCGACGGCCTCTCGCAAAGAGGCGATCCCCATGGATGGGCAGTACTGGTTGGGGCCCCGCATGATGGCCTCTGCGGCCGCCCTGCGGATCTCTTCAGGGCCCTCAAAGTCAGGGAATCCCTGGGAGAGGTTGACCGCACCCACCTGATTGCTGAGGAAGGTCATTTCAGTGAAGATACTGGTGCCGAAGGGATGGAGCGCCTGTCGCACGGCGGGTTGTGCAGTTGTAGACTCTTGACTCAATACAGATCTCCTTTCGGGTGGTGAACCTTGAGGGCTTTCTCAAAAGCTAACGTATGCCGCAAGCGGTAGCCTATAAGCCACGAAGAGGAATAGAACCTGACAATCTTTTTCAAATGCTTTCTAAACACTCCGGAGGAGGTGGACGCCATTTGGGGTTTAAGGGTAGTGATTAGAGAGCGCCAAGGGTTCTGGAGGCGTAAACCCCAAATAGTCGTCCATGTCTCAGCTGATTGCCAAGTGCCCTTTGAAAAAACGTCCGAAAAAGACCCTCAGGTTCTTCTCATGAGTTCCCGTGAATAAGCCATCTAACTTTTCGGATCAGGCCTTTTTGTGGATATCAAGGTCCGGGTAAAGCTTTTTTGCGCACTCGGGGCAGATGCCGTGACTGAATTTCGCTTCGGAATGGTCGTGGATATAGGATTCGATTTGTCTCCAATAGCCCGCATCGTCACGAATTTTTTTGCACGATGCGCAGATGGGAAGCAGGCCTCCCAGGGTTTTCACCTTGTCCAGGGCCGCACGCAATTCAACGATCAGACGGTCTTTTTCTTCCTGAGCGCGCTTGCGTTCATCCACTTCGATCTGAATCACTTCGTGGGCCTTCTGGATTTCTCTTCTTTGGATGTTCAGGCGATGTCTGATATGGGATACAAATCCCCCGAAAAAGGAAAACCACGTCAGCAGGATGCCGAAGAGGGCGAACAAAAACAGCTCGTACTCCCACCTGAATCCCTGTCGGCCCTGAAGAAACTCAAACACGAGGAGCACTGCATAAAGCCCCAGCACGCTTCCGACGAGGCCAAGATACTGTCTTCTTGTCAGGCGCAGCATGCCGAAGCTGAAGGCGGGCACATAGAACATCAAAATGATGGGCCGGGCCCCGGGCAGGGCGTAAAGGATGACCATGCCCCACAGGGCCGAATAGAAAATCTGTGCCCAGGTCAGGGAGGGATCTTTAAACCTGAGGTTTCGGCCGGTCACGAACAACAGGAAAAAACAAATGTTGCCGGCCAATCCCACGAGAATGCATATCGTCCACTGGGCACGGCTCATCTCACCCAGTCCCATCCGGGTGACGAGAACCGCGGCGGAGCCCATAATGGCGTAGGTGGCTACGCTCATACCGAAACGCTGTAGACGAAGACGCTGTTTGCTCTCCAGATCCTTTTCCGCCATGGGGTTTCGAGTCTCCTCCGGGCTCCGGGCCGTCATGTACGCAGTAGGTTTCTGGGTTGCATTTATTACCATGCTGGCATGTGCAGGGTCAAGAAAAGAGTGATGGCAAGAATGCTTCTATCAAGAGGATAAATTCAAGGGTTTGAGCTTGTGAATGGAGTCCCGCCCGCAGGGCTTTTTCATCTCTTTGAAAAGACCAGCCGTCCTGATCCGCTTCGGGCCGTTTGAGAGGCCTGTCGCCGACGGAGGACCAGAAAGTTCCCGGCGAGGACGAGGGCCATCCCCACGAAGGCCTCGCCCGTCCAGTGATAACCCTCGAAAATCGTTGAAATACCAAGGGCGACAATGGGGATGATCAGGGTCACGTAGGCGGCCTTGTCCGCCCCGATACGGCCCAGGAGGGTCAAATAACAACCAAAGGCAACGATGGAACCCAGAACCGCCAGGTAGATGAGGGAGCCGATATAGCCGGGCGTGAGGGCAAAGTTTATTGTCTTCCCCATCAGGAGGGAGACGACAAAGAGCAGTATGGATCCGTAGGCCATGCCGTAGACATTGTTCTGCATGACGGGGATCCGTCGTTTCTGGGTATAGGCGGAGAGAATATTGCCCAGTGAAGACAGGTACGATCCGGCCAGACCGAGCAGAAGGCCGCGCAGGCCCTGGTTGGACAATTGAAATGATGCGATTTCAGGCCGGAAGACCAGCCCGAGTCCTATCAGCCCCACCACCGCACCAATCATCATGAGCCCTTCAATCTTTTGGCCGAGAAAAAGGCTGCTGTTTATGATGTTCATGAAGAGCATGGTTGCAAAAATAACGGCGACCAGGCCGCTTGTCAGGTGGATTTCCGAGAGATAGACGAACCAGTAGCCGAATGAGAAGAGCAGGAGACCCTGTGACCCCATCAGGAGGTGTTCCCGGAGGTGAAACCGCATCTTCAACCCGGAGATCCTGCAGTAGCAACCCAGAAGAAAAGCCGCCAGTGCGAATCGGTAGGAAACGGATAGCATGGGGTCCACGTGGCCGATCTGAAACTTGATGGCCAGCCAGGTGGATCCCCAGATCAGTACGGTGAAAACATAAAGAAACAGGTTGTTCATGGCGATGAATATTTCCTCGTTCTTGAATTCAGCTCAAGCCGGAACCGGGACGGAAGTGAAGTCTGCATAGGCGCCGGTCGTATCATATGCAGGGTGGTCCAGGAATGACTTGCTCAAGGCGCTAACACATCGCCCCACGGCGGAATCGTTCTCTGGGTCCGGTTGGATGTATACCACGATGCCGTAAAGAAAGACATCTCCATTCTGCCCGGGGTCGTTTGTTCACCCACCAGAAATACAACAACTGCATTCGCATCAGCTGCGGACACCCCTGGGCCCGGAAGATGCAGGAAGGGGTCACTCATTTGGGCAGAATCATCTCAAATATCCGGAAGTGAGGAGTGAAGGGGTGACGGGATGATGCTTGCTTTCCCGGGACGGACCGACTATGGTCCGTCGATCAGTGAAATTGAAAAGGATGAATTGTGAATAAAGGAATCTTACTGGCCGTGGGGGCCTACGGGCTGTGGGGACTGCTTCCGATCTACTGGAAACAACTGCAGCAAGTTCCGGCTCTCGAGATCATCGCACATCGGATAGTCTGGTCCCTCGT
Organism: Desulfatiglandaceae bacterium; assembly: GCA_049282265.1. Lineage (GTDB taxonomy): Bacteria > Desulfobacterota > DSM-4660 > Desulfatiglandales > Desulfatiglandaceae > CAYUCJ01. The sequence continues at coordinate 23,121 of JBAPTR010000208.1, read as the reverse complement.
ATTTGCCTTTGGAGTGGTCGTCTTCAAGAAACGGCTCACCGTGATGCTTCAAACAATCCGGAAGCCCAGGATGGTGCTCATATACGGGGCCGCGGCGGGGGTGCTGACCGTCAACTGGACCACCTACGTGTGGGGGGTAAACGCGGGATATGTGGTGGAGACGAGTCTGGGCTATTTCATCAACCCCCTGGTGAGCGTCCTCCTGGGCGTCCTCTTTTTCCGGGAACGGTTGCGCCCGGGACAGTGGGCCGCCATCGGGCTGGCGGTCGCGGGCGTGGCCTATCTCACAATCCGTCACGGATCCCTGCCGTGGATTGCGCTGGTGCTCGCCTTTTCCTTCGGAACCTACGGGCTCATCAAGAAACGCGCGCCCCTGGGGGCACTGGAAGGTCTGAGCCTTGAGCTGTTTATCCTTTTTGTTCCCGCCCTGCTGTATCTCATATATCTGGAAGCAGAAGGTGTGGGCACCTTCGGCCACGCGGGTCTTTCCAGTATCCTGCTCGTCCTGGGAGGAATCGTTACCGCCACGCCCCTGCTCATGTTTGCCGGAGCGGCACGGAGGATTCCCTTGTCCATGGTCGGGATACTGCAATATATTGCCCCTACGCTCCAGTTTTCCATTGGCGTGTGGGTATACGGCGAGGAATTTTCAACCGTCCGACTTACTGGCTTCTGTTTCATCTGGGCCGCCCTGGTCGTCTACACGCTGGAAGGGCTTTATGTGCGGCGGAAAGGGCACATTGCATGTGCTGATGCGAAAACGTATTAGCTCAATATCTAGGGGCAACCGAACCTGTCAATCTTTTTCAGACGCTTTCTAAACACCCCGGAGGAGATGGACGAATATTTGGGATTCAGGGGTATTCAATAGAGATACCGTAAGGTTGGGTGGCATAAACCCCAAATATCCGTCCATTGGGAAGGACCTTGCCAAGTGCACTTTGAGAAAGCGTCTGAAAAAGACCGCCAGATTCTCATAGCGACAAACGTTTTGGGCCGCTATTTATTGAGCTGTTACGCGAAAACCTTGTGAATTTGAAATGAGCAGTCAAGAATGAATTGACAGAGAGTATTTTTTTCGGTAGTTTGAGCACAATATAGCAAGAAGCTATTTCGCCGTCCATAAACAGGAGTTTTTTTGGACGGGCGCTGTTTGACCCCGATTAAGTGACCTGAAAATATCGTATTTGCGAATCTGAGCCACGAAGGCCTTTTGAAGAACATCAAAAAGTCTGCGTGGCTTTTTTTTGCCGGAAATTTTGAAAAGGGGGTTTCAAATGAAAAGAGCTTGTACTTTTTGTGCGTCAGTATTTTTGGTTTTTTCCCTGGCGTGGGTGCTGCCTTCCTTTGGGGAGTCCTCGGAACAGGACCTGGAGCCAGGCATCAACTCAGATATCGAAACCTTGAAAAAGGATGTGAAGGAGTTGAAGGACAGGCTTGAGGCGGAAAAGAGCGCCGGCGGCAAGAATAACGCCCTCATATCAGCCGTCTCAGGCCTGCAGATTACAGGAGGAATAAGCGGGGGATATTTCTATGCCTCCAATCCGGGGAAAGACACGTCGGACAGTGAGTTCCTGCTTTCGAACCTGCTCGTGGAACTATCATCTAAGAAGAAAGACGAGCCTTTGCAGTTTGAGGCCGCCTTCGGGGAAACATCAACGCCATCCCTGTTTGCCGCGCCGTCCGTAAACAGTGACTATGACATAGAATACGCGTCACTGTCATTGAAGCCGATGGATAATCTTATCCTTAAGGCCGGACTTCTCAAGCCGAGCGCAGGGTATGAGGACACTTATACGTTCAACAACAGAAATATTGTGCTCGGAGCCGTCGCATCCCAGCAACCCTACAATGCGTATGGCGCCAGGGCCTCATATTCATTCTCCGGGTTTAACATGGAAGCAGGCTATTATAAAAGCAGGCTGGACCGTCAGGAATACGCTACGGCGGAAATATGCCCGAATGATTCATGGGAACTGGGACTGGCGGGGACGGCCTTCGGGCTCGATTTCCATGTCTACAACTACCACATCAACGGGATGAAAAACCTGACCGGAGTGGTGATAGAACATACCATCAAAAATATTTATCTTGCCTTCGACGTGGATTATTGGAGGTGGGACAGTTCTATGAGGAACACCTACGGGGGAAGGTCCTCCATAGGCGCGGCTTTTTATCTCTCTCCTCGTTTTGGAAAGATATCCGTTCCCTTGAGAATTGAATACATCGATCAGGGCAGAAGCAGGATTTACACAGAGAGTACAGCAGCCAAGCACATCTATGCAGCTACCTTAACACCGACCTACAACTTCTCGGAACACGCTTATGCGAGAGTTGGGGGGGCCTATATCAGCGCGGACAGGGCTTTTCAAAACAAAAGTGGAAATGTGAAAGACGGTCGTATTTATCTGTCTGCGGAACTGGGCCTCCTTTTCTGATCATTCCCTGGATGCTAAAACACTTGTCCCCAGATCGGGACCAAGAAGGAGGGATTAAAATGCACATACCGGATGGTTATCTGAGCCCCCAGACCTGCGGGGTGATGTATGCGGCCGTCGCCCCTTTCTGGTACATGGCGGCCCGGAAACTCAAAAATACGTTGACCACCAGGACCGTGCCGCTCCTGAGCATATTCTCGGCCTTTTCATTCGTCATCATGATGTTTAACGCCCCGGTCCCGGGAGGGACCACCGCTCATGCAATAGGAGGGACGCTCATAGCCGTGTTGCTGGGGCCATGGGCCGCTGTGATGGGAGTTTCTGCGGCCCTGTTTATTCAGGCGCTATTTTTCGGGGATGGGGGGATACTGACATTCGGTGCCAATGCTTTTAACATGGCCATTGTTTTACCTTTCATGGGATACGGCGTATACCGGCTCATAGCAGGATCAGCAGACAAAAACGCTTCCAGGTATTGGATCGGAGCGGCCATCGGCTCATACGTGGGCATAAACGCCGCCGCCCTTTGCGCAGCCATTGAGTTCGGCATTCAACCTCTCCTGTTCCATACGGCAAACGGGACCCCTCTTTACTGTCCCTATAACCTCTCCCAGACGATACCGGCAATGCTTTTTGCCCATATCACGGTTGCCGGAGTCGCTGAAGCCGTTGTAACGGGGGGCGTGTTGATCTTTTTGAAAAAATCCATGCCCGCGCTGCTGGCTGATTTGAGGAAGGAGGTACAGCCATGAAAGACTTCAAGAAACTGTGGATTGGGCTTGGCATTCTCGCTGTTCTTTCTCCCATCGGTCTCCTTGCTTCAGGAGATACCTGGGGAGAATGGGGGGTCGAAGCGTTCAAAAAAATGGTCGGATTCATTCCAAAGGGGCTTGCCAGGTTCTCCGGTTTTTGGCGGGCCCCTCTTGCAGACTACGGCGTTCCAGGTACCGGTGACGTCCTGGGTTACATCATCTCGGCATTCGCCGGTATCCTGCTTGTTGTCCTTGCCACATGGCTGATCGGAAAAGGCCTTTCCCGCAAGGACAAGGGGGATGTGAAGGGCTGATGCATGAGAAGTGATTTTGTAGCAAAGACCATGGCCGATATCACGCGGGCCATTGAACAATCCGTTTTTGCGAACCGCTATGCCCGGGAAAACGGGCTTCTTCAGCGGCTCGATCCAAGGGGCAAACTGGCAAGCATCCTTTGCCTCCTCATTATCACCGGCTTGTCTGCTCACCTTGGAACCTTATCGATTCTTTATGCCTTGACGCTGGTTCTTGCGGTTGTTTCAAGGGTACCCCTGGGCTTTTTCGTAAAAAGGGTGTGGGTATTCATCCCCCTTTTTACCGCAATGATTGTCTTGCCTGCCGTGCTCAATATCGTTACTCCGGGGAGACCGCTTTTTACGCTCATGACTTTTTCTTCGCCCCATTCCATCGGGCCTTTCAATATCCCGAAAACCATAACAATAACCGTCCAGGGCGCTCTGGGAGCTGCAATCCTGGTCTTGAGGGTTGCCACATCCGTATCGCTGGCCGTCCTGCTCATCTTGACCACCGAGTGGACACGTCTGTTAAAGGCGTTGTCGGTGCTCAGGGTCCCCGAGATGGTTATCCTCGTCTTTGCCATGACTTATCGGTACATAGACCTTTTTCTGAGGACGGTGGAAGCAATGCTGCTTGCCAGAAAAAGCAGGCAGATCGGGGATTCAAACATCAGGGAGGAACATGGCTGGATAGCTTCGAGGCTTGGCGTTCTTGTCGGAAAATCATACAGCCTGAGCAGCGAGGTCCACCTTGCAATGCTCTCCAGAGGGTGGTCTGAAAACCCCAGACTCATGGAGGATTTCTCCTTTGGACTCTTGGACTGGCTGTGGCTGGCATTCACCGCAGGAATAATAAGCCTGTGGATAACTTTCAGGTGAGAGATGGAAAAAAAAGACCCTGTATTTGAGATTTCAGCGGTATCATACCGTTATCCCGGCTCTGATATGGCCCTTGAATCCATAAATATGATCGTAAACAAAGGAGAAAGTGTGGCCATACTCGGGGCGAACGGTTCCGGCAAGTCAACTCTCCTCAAACTCCTGGATGGTCTTTATTTCCCGTCACAGGGTGAGATCCGGGCATTCTCCTCCCTCATTAATGAACCAGCCATGAGGAACAAGAAGTTCGCAAGACGGTTTCATGCGAGGGTGGGATTTGTGTTTCAGGATCCTGATGTTCAGCTCTTCCTTCCCACGGTGTGGGACGAGGTGGCCTTTGCTCCTCTTCAGCTTGGCATGTCCAAAAAACTTGTGACTGAAACGGCAGCCACCTGTCTGGAGATGCTCGGGATATCAAAACTGAAGGACAGGGCCCCCTATCATTTGAGCGAAGGGGAGAAAAAGAAGGTGACGCTCGCGTCCATACTCGCGCTCGACCCGGAGGTTTGGCTCATGGATGAGCCCACCTCCAGCCTGGATCCTCAAACCCAGGGATGGATGATAGATTTTATCCTGGAGCTTTCCGAAAACGGAAAAACGGTCGTAACGGCCACTCACGACCTGGAGATCCCCTATGTTGCGGCCGAGTCATGTTATGTGCTGGGACAGGATCACGAGATCATGGCCAGGGGTGGATCCAGAGAGATACTGGACGACCAGGATATCCTGATGGAGGCGAATCTTATCCACAGGCATCGTCATATCCACAAGGATACAATCCATATGCATGCCCACAGGCACTGGGATTGATGCATTCGTCAACCCGCTTGTCGATCCCGATGGACCCTCTTGTAGTACATGTAGTAGCCCAGCGGGATAATGACCAGCGTCAGGACGGTGGAAACGGCGGCCCCGGTGATGAGCGAGACGCCAAGTCCCGCAAAGATAGGATCCGGGAGCATAAAAAAAGCCCCGACAATAACGGCTACCGTTGTCAGGATAACAGGTCTCGCCCTGATGGCGCCGGATTGAATCACTGCCTCCTTGATTTCTTTCCCTCTTCTGAGGCTCAGTTCAATGAAATCGATCAGCAGCACTGAATTTCTGACCATGATGCCTGCCAGGGCAATGAATCCTATCATGCTGGTGGCGGTAAAAAATTTACCGAACAGGAAATGGCCGGGTATGATCCCGATGAGACTCAGGGGAATGGGTATCATCATGATAATCGGAGTGACAAAGGAACCGAACCATGCAACAAGCACGAAATACATGACAATCATTGCTCCAAAAAAGGCGAGCCCGAGGTCCCTGAAGACTTCATAGGTCACTTTCCATTCTCCCCCCCATTTTATGGAAACCGTCTGGGTGTTGTCCGGCTCTTGTGTCCAGTATTCCCTTACCCTGGAACCGTGGCTCAGGATGGATCCTATCCTTTTTCTCATCTTGAGGATCGCATACACAGGACTCTCTATGGCCCCTGCCACATCCCCTACGACGTAAACCACGGGTTTAAGGTCTTTATGATAGATAGGCTTGTCCTTGTTCTTTTGCTCTATCTGCACAAGTTCGCTCAAGGGAACTGCTTTTCCGGCCATGGAAATAAGGTTTATGTTTTTGAGTATATCCAACTGGGATTTCTGCCTTTGGGGTACCCTGACGATGATGCTCACCGGTTCCCGGTCTTTTCCGGTATGTAATATGCCTGCCTTCATGCCTTTGATGGCCATATAAAGGGTCTTGGTTATCATATCCGTGGAAATTCCCGTGAGGGCGGCCTTTACTTTATTGACAGTGAAATCAAGCTCCTGCATATCGTGTTCCACAAACCAGTCCACGTCCACCACACCTTTGGTGGTTTCGAAAATAGATTTTATCTTTGAAGCTGCAGCCAGCCTGCTTTTCCGGTCAGGACCGTATACTTCAGCAACAAGAGAGGAAAGCACGGGGGGACCCGGAGGAACTTCCGCTATTTTGATGTTGGCGTTATACCTTCTTCCTATTGCCTGGATCGGTCCTCTCAGCATTTCCGCAAGGGCGTGGCTCTCGAGCTTTCTCTTCTGCTTGTCTCTAAAATTCACTACGATTTGGGCCACGTTGTCACCCCGCCTCAGGTAATAATGTCTGACCAGGCCGTTGAGATCGAAAGGTGCTGCTATCCCCGCGTAAATCTCGTAGTTGTCCACATCGTTCACCCCTGAAAGATACGTCCCGATGTCGGTCGCAAGAACAGTGGTCTTCTCGAGGGGCGTTCCCTTGGGCATGTCGATAACGACCTCCAGATTGTCCTTGTTGTCGAGGGGGAGCATCTTCAGGATAACCTTATTCGTTGGGATGAACATGACTGCGCCGAAAAAGAGGAGAATGATGCCGCACAGCAAGAGGAATCTGAGGAGGCCTTTTTCCATTAAGGGTGAAAGGACCTTGTTGTAACCTTTGTAAAGCCTCGTTTTCTTGATCCATTCTTCCTCATCCTTTTCACCCGCGGCATCACCCTTGCGATGGGCAAGGAGTTTGAAGGCAAGCCATGGCGTAATGGTAAAGGCCACAAACAGGGAAAACACCATGGCGAGGGAGGCGCCGACGGGCATCGGCTTCATGTAAGGTCCCATGACGCCGCGTACAAAGGCCATGGGGAATATGGCGACGATGACGGTTATGGTGGCAAGGATCGTGGGATCACCGACTTCTCCGACTGCTTGTATGGCCCTTGAAAACAGGTTGTCTTTGGCGATCTTAAAATGCCTGTCCATGTTTTCCACGACAATGATTGCATCGTCCACAACAAGGCCCACCACAAAGATCAAGGCAAAGAGCGTCACCCGGTTCAATGTGTATCCAAGCATGTAGTAGACGAAGAGCGTAAGAGAAAAAGTAACGGGCAGGGCCACAAAAACGACCAGTCCCGCTCTCCATCCCAGCCAGATCGTCATCACGAGCATGACAGAGACGATTGCACCAATCAGGTGTTCGATCAAGGTCTTGACTTTGTCATGCGCCATTTTTCCGTAGTCACGCGATATGGTGGCGTGGACGCCTTCAGGGATGATATATCCGTTGAGGGTCTTGAGTTTTTTTAGGATGTCTTTTGCGACAACTACGGAATCGCTCCCCTTCTTTTTGGCAATGGCGATGGTGACCGCCTGGAACTTTTCCAAGGTGTTGCTTTTGTTAAACCCGATCATGTGATAGTGATGGGGCACTCCCGGTCCGTCAAAGACCGCCGCTACATCCCTGAGGTAAATGGACTTCCCCTGGTAAACGCCAACCACCAGGTTCCTTACATCGTCGGCAGTCTGGAAAAACCCACCCGCCCTTACATAGATATTTTTCCCCGCGGTGGTTATTTTCCCAGGATTCAGGGCCTTGTTTGAGATGGAGAGAGCACCGTAAAGCTTGAGCAGATCCAGGCCGTAGGACCGCAGTTTGTTTATATCGGGTTCAACGCTGATGTCCCTTTGGTACCCTCCGGTTATCCATATCTCTGAAACGTTATCTATAGATTTGAGCCCGGCTTTCACCTCGGCAGCGATACTTCTGAGCATGTAAGGGGAGTATTTGGCCGACCATAACGTAATGCTCAACTGGGGTACGCTATAGATGGACCTGCTCTTGATTATGGGTGGAAGCACACCCTGGGGCATCCTGTCCATGTTATAATCGATTTTGGTCTTGAGTCTGGCGATGGTTTTTTCAACATTTTGACCGACCTTGAATTGTACTGTTACCATGCCCACGTCGTTCATGGCGGTACTGTAAACATTATCTACGCCGGGGATTTCCCACATGAGTTTTTCAAAAGGGGCCGTGACGATCTTTTCAACGTCTTGCGGCTTCGCGCCCGGATAGGGAATAAAGATGTCCACCATGGAAACCACGATATCGGGGTCCACCTCTTCCGGTGTAAAGAGAACGGACACGATCCCCAGGAAAAGGGCCGCAATCATTAGAAGGGGGGTGATCTTGGATATCAGGAAAACCTTTGCTATCTTTTCCGCAATGGCATGCTCTATAATTTCGAGTTCCTCTTCAGGATTTATTGTGCATGCCTTGATATCTTTTCTTTCGGTATCTTTCTCTTCACCCATGATTTATTCCTCAAGAGAATCGCCGGATTTGAGTTGTTCCACCTTATTTAAAACGAGGTTGTCCCCGGGATACAGTCCGCTCAGTATTTCCATTGAATCTTTAAAGATCCTGCCTGTCTTGACTATCCTCATTTCCGCTGTCTTATCCTTATCAACAAAGACAATATGGAGCTGCCCCCTCTGGAGAACGGCAGACTTCGGGACGGCAATGACGTCCTCATAGCCGCTGCCAAAATATACGTTGCAATACATCCCGGGTACCAGGTGCGTATCCCCTGACAATTTTACCCTGAAACTTCTCGTGGCAGGATCAATATTCGGGTTTATCTCCAGTATGTTGGATTTAAATGACGCATCGGCCGAAGGGACATCAACCGTCACCTCGTCCCCCACTTTTGTGTGCCTCATGGCACTCTCATCAACATAGGCATAGGCTATGTTCCTGAGAGAGCCTATTTTCAGAATGGCTTGGCCTGGTGACGCAAGATTCCCGACATCCATCAGTTTCCGGAGCACGATCCCATCAAAGGGAGCCTTCAGCATGGTGTAACCTAGGTAGGTCTTGACCTCGTCGAGCATGGCCAGGGCCTGCTGTTTCTTGATCCGGACCTGGGTCAGCTTTTCAGCCGCCAGTTTGACGTTCTCTTCTGCCATTTTTCGAGCTTCGAGGGCGGCCTTGTACTTGGCCTCCACCTCGTCGAACTCCTGTTTGCTGACACTTTCCGTTTTCAGGAGATTCTCGAACCTCTTGTATGTTTTTTCAGCAAGGTTAAATTGTGCCAGGGCCTGCTTGAACCCGGTTTCCGCCATCCTGCGGCCGAGATCGGCCTGTCGCTCACCATTGCTGGCCTCTTTGACGGCGCTTTCGGCAAATTTTTTCTTATCCACAAGCTCCTGGCTCTTGATCGAGGCAAGCACCGCGCCCTTCTTGAATGTGTCGCCGGCCTGCACATGGAGCGTATCCAGGTAGCCCACTACTTTGGGCATCAGAAGGGCCGTGTCGGCACTCGCTACGGTCCCGGGGAAGCTTCTCAGAATGGGGAGCTTCTCACTCCGGACCACCTGCGTCCTTACCACTACCGTTTCAGACTGCCTGAATTTTCCCTCGGGTTGATCCTTCTCGGAAGAGCAGGCCGCAATACTCATCACCAGGGCAACCATCAAGATTCTAAAGAGCTTCATCTTTCACCTCCCTCATGTTCACCGCAATACACCGGCCGCAAACAGCAATTTGGCCTTGCTCAGGATCAGGCTGTATCTGGATTGGTACATGTCCAGTTGGGCCTTTTTCGCCTCGACCTCCCTGTCCAGAAGATCGGTCACCTTCAGGATCCCGGCCTTGAATCGATTTTCCGTAATGGCCAGGGCCTCGTCAACCGCTTCCACTCTCTTCCCGGCGGCCTCCAGCTGTTTTTGGGCGGCCAGCACGGAATAGTACCCGTCCTCCACATCCGCCTTGATCTCCAGCTTCTTATCCGAAATCTTTTCCAACAGTTCCTGGAGCAGGCTTTTCTGTTCCCTGACAGCGTTATAGTCGGAAAAGCCGTTAAAGAGATTGATCCTTACCTGGGCGCCCACCGTATAGCCATCCCCTGAATTTCCGAAGAGACTGTCGTCGTTCCATTGGTAATTGGCAAAGGCCGAGACCTCGGGCAGGTATTTCGCCTTGGCCTTCTTTATCTCATATTCGTTGACGCGCAGATACTCTTCCATGGACTTCAGATCCTGCCTGCTGTCGAGTCCGAGCCTCAGATAGTGATCGAGATCGTTCTTGAAGCCGCCATCCGGGTTTCCCCAGAGCACATCAAAGTCCCCTTCCACACCCACAACCCTCTGGAGGAGGCTCTTGCCGACAGCCACCTGCTTCTCGGCTTCCCGTATGGCCCCTTCGTTCATCAGCATGTAGGACTGGGCAACCAGCAAATCGCTCTTGACAAGCATTCCGTTATCGTAGAAATGCTTGCTCGTCCTGTAATACTCCTGAGTCCTTTGGTAGGACTTCCGTGTAACGGCCAGGGCTCTTTCAGCCAGCGCAACCCCATAGAATGCCTGGTTGAGATTGAACAGGACCTGCTGCTTCACCCTTTGCAGCACATATTCGGATGCCTTTCTCATCTGCCGGGCCTGCTGGATTCCGTAGTAGATCTTTCCGTTCATATAAATGGGTTGAATGAGTTCGACCTTGGTCCCATAGTTGATGACCGGATTCGGATCCTTCATCTGATTCATGAAATAGTCCATGTCGAACTTTCCTTGTGAAATCTTGGCAAATGCGGCGTTTCCGGGATCGTTGGTTTTCATACCTGTTTCATCCACATTGATCTTGGGCAGATAGCCTCCTCTGGCCCGGTTATACCGGTAGCTCGCTGCATGGAGCGCCTGTTCATAGGCCTTGATCATCCGATTGTGCTCAAGCGCCAGTCCTTTCGCCTTTGCAAAGGTGAGTTCACCGGCGTAGGCCGCATTGGAACAGAAAGACATGACGAGTAAAATGATCAGGTATCTCATTTTTCGCCCTCCATAAAAATTTGACAATCAATACTCCCCAGGATGGATCATGCGGGTTGGATACCGAACGGGTTCCATCCCCCACTTTGGCTTGCAAAAAAGAGCCGGCCCCAAGGGGACCAATCCTGGAGCCGGCTCGTCATACAGGGGTGTTTCGCAAAAGGAGGTAATGCCAAGTTTCCACACCCTCTGCAGGTTTTATTAGCAATAGTTGTGCCACAACGGCTACTGTTCCACATGACGCCTCAGGTCGATGTTGAATTTCTTCATCCTGTTCCACACGGTCACCCGGGAGATCCCCAGGATGCGCGCGGCCTCCGATTGGTTACCCCCGGCCTTTTGAAGCGCACGGAGCAGGCCCGTCCTCTTGGCCTCATCCGGGTCCAATGTGACCTTTGTCTTTACGGAGTTGCGCGCAGGACCGTCAAATATATTCGGGGGAAAGTGATGGGGTTCTATGAGGGGACCATGGCAGGCCACGAAGGCATATTCAAAGGCGCTTTTCAGTTCGCGCACGTTGCCCGGCCAGGCATAGCCCAGGAGCGCAGCCATGGCCTCGTCGCTGATGCCTTGAATTTTTTTTCCGCTCTTGAGCCTGATGTGTTCGAAAAAGGCCTGCGCCAGGAGGGGAATGTCCTCCGAACGGTCCCGCAGGGGCGGCATAAGGACAGGTATGACGTTGATCCTGAAATAGAGGTCTTCCCTGAAAGTGCCTTCTTCGACCAGCTGTTTCAGATCACGGTTGGTGGCGGTAATGATACGGACATCCACAGGGATGGGCCGGTTGTCCCCCACCCGCTCAATGACCTTTTCCTCAAGGACCCGCAGGAGTTTCACCTGGGTCACCAGGGGCAGGTCTCCGATTTCGTCCAGGAAAATATCTCCTCTCTGGGCGGCCTCGAAACGGCCGACCCTACCCTGGATAGCGCCGGTAAAGGCGCCCTTTACATGACCGAAGAGCTCGCTCTCGAGGAGAGATTCGTTGAGAGACGCACAGTTGACTTTTACAAAAGGCATTTTTTTGCGTGGTCCGATTTCATGGATCGCTTTGGCCACCAGCTCTTTGCCGGTTCCGCTTTCCCCCAGGATGATCACGGGGGCGTCGGACTGGGCTGCGTTTTCAATGAGGTCGAACACCTGTTTCATATGTGCGGAGATTCCCATTATGCCGTGAAATCCGTCCTCCCCCTTCAGTTCCCGACGAAAGGCCTCTATCTGGTGATCTTTTTGAATGATTTCAGTGATATCAGTAAAGGTTTCCACGGCCCCTATGACCTGCCCTTCGATATTTCGCAATAAGGACGCGTTCTTCAATATTTCCAGCTTGTTGCCATCTCTTCGCTCCACGCTGCATCTTCTCCGCTTGAGGCTGCCGACCTGGAACAAACGGCACCAGTGGCTCTTGTCGCCTTGCCCCCGGGAATTGAGACAAAGATCACAGTCCAAGACTGAGCAGGGGTTCCCCACGAGATCATCAGTGGTGTAGCCTGTTAGATCCTCCATGGCCCGGTTTACGGAAACAATGGTCCCTTCTTTATCCACAATCATGATGCCGTCCTGGATGGTGCTCACGACGGTCTTCCAGTAGGTGTTTAAATCCTGTTCAAACATGAACCCTCCGGTTGTTAAAATTGAACATGTGTTAAAGTAGACATTAATAGAAAAAACGCAACTAGAAACTTCACTTTTCTTGTTTTCCAAGGACTGAAGAAGAGATCAACAGGAAAAAGGTTTGGAATGATCATCGAATAATCCATAAATAGGCAGGTCAAAAACCTTTAAGCGGTCCCGCCTGTGTGACAGGAGAATGGGAAGTTTGTGAAAAAAAGTTCTTTTAATTTGATAGCTTCGTATGGATTCATCATCCCGTCCGTGGAGGGGCTCAATTCAATGGGATACTTTGCCACCCGTTGAATTGTAAGGGAGCCAAAAATCCTGAGAACCGGACTTTTTACAACCCCCATCAAAATTGTGAAATATTTTGGCACAGGCCTTGCTCTACGGTAACTATGTGAACGTCCAATGCGAGGAAATCCATTGAAAACACATCCGGACGCCATCCTCGATCTGCGAGGCAGCTTCATACCTGTGGCTATGCTGGAATTTAGCAAGGCCTTCAATGACATGACGGCGGGCGGGATAATGGAGATCCTGGTTGGCGATCAGGAAACCGAGAACAACCTGTTCAAAGTGCTCAGGGCCTATCCCCACGAGCTGGTGAACGTACAGGAAAGCGATTCCCTGTATCGGGTCAGGCTGAGAAAAGGTCGGAAAAAGGTGGTTGTCGCAACAACCGACAACCATCAGAAATAAGACATGGATCCTGGGATCCATCAACGGGAGGGGATACCATGATACCTTTGAAGGAAATGCAGAAGGTGGGGATTTTTAAGCCCCTGAGTGAAAAGATGGTAGAGGAGCTTGCCGTCGTGGGTGATATCACCACGGCAAAAGGGGGAGAGTATCTCTTCCATGAAAGGGATCCGGCGGACGATTTCTATGTGATCAAGGAAGGAGAAGTCGTCCTTGAGTTTGAGCAACCCGACGGCTCCATCAACACCGAGACGGTCAGCCCCGGCATGGGCGTTGGGTGTTCATCCCTCTCAGGACTGCGGAGCTATGCCAGCGATGGGCGGTGTGAGGAGGCCTCGCGGTTCCTCCACTGGCCACAATCGGAGCTCCGAAAGCTCTTTGAGAATGATAGCAGGCTTGGGTATTTACTCATAAAGGCGTCGGCGAAAATGCTGAGCAAACGTATTGCTGGAAAGCTTCACAAATAGAGGAGATCCTGGAGGCGTAGGGTCAATTTTGCTGTTGCGGTAGAATCGCAAGCAGGAGCTTGCTCCTACATAAAATAAATATGTTCCCGTTAAGGTGGGGGATAAAACTTAAGGAGGAATAAAAATGGCAGATGTAGATCTTAGCAGCATTGAAATAGCAAACAGCGTGGATGCCCGGGGCAGCGCGTGCCCTGGTCCGCTCTTGGAAGCAAAAAAGGGGATCGGCAAAGTCAAGGTGGGCGACATCTTGGAGATCCTGTCCGGTGATGCCGGCACCCGGAATGATATCCCTGCCTGGGCAGGTAAGGTGGGGCACGATTACCTCGGGTTCCTGGAATCCGATGGCTATGACAGACTGTTTGTCCGAAGAAAAAAGTAGGCAGGGTCCTTATGGCGGCTCAAGAACTTGACGGAAAAATTCTGATATTGGCAACCGAGCACTGCGCCTATCCGGGCGCAAACTCGGTGGGACAGGCGCATTCGACCTATCCTGCGAACACCTATATCCTCAGGGTACCGGCACCTGTCATGTTCCCGGAAAAGTTCTATATGGACTGTTTCAGGAAGGGAATCAGCGCCATTCTTATCATGTCGTGTGGTGTGGAATGCCCATACGAAGGTGCCTACCAGGTCCTGGCAAAGCGCATAGACCGAATCTATGCCATGATGAAGGAACAGGATCTGGATATCCGGAGGCTTCGCCTCATGGCCATCTGCACGGTATGCAACCGGGCATTCCTGAAAGAGGTCAATGACATGAACAGCCTTATCAAGGAAATTGGGCCGCCATCGCTCAGCTGATAGCGGGCTGCTGGTAGCTTAGAGCCAAAAGCCGGTGGTGTGAAGTCCTGTAGCGAACCTGCGAGGGCTATCATGGGCTGTGAGCTGACGTGGAGGAATGAATGGACACCAACGAAACCAAAAAATTTGATGCCCTTGTTGTCGGCGGCGGTATTGCCGGGCTTCAATCCGCCTTGGATCTTGGAGATCAGGGCTACAAGGTGGCCGTTGTGGAAAAGGACGCCACAATAGGTGGGAGGATGATTCGCCTTTCCAAGGTGTTTCCCACCCTTGATTGCGCGAGCTGCATTACCACACCCAAAATGGCCGCCTCCGCCCACCACGAGAACATCACTTTGTTCACCTATTGCGACCTGAAGTCGTTAGACAGGGGACCGACGGGAATCAGCGCGTCGGTAACCCAAAAACCCCGGTATGTGGACGCGAAAAAATGTATCGGATGCAGGCAATGTGAATACAACTGTCCGGTTTTGGTCTCAGATGATAATCAGGGGGGATACGCGGCAAGAAAGGCCATCTATATCCCTTTTTCAACCGCCATTCCGCAGATCGCGCTCATGGATACGGAAAACTGTATCCTCTGCGGGAAATGCGAGAAGGTCTGCCCCACCAATGCGGTGGACTACTTGCAGGAACCGGAGGACTTCACCATCGAGGCTAAGACAGCTATTTTGAGCACCGGTTTCCAGTTGACTCCTGTTGAGACCAAGCAACAATACGGTGAGGGCAAGATCCCCAATGTGATCACGGCATTGCAGATGGAGCGGCTCCTGGCCCCAAACGGTCCTTACAACCGCGTACTGCGGCCTTCGGACGGCATGGAACCTGATTCCATCGCATTCATCCAATGCGCGGGTTCCCGGGACAAAAGTATGGGCGTTCCGTATTGTTCAAGGGTGTGTTGCATGTATGCGATCAAGCAGGCCATGCTGCTTTCAGGTGCTCTGCCATTGGCTGATATCATCATCTATTACATGGATATCAGGGCATTTGGAAAGGGGTATGAGCAATTCTTTCAGAACGCCCAGGCCATGGGGATACAGTTCGTTAAGGCAAAGGTGGCTACCGTGAACCTCGGCGATAGCGACAGCGTCACCGTACGCTATGAGTCTCAGGATGGAGAAGGGGTCACAACGGCTGACCACGATCTGGTTGTCCTCTCGCTCGGCATGCTCCCCGACTGGAACCCCGCACAACAATGTCATGTCTCCATTGGAGAAGATGGGTTTATTGACCAGATTCAGCCCAAAATTGCCCCCACCCTTACCGACATGGAAGGTGTTTTTGTTGCAGGAGTGGCGGCAGGGCCAAAAGATATTGTAGACACAATCGCAGAGGCGGGCGCGGCGGCCATGGAGGCATCCAAGTATATGACCGCACTTGAACAGGGAAGAAAAGCAGCCTGAAACATATTTCAGTGTCGTGAACCGATGTGGAGTTTGGATAATGACAGAGGGAAACAAGAACGAAAATCAGGGAAAAACCGAGGAGAAAGTCGGGATTTATGTCTGTCACTGCGGAGGTAATATTTCCGATCATGTGGATGTAGAAACTGTTCGGCAACGAGCTGAAAAGATTCCCGGCGTGGTTGTGGCGCGCAGGAATGAGTTCATGTGTTCGGATCCCGGGCAGGACATGATCGCGGAGGATCTCAAGAGTGGAAAAATAAACAGAGTGGTGGTGGCATCCTGCGCCCCGAGTCTCCATGAGATGACGTTCCGGCGAGCCATATCCAGGGCAGGGGCCAATCCATATGTTTACGAGCATGCCAATATTCGGGAGCAGGTGAGTTGGGTCCACGATGGACAGAGCGCGACTGATAAGGCGACGCGCCTGGTAGCGGCCGCGGTGGGCAAGGCAAGAAATCTCAAGCCGCTTGAACCCATTAGGGTTGATGCGAAAAAGCATGCCACCATTATTGGTGGTGGTGTTGGGGGGCTCAAGGCGGCGAAAGATCTCTCGGACCGGGGGATTGAGGTGGTGTTGATAGAGAAGTCTCCCTTTCTGGGCGGAAGGACCGCACAACTCGATAGACTGGCTCCTACCGGAGAAAAGGCTTCCGGCGTTGTCTCAGCGCTTGCAGCTGCCGTCTTGGATGATCCCGTCATTACCGTATATACCTGCGCCCGGGTTGTCGGTTTTGACGGGTATGTGGGCAATTTTAGTCTCAAGGTCAAGACAACGGATTCCCTCTCAGAAGAAGATCGAAAAAGGCTTGAATCGGTGAAGGAATCCGGGAAGGCAGCCGGTGAATTTGTGCCATTTATCGGAGTGTATCCCGGCGCGATTCCGGAAAAAGAAGAGGAAGTCAAAATAGAGACAGGAACGGTTGTGCTCGCCACCGGTTTCGAACCCTATCAGCCCAGGACGGGAGAATATGGATTCGGGGAACATAAAGAGGTCGTCACCCTGCCGGAATTCATACGAATCCTGGCAGAAAACCGGAAAGAAGGAAAGGCTCTCAAAATAGACGGTCGGAAAATTCGAAGCATTGCCATGATTCATTGCGTAGGAAGCAGGCATATCCCGGGTATCCACGAACCGGACGAGTCCGGCAACCTGAACGAGTACTGTTCGAGGACATGCTGCACGGCAACAATCAATGCGGCAAATGCCATACGTCAGACCTACCCGGAGACGAGGATCTATGAGTTTTACCGCGACATCAGGACATATGGGAGAGGACAGGAAGAGCTCTATAACGATGCCTCGGACAATGGTGTCGTGTTCCTGCGGTTTCTGCCCGAGGAACCTCCCGTGGTAACAGGGAACGGCACGGCTGAAGGGTATCCCCTGATGGTAAAAGTGAAGGATACCTTGACATTCGACGAGGAAGTCGAAGTTCCTGCCGACCTGGTTGTCCTTGCTGTAGGCATGGAGCCGACTCCCATTCCTGATCTGGTGGACATGATGAAATTGCCGGTGGGAACCGATCGGTTTCTCCTCGAGGTTCATCCCAAATTGCGCCCTGTTGAATTGTCCATCACAGGGCTTCTGCTTGCGGGGACATGTCAGGCCCCGATGGATGTGGGGGAGACATGCAACGCGGCGGGCGCTGCGGCGGTTAAGACGGCTGTCATGCTTGGAAAGGGTTTTGTAGAGCTGGATCCATTTGTCGCGGAGGTCGACCTCCAGAAATGCAAGGGACACGGCGTTTGTGTTGAGGCATGCCTGGCGGAAGGGGCCCTCAACATGGTTGAAATGCTGGTGGAGGGAGAGAAAGTACAACGGGCCCAGGTTTTTGCCGCCGTTTGCCTGGGGTGCGGGGCCTGCGTAGCGGTATGCCCCGAGAACGCCATCGATATCAAGGGCTGGACGTTGCTGGAATATGAAGACATGGTGGACATGATCGTCGCTGATGAACTGGTGGCGTAAGTGTCATTTTGAAATAGCATTGTCGGATATCCTTTGGAAAATATGAGAGAGGTTCCCATGACGGAGAATACTGCTGACAAGGATGCGCGGAAAGAAGCCATGAAGGCGCTCCGAAAGGCTCGCAAGAAGCATATCGCAGCTGCCTCGGCAAGAATGAAGGAGCACAATAAGGCGATAAAGGAAATAAAGGCGATAATAACCGGTGATGGGGCAACCGTGCCTGCCATCGTCGAGCAAACGAACATGCCGTCAGCACAGGTGTTTTGGTACCTTGCTACATTAAAGAAATACGGGGAGATCTTGGAGGGAGATAAGGACGGGGGTTATTTCCGGTACAAACTCTCAGCAGAGACCCCTGTTCAAGAAGAGTCCTAATGGATTCCGGAGTGCGGATTATTTGGCAGGATAGATAAGTTAAAACCAAGTCAATGCTGTTCATCCTGTCAAAAAAGAGATTTCCTGAATCCTTCGAGGAGGTTGGATAATGACTGTTGTTGACCCGGGATTTGCCCAAGAGCTGGACCGGTTTGGTGTTGATACAGCCCTTGATTGTTTCAATTGTGGTACCTGTGCTGCCATATGCCCACTTATTTATGAACATTTTCCCAGGAGGATGGTCCGCTACATCCAGTTGGGCGCCAAGGAACGTATTCTTGAAAAACCTGAAGAACTCTGGCGGTGCCTCCATTGTGGTCTTTGCACAAAGACCTGCCCGCGTGAGGCTGATCCCGGCGAGGTGATCCTCGGTCTCAAACGATACGTTGTCGACCAGTGGAGGAGGTCCTGAGATGTATAACCCGAAAGATATCATAGATGCAGTTGCCGCCAATGTGAGAAAGACGAGAGGGCCCTTCGGCATTCCCAAAAGCCTGGACAATACCTGGTGGAAAAAGATGCCCCTTCGCTCAAAGGGTGATGCCCTGCTCTTCACCGGCCTGATGTATCAGTTCAACCCGTATATTGAAAAGTCTACCCAGTTTCTGGAAAAATACGAAGATACCAAACTGGGCGGTATCCTGAGCAGGTTTGCCAAGTATCAGCCAAGCAGGCTTTCGGGCATCGGCCTTGCCATGATGACCCCAAGGAAAGAGAAAATCAGGGCAAACCGGATTCTCAAGAACATAGCCACGATGCTCACCAAGTCCAACGTGGATTTTTGCTACAAACCGAAATTGGATGACTACAGCGGCATCCTGTTGTATGATCTGGGCGATCAGGAAGGGTTTGTGAAACATGCAAAATATGTTGCAGGAAAACTGAAGAAGGCAGGGGTGAAAAAGATTATTACCGTGGATCCCCACAGCACGTACGCCTTGAAGGTGCTTTACCCGAAATATACGGGAGAAACCTTTGAGGTAAAGGCATACTTCGAAGTCCTCAACCTGAAGTCCAATAATGGAAAGGACGGGTTGCACGTGACCCTCCATGATCCCTGCTTTTATGGCAGGTACCTGGAGCTCTCCGATGCACCCAGAAACGTCTTGGCCAATATGGGCGTGACGGTTGACGAGGTACGGAATTCCGGGACGTTTACCAGTTGCTGCGGAGGTCCTGCCGAGTCCATTTCTCCTGCTTTGTCGAAGGAAGTCATGGAGAGAAGGGTGGACGAACTTCGTTCCACAGGACAACAAATTGTGGCCATGTGTCCTATTTGTCTCGGCAATCTGAGAAAGTCGGGAGCAGACGTGGAAGATTTGTCGTCGTTGATTGCGCGTCATACACTTTGAATATATTGGCACGGAAAACAAACTTGATGACTTTGTAAAGTCATCAAACTTGAAATGAGAGGAGAAAAATTATGACAGAAAAGAAAGAAATGGTGCTCTATATCGCAACGCACGCCGGAGAGGATCCGGAACGGGCCTCGTTGCCGTTCGTGCTGGGAGTGGCAGCACTGGCCATGGACGTGGAGGTCATAGTGGCCCTTCAGAGTACCGGTGTTTATCTGGCAAAAAAAGGGGTCATGGAGAATGTCTTCGCAGCGGGCCTTCCCCCTTTAAAGGAACTGGTGGACAATTTCAGGGAACTGGGGGGTAAGCTTTGGGTGTGTACGCCCTGTATCAAGGAAAGAAAAATCCTGGAGTCTGATCTGATCGAAGGGGCGGAAATCATGGCTGCCGCGAAGCTGACCGAGGCCTTGCTCGAATCGAGTGCTTCTCTGGTCTATTAAAAGAGGCCATTGCTTATACGCGGGGAATTCGAGGTGCTCAAGAAGTAAGACCCTGGCAACCCGAAGACAGACAGAGGCATTAAGGAGACCCCGCGGACAATTAAATGAGGTATCCATATGTCCGAGCCGAGAACATCAATACATCGTATCGCCGAACTTGTCTCTTGCAAAGAGAAAGGTTCCAAGGTAACATGCAACGCAAGCTTCCATGTGATTCCCGTGGATTTTATACACCGGAATAACGCCTTCCAGGCCCATGTCTTTTTCTGTAATTTCGAAGGGGAAATAGACGGAAGGCCCTATTCCTTCAGGAAATGCTACGCGCGCGGATGCCCTCACAATCTCTGCCCTCACGTATCACAGGCGGTCATGATCGCAAACCGCTATCTCGAAAGAGATTATCATTCGTTAAAAGGGGCAGGCATCAAGGTGGAAGAGAGGCTGTTCACCCTGGAAGACATGCTGGTCAAATTTGACGGTTACAAGGAAGAACACGACTTGACATTGACCATGGATGATTATATCCACATGACGAGGGAGGGTACCGAGGTATCGGTTGATCTTATTCTGGAATATGTTCCCGCAGTGGAGCACTTTGCAAATCAGGAGAATTCACAGACTTTTCTGACGGTCAATTTTACGGCCGACGCGCTCGGGAAAAAGCATAATTTCCAGAGGTGTTTTGCCTGCTATCAGACAGACAGGGAGGCGCAGGAAAAAGAAGGTCAAATGGAGGTCGCAAACGCGAGGCTCAAGGAGCTGTACAAGGCTTTTGGTGAGGCTTCAATCCGTTGTGAACAGCGATTTTTTGAGTGATGTTCGGATGAATCTCGTCCTGAGCCATAAAGAACCATCCGCTTTTTCGGTTTTTAGGCCAAAAGCAGGAAAGGAGGTATCTCTCATGTATGCACTCATTTATGACGAACGCGAACCCAACAAAAAGGCAAAAGAAGTTTTTTCCGTTCATGAGACGAGAGAGGAGGCCGAAAAGGCCTTGGAGGAACGCCAAAAAACCCTTGAGCGAAGGGTCTGGGAATGCCATACCCGGATCGTATGGGTGGATGGAACGGCTAAGAAAGGAGATTTTATTTCGACATCGTCCTTCTCAACCTGGCGGCCGGGTGAAAAGATCCCCGAGGGTGAACTCTACACCGATGGGGATTAATCCAACCGGACGGTCTTTGTAACACAAGGCCGGGTTACCTCTTCCCAGTGATGAACTCACTGGGATTTTTTTTGAAGGGTGTGGAATCGGGCGTTCCATATCCGTTGGACAAACGAACAAGTTGAAAAGGCCCTTTAAGAAAAACAAGAATAACCCCTGACCAATCCCTTCGGACCATGTGTCCACAGAGTATTGCACCTTTAAAGCCGCCCTCCTTTTTCCCGGTGATGAAGTCACCGTGCTTTTTTGCAAGACCTCGCCGTTGTTAAGAAAATACTCGTTCTGAAAGGGTCATATCAACTGGACAATTGCATAAGAGGCTTTATAATGGTCCAGGCGTGAAAGGCTTTCTTGATATGAATAACGGAAGACGGAAATTCCTGCAATGGATTGGAAGTGGACTGCTTGCGCTCCTGGCACTGTTTTTCGGTTCCATGGTTAAGGGACGACTGTACCGCATGAGGAGTGAGGAGAATCCGAAGCGGTTGCCCTTGGACCTGCCACAGGGAGTGACGTTTCACGAGGACATTATTGTAAACCGTGATGGGAACAATTATATAACAATGTCTGCTCGTTGCAGTCACTTGGGATGCATCGTGGACAGAAGGCAGGGGGATAAACTTGTCTGCCCCTGCCATGGGTCCAAGTACTCTATAAATGGGAGGGTCTTGAGCGGTCCTGCGACTTATGATCTTGCTCGCTTGCGCCACCATATCGATTCAAAGGAAAAGAGTCTGATTATTGAACGCCCCACCTAATCAACAACCCTCCCTCATCAAGGGATTTTTTAATTCCTGGAGTCGCTTCTTTCCCTCGCCAGGTCTTCTAACCCATGCTGCCCTGTTTGTTGCCATTGGTTCCGGCATTGCGTTGGCCTTTGGCTATGACGTGAACAGACCCGCTGACTCGTTGCAGGTTATGATCTTAAGTAACCTAGGGGGCACCTTCATAAGGGCCATACACTACTGGAGTTCGCAATTTTTTCTCATACTGGCTGCATTCCATTTTATAGATCAATTGTCGAAGAACGGCGAGCGGGGAGTTTCAAGGGGCTTGTGGTTACGGCTGACACTTATCGTCCCCCTGGTCATGTTCTTGATGATTTCGGGTTTCATGCTGAAGGCGGACAGGGGGGGCGTCCTGGCCCTGCAGGTAATAAAGGGCCTTTTGGGCATGCTGCCCACAGGTGGCAATACCCTGCGGTTCTTGCTTCTTGGCAGTTCCAATAGTCTCCAGCTTATCTATACGCACCATATTGCTACTGCCACTTTGCTTGTCCTGATCTTTACCCTGGAGCATGCAGGGCGGGTTTGGCCGGAGTGGCGTTCAGTGGTCTATGTCCTGGCATCTTCCATGATAATGTCTTCACTCAGGCTTCCCATTCTTCAGCCGGAGGGGCCGGGAGCCCATGTGAAAGGGCCGTGGTATTTCGTTGGACTTCAGGAAATGCTGCACTGGACTTCACGGCCGGGATGGATTCTTGCGTTGGGAGGTACAATTTTTCTCACCCTGTGCATACTGCCCCTTGTTTCAGAGCCGGGTTCGAAGATGCTGAAGCGTTTAATGGCCGCCGGTTTTATAGTCTATGTGGGCCTTAGCGTGATGGGCTGGTTTTTCAGGGGTGCCGATTGGCAGTGGGTGGTTCCCTGGGGTGCGCCATGACCCGGCCGGAAACATTAAGAAACCTTTTGCCCGCGATGATGGCGGTCGTGGCGGCAATCGTTTCCTTGGTCTGGTTTTTCACCGCACCCAATAAGGAGTTGAAGGAACTGCCAAAAGTGTTGGGGCACCGCGAAGGGTGTGTCGTGTGCCACCTGCCCATGGCCGGATTTATCAAGGCCCATGACCCGAAGGCCATAGGGTGTGCCT